>DAIEHY010000022.1 GCA_027353165.1 Desulfosporosinus sp.
GGACGCAACCCCAATCAATTGTCCATCCTCTTCAGCAAGCAAGAATTCGCGAATGTTTTCATAAAGCATATTTCTTGATCTTGGAAGCATGAGTCCTTGTTCAGCGTTGCTATTAATTAATAACATCATCTCTTCAACATCCGCTATTCGTGCCTTACGCAAGTTCATTTTTAATACCCCTTTTGTCGTTTTGCATAATTATACAATAAATATTATATAGTTGCATGTATTTTTTAGATATCCGAGTATTCATTTGGCTTAGAATCTTCATTCATATTTACCTAGACTTTCTGAATAGTCAGGGACTAAATTATAAACCTGCACTACAGGCCAAGTTTCAATTGATTTGTCGGATTTTAGAGATAAATTTTTCTTTCAAGCTCTCTAAATTTGAGCGTTTAAGCCTATTATTACAATGTTTTCCTTTTATAATATCTCTTTTTTTTTACATTATTTTACGATTATGTATGATAAACTATGATAGTGTGTTTCCGACAGTCTTCCGAAAGGAGAAAAAAATGTGATTTCACTAAAAATACGGTTCCGTTCTCTTTTTAAACAAAGTATTTTCATTGTCTTAACTGCTTTTTTGATTATAGGTATAATTTTCGTTAATGTCTCACCAGTTTTTCGCCCTATCCACATTATACTTCTATTCATTGCGTTTTTTACACTCATAATTTGGTTTGAACTTTGGTTCAGCAGCTGGGGCAAAATCTGGATCCTCAGCATCACCTTGCTTATGGTTAGTACACGATTCTATTCCATCTTTCCTTCAGTCCCACTCCTCATTGTGCATCTTATATTTTTCCTAGCCATCATTATTCTCTATAACCGGAAGGAAACTCGTGAACGCGCACGACATCAAAATCACATCAACACCATGAGGGCCCTACTATGGCAAAATCCCCCTTTAATCAAAACCGTTGACTATAGTTATGAAGCTATAATCTTATTAGATAAGACAGGAGAAATTATCGAATCAAATCCTCGTTCAACCTACCTATTAGGTTTAACAAAACCCTCTCTCGTTGGCCAACCGATCTCTAAAATATTAGGTATCTTAGATAATTTTGAACCGAATAAGCTACCTGAAGTGGGTGAATTCTGTTGGAAAACCCCAAAACGGGAAAATAAGTACTTGCGCTTCCAAACTCGACCTTTGCTAAACCACAATATTCCTTCGGGAACACTCTTAACACTTTTCGATATCAGTGAAGAAAAGAAGTGTTCGGAAGCCTATGTACAAGTAGAAAAATTCTCCATTATCAACGAAGTTTCAGCTGGCTTAGCACATGAAATTCGCAACCCCTTGACAACTATTAAAGGGTTTATGCAGTTGATTACACCCGAGCAATGGCCTGAGTCCTATCGCCCGTATCAACAACTCATGCTCGATGAAATTCATACTATTGAACAAGTGTTAAGTAAATTTCTTCTGATTGCAAGTCCATCAGCACCTCAAGTCGAACTACTCTGCCTTGCAGAAACCATTCATGCAACAACTCAATTAATTCAACCCTTGAGAGATAGAAAAGCAGTTACCATAGTTCTTGAACTCTCCTCCAATGCTGTCTATATAATGGGAGACCCTGAGCAACTTCTCCAGGCTCTTCTATCCATTCTAAAAAATGCAATTGAAGCTTCCCCCCAAGGAGGAAGCGTCATCATTCGACTTATAGATCATGAATCTCATGTAAGAATCAGTATTATTGATAACGGACCGGGGATACCGGAAAACTTACGTAATAGGGTGCTTGATCCCTTCTTTTCCACCCATAAGGAGGGAACTGGACTAGGGCTAACCATTGCTCAACAAATTATACTTGCCCATCATGGTATGCTACACATTTGCGATTCTATAGGAACGAATGGAACCGAAGTATTGATCGACTTTCCTAGTCTTGCAACCTTTACGAGTAACCTTTCTGCATAAAGGAATTATTCATGAGTGTACTCTGGCAATTTAATTCATATATTCCCTTTTCCCTCCAGTTTTCCGGTAATGTCCAGATAGGAAATTTGTCGACATCGCTTAACCAACAGTACCAGCGCCGAAGTTCCTCTTGCTTGCCTAGAGCTGTCAGCCAATGAACTCGACCATCCCAAACTAGAGGATCCCCTTGGTCATTTTTGACATAGGCTAAAAGCGTGCTTTTTTCTAATACACTTGCTAGAAGAATGCTTTGAGCAGCTTTAGTCAGCGGTTTCTCAAAAATTGGACATACAACACTTAACTGCCCATTCCCTTGAAAATAGTACCATCCTTCCAATTCCATCACCGAGCTTTCACCACGCTCCTTAGGAAGCCACGGCCATGACCAGGGCGCCCCCCAAAGTGACTTTAAGATCCCATCTCCCTGATGAAGTAACAAGGCTAGTAGCTCCTGGGTACTAAGTTTACCCGCTTGCTCTAAAGATTCTAGGTAGTCAAGAATGCATACAATAGCAGTACAAAATTCCGGATTTAGTGACCCAGAAGAATCTACCCAACCTTGTTTTTGCCACTTGACCATCTGTTCCCCTTTTTTTAACCACTTTACTTTGGTATTAAGTTCAAATTTCTTCCCTTTACGTCGCATTTCGGCAATCTCAAAGTAACCCCAGAGAAAACTGATACTCTGAGTTTTAATTTCAATACGAACCTTTCGTGTTGCTAAATTACTAAAAAATGAATTTACACTCGTCAATTGTTGACGCACAACAGGATTTAAACCCGCTCCCCAGCGTTTCCAATCTGGACGTTCCTCTCCGAGAGAGTAACGCAACTGCTTGCTGGGTTGTTTCTCGGGAATGGGGTATAAACTGGGTGTGAGTTTTTCACGCCAGTAAACGGCCCTTGCAAAAATTGTCCCCCCAATTTTGGCAAGCCCGGTTAAAAACGACGTTGAAAAATTAGGGGCAACATAATATATTACAGTTTTCGCCCCATTACTGAGACGATTTCCCCATAATAATCCGGCAAGAAGAAATTCCGCTTCATTGGGAACCGAAGAACTTGCGATAATCCCAACTCGTAAAGTCGTTTCGCCGCCCATAAAATATGCAAATTGCATTGGGAGACGATTTGCTTTTTTTTTGTCGTCTGTATACTCCTTCCAGTTTCTCACAACAAACACATCTGGATGAGCTTCCCAGATCAAATTCCAGGTAATACTCACAATGAACCCCCTTAGCTTTTCTCCTCTTAGGATGTTTACGCGCTAAGTAGGAAGATCATGACAAATTATGTGAAAACCCACCCTTCCAATTTCGAACAATCTGTAATGTTTTTTTAATTGGCAAGGCAAGGCGAATATTTCTATCCCTCCCTTCCATGGTTTGAGCGAAAAAGAGAGCATTCCAAATGCTTTCTGCCGTGGATTCCACCACCGCTCTGAAGAACTCATCTAATGCCCAGTCGGATAAAGACTGATTCGTGTTGTGTTCATTGACATCTGTGCTAACCATCAAGCAAAAATCGCCACTTCCAGTTCTTGAAATAGAACCGGTATGAGCTATTCCTAAACTAGCGCGCCGGGCAAGTTGTTTTAATTGCCAGCGCGATAAGGGTGCATTTGTAATCCCAATTAAAATCAACGATCCCGGGACATATCCCTTATCTGGCACAGAAAGAAACTTTCCTACTGGAACACCCGCTAAGAGGAAATCTTCAAGAACTCCAAAATTTGCCAGAGCAAGCATCCCCACAGTATAGCTCTGCCCGCTTTGCTCTAGAACAAGGCGTGAGGAACTTCCAATTCCTCCTTTCAATTGAAAACAGGACATTCCAACTCCAGCACCGACATTTCCCTGCTCAATAGGTCCTTTTGCAGCACGTTGAAGTGCAAGGATTGCATCCCAAGGTTTGACATGGCGCCCACGAATATCATTGAGATAGGAATCATCGCATTCCATGACAACAACATTGGGGGTTCGCGCATCATTTCCGATCTCAGGGTATTTCTTTAGTAAATACGTGATCACACCACTGCCTACGTCATTAACGCTCAGAGTATTTGTCAATAAAATGGGAGAATTAAGGAGTCCCATCTCTTGAATAAACGGAACACCGATCGACTTCCCATAGCCATTAATTACCTGGATTCCCGCCTTACAGGGCTGATGATAAAGGTTAGCACGAGGTATGATCGCAGTCACACCTGTCCTAACCGGCCCCCTTCCGTTAGAATCTAAGGGACCAACTCCACGGACTAAGGACACACTCCCCACCATGACACCTGGCACATCCGATATATCATTGTGAGGACCCACTGGCATCTGTCCCAGCCATAGCCCGAGACTTCTCGGTGAGTATCGTGTAACCATTAAAAATCCCTCCGCTGTTACCTTATGAGTAACAACAGAGGGATATGAATGTTATTCACGCCTCCTGTTTCTTTTCCGAAAGCCCGTCTAAAAAAACCATGAGGGCATGATTTAATTCCTCGTGTAAATCGCCTATACCTGAAACAAACCAACGAATAAAATGCTGAACCATCATACCTTCTAGACTTTCTGCTAAAAAAGCAGGATCGAATTCTCCACTGATTTCGCAGTTTTGTTGTCCGACCGTTATAATTGCCATCAGTGCATAATGTAAACTCAAATCATAATTTGCTCCTTCACGATTTCGCACGGTTACCCAAGCAATTTCACGGTCTTTTATCATGAACTCTGCCCAATCGTATAGAAGGTTCCCTAATCGTTGGCGAGTGGACATGCTCGGTTGTTGGCGACCCTTGTCGACAAGATCTTGCCAAGAACGACGAGAAAACTCCAACACAACTGCTTCTTTCGTAGAAAAGTAATTATAGAATGTACCCTTTCCAACATCGGCTCGCTGCGTAATCTGGTCGACTGAGGTAGCCGTAAAACCATTCAACCGGAAAAGTTGCATAGCATTAGAGAAAATTCTTTCACGAGTCTCTTTTTTCTTACGCTCTCTACGAGACATTTCCGTCACCATAAATCCCCCTTCATATCAATGTTAGCGGGTGAATGAGCTTTTATAGTCATTCTCCATCTACCATATATTTCCTTCTAGTAAAAGGGGTATTATGAATCTTTTTTATAAAAAATCACATAAACTTACCAACATAGTTATTAATCCTCTAATTGGTTCCGCCTTCCCAAATATATTCCGACCTTAAGAACCATGAAAAGGCTAAAAAAATCAAGGACTACCATGAGCCAACTTTCAATAGGGATATCTAGCACACTAGCCACTACATAGGATAAAAGATTAAAGATAAAGGCCGTAAGGTATGCTGTGCGCCTATGCTCAGCCTGATGACGATAGCCCACCCAAAAACCAAGTGGGTAAAAAAGGGCAAAATTAAAGGCTACTTGATTGATTACACCACCCGCAACAAAAAACTGGCTCCAAAAAATATAGAGCAAGCTTAATAGAAGCAGATAGCGCCAAAATACTGAGTTCATGTATACCGCTACCCCCATCAAGCCAATAAAGAGAGAGAGAGTCACCCTCTCTCCCAAAGCTTCTCTATTCAATGCAAAAACATAATATTCATAGTCTCTGATATAAAGCTATCTTAAGTGGAGTTTAACTCCACTCGAAGTTTGTTAATCAGCTATAATTTGGAGCTTCCTTAGTAATTGTCACATCATGTGGATGACTTTCACGAAGTCCCGCTGCTGTTATACGAATAAACTTAGTCTGGGTTCTGAGTGCCTCTATATCGGAAGTACCGCAATAACCCATCCCTGCACGCAGCCCCCCGATCATTTGATAGATCGTTTCTGAAACCGGTCCTTTAAAGGGAACACGACCTTCGATGCCCTCTGGAACAAGTTTTTGATTATTTTCTTGGAAATATCGATCCCTGCTACCTTCTTTCATAGCACCGATCGAGCCCATCCCACGATACACTTTGAAACTACGTCCTTGATAGATTTCTAAATCCCCTGGGCTCTCTTCCGTGCCGGCAAAAAGACTTCCAATCATAACGATCCGAGCCCCTGCTGCCAAGGCCTTTACGATATCACCGGAGAACTTAATTCCTCCGTCTGCAATCACAGGAATACCATATTTATCAGCTTCTTCTGCACAATCCATAACCGCTGTAATTTGAGGAACCCCAATTCCAGCCACCACTCGGGTCGTACAGATCGATCCTGGACCGATCCCAACTTTAATAGCATCTGCGCCAGCTTCAATGAGTTCTCGAGTAGCCTCAGACGTTGCAACGTTCCCTGCAATCAACTGAGTCGTCGGAAAACGTTCCTTTAAAACCCGCACAGCCTCAATGACCCCTACGGAGTGTCCATGAGCTGTATCAAGAACAAGAACATCGACTCGAGCGTTCACTAACGCCTCAGCTCGCAGCAAGGTATCAGAAGTGACCCCGATGGCAGCCCCTACCCTTAAACGACCACTTTCATCCTTGGCCGAATTCGGATACTGCCGTCCCTTTTCAATATCCTTAATCGTAATTAGGCCCTTAAGCATCCCCTCAGAATCCACGAGAGGTAATTTCTCAATTTTGTGTTGTCCTAATATTTCTTGGGCATGCTCCAAGGTTGTCCCGACAGGTGCTGTGACCAAATTAGTTTTGGTCATCACTTCAGAAATTAAACGATTATAGTTTTTCTCAAAGCGCAAATCACGGTTTGTAAGGATTCCAACCAGTTTCCCATCGACAGTAATTGGAACGCCGGAGATTCGATAACGCTCCATCAATTTTAGTGCTTCCATAACACTGTCGCTGGGATGTAAAAAGATCGGATCCGTGATAACACCATGTTCAGAACGTTTAACCTTATCTACTTCTAAGGCTTGCTGTTCAATGCTCATATTCTTATGAATAATCCCAATTCCGCCTTCTCTGGCAACGGAGATCGCCATCCGGGAATCTGTTACAGTGTCCATACCAGCACTCATCAGCGGGATATTTAGTTTAATCGTTTTCGTCAAGTAAGTGCTAACATCGACATCCCGAGGTAGAACCTCAGATTTGGCCGGAACAATGAGAACATCATCAAAGGTTAGTGCTGCATGATTGATTATACGATTGGACTGCATGATTAGCTCCCTTCCCGATAGTTTTCTAATTAGTATATCAGATATATCAAAAAAAGAATATATAATTTCATCTTAAAATCTTTATTGAAGATTGTTCAAATCAATAAAGTGGGTCATACACTCCAATTGGGTGTGATGCCCTAAGATAGATTTCCCTAATCTCAATAAACTATTCCATATAGCTTGCAAAAGAGGAATCCGTTCCTTATGATGAAAAGGAGAATGGAGGAACTCAAAATGGTTTACCGTGTACTTCAATTTGCTCATGCATTATTTCCCAAGATTGAGTCCAAGGATATTGAATGGGCCGTGAAACACTTATCTTCTTAGGCCTCTACTCTCTTTCTCCAGCAATCACTTCCCGATCAGAGACACGCAATCGATGTCACCCAAAGCATTATTAAAGCAAGACACTCCCTATCCATAGAAGACTTTGAAAACCTTGTTACTGCCTCACTCCTCCATGACTGCGGAAAATCCGTTATTTCCCTCCGCCTCTGGCATCGAGTGTTTATTGTCCTCATACAGAAGACGCCCCAGACCCTAAGGTCATGCTTAGAAAACGGTCATTCTATTTTCTCATATCCACTAAAGATAGACAAACGACACGCCCTTTGGGGAGGTTATCTCGCTGAACAAGCAGGATTAAATCCTAATATCTGCCGGTTAATTCGCGAACATCATAACCCTAAAACCGATCTAGGCCGTCTTCTAGAACAGGCGGACAATAACCATTAGTGCTCCAGCCATCCTTGTCCTGCGCCCCGAATATAAAAGCATGAGTCACCTTGCGGCTGACTCATGCTTTTTGAACTGAAGTATCTACTTTTTCTTGAAGTTCAATAATTTCCTTGTTTTTCGAAAAAATCCATTTCGCAAATCGCTTATTGTCTCGTTGTAAACGCACATTTTCTTTCTCTAGGTTATGAACTAAGGCCACCTTTTCTCGTTCAACCTTCTCTAGCAAGTTCATAAGCACCCGACGGCTTACCCTCAAATGTTCTACACGCTGCTCAAGTTCACCTATCCGAGCCCTCAGTAAATTTATTTCGTCCTTAGAATCCAATACCTTACGCCCCCCCGGCTCTATCTATAATCTTAGTCTATGCCGGGAAAATATATTTTAACCCTTTAATGGGAAAAACCTAAGATTCTCTACTCATACTCGAACGATTTTGCTTGGCCAGACTAAAGATCTGCTCAACGACATTGAGAGACACGCCCCAGCGACCGACCTCTACTCCAGGTTTCCTTGCTTCGCCGTGAAAGTCTGAGCCTCCTGTTGCTAGTAAGTTATATTGCTCGGCGAGGGTGCTGTATCGTATGACATCCTCCGGCTTATGTTCCGAATGCTGAACCTCAATCCCTTGGAGACCTGCTTCAATCCAGGCAGGTATCCCTTTTTCTAGGCGACCAATCCCGGGGTGGGCGAGAACAGCAACCCCTTGAGCTTTACGCACTAATTCGATTCCCTCTTCTGGAGTTAGTTTATAGCGCGGAACGTAAGCTGGTGCACCTCTTCCGATGTAATGTTCAAACCCTTCCTTAATGGACCGTACAAATCCACGATTTAAAAGAACCTGAGCGATATGTGGTCGTCCGATCGATTCTCCTTGAGCAAACTGTCGAACTTCATCCTCGCTAATATCAATTCCCAATGTTGCTAAGCGATCCAGAATGTTAAGCATGCGCTGTTCACGGGCATCCCTTAATTCGCTAAGTTTTTTCTTTAGATAACTTGATGAGCCATCTAATTCATAACCAAGAATATGGACCTCTTCCCCATACCAATTTGTATTAAGCTCAATCCCTTTAAGGATCTGTATATGATAGTTAGATCCGACATCCTCTGCCTCATCCCAACCCTGAATTGTGTCATGATCCGTAATGGCAACCCCTTTTAATCCCAATTCTGCAACTAAATGGACCAGTTCAGTCGGTGTCAATATTCCATCCGATGCGGTCGTGTGACAATGCAAATCTGCTTCGTATAGGGTATAAAGTGAAACCACGAACTTAACCCCTTTTCTTGAATCTCTATTTCCACGTTTATTTTAACACGTCCGTCAATAAACGCATAAAGTTCTGACTTGAAATTTGCTCAATTTCCCGTGTTGAAAACCCGACCTTTATCAAATCTTCCAATAATTCAGGGTAATCTCCCACATGTTCAAGCCCTTTCGGGACTTCATTTATGCCGTCAAAATCTGATCCTAATCCAACTGTCTCTACTCCAGCCACATCAGCAATATGGCAAATATGGCGAACAACATCTTTTCGTTGTATTCGACCCGTCTCTTTTAAAAATTGCGGATAAAAGTTCACTCCGACAACTCCTTTATGCTTGCCTAAGGCACGAAGTTGTTGATCAGATAAATTTCGTGGATGAGGACATAAAGCTTGTGCACAGGAGTGGGTAGCAGCAATAGGAGCCTTCGATAACTCCAGAACATGCCAAAAACCTGCCTCATTAAGATGAGATACATCGATAAGCATCCCCAGTTTATTCATGTGTAAAACAACGTCTTGGCCTAAATTTGTTAACCTACTTTGAGTCTTAAATTCACCAATTCCATCAGCTAAAGCATTGCGCTGATTCCAAGTTAGACCTAAAGCCCTGACCCCTAATTTGTAAATAATATCTAACATAAAGAGGTTTTCTCCCAGAATTTCTCCTCCCTCAACACTGAGCAGGATACCGATCCGAGCTGGATCAGGAATTTGTTGAAGCTCTTGTTTCCCTAACACAAGAAAAACCTGATCCGGGTAATCCGCAATAAAGCGATGAGCTCCTTCAATTAATTGTAACCCCCGCCAAGTTGCCATAGCAGGCTTATACATCTCCTCAATATAGGCCGCCATAAACTGGAGAGAGATTCCAGCAAGCTTCGCCCTTTGTGTATCCCAATGCCCACCTTGCGAGGGATCCTGTAATGTTCTTTCCCCATTGACAAAGTGAATTAAACTATCACAATGCCCATCAACAATACTAAATTTCTCCATGTTAACCTCCTCTTAACCATAACGAAACAAACACCTGTCTGCTTATGGAATAAAGCAAACAGGTGAATTGACCCACTCTTCCCTTCGTTTAGCGTGGCTGAACAATTAGTTTAATAGCAGTTCTTTCTTCCCCGTCAATTAAAACATCCGTGAATGCTGGAACACAGACAAGATCGACTCCACTAGGAGCTACAAAACCACGAGCAATGGCTACCGCTTTGACAGCTTGGTTGAGAGCTCCTGCTCCAATGGCTTGTAACTCAGCGCCTCCTCTCTCACGCAGAACCCCGGCAAGAGCTCCTGCAACTGCATTCGGACTAGATTTAGCTGAGACTTTTAATACCTCCATAGATACATCCTCCTGCTCGAATTTATTTACAAGTATTACCACAACATAGAATATATGTATTCGAGAACAGGTAGACAAAATCCTCTATTATGGATTAAGAATTTTCAGATTTCTATCTAAGCCTCTGCGACCCGTTGGATTGCTTCGATCTGTCGAGCTTTTCCAGTTTCCTCATCGATGTCTAAGACAACTGCATTAATCTGAATAGGACCGCTTGCCAATTCAAACTTCGCAGGTAATTGGGTTAAGAAACGGTTAATAATAATCTCCTTTTTTACACCCAAGACGGAATCCCGTGGCCCTGTCATACCAACATCCGTGATATAGGCGGTCCCCTGATGAAGTAAACGAGCATCCGCTGTCTGAATATGTGTATGAGTTCCTAAGACAGCGCTGACTTTGCCGTCCAGAAACCAACCGAGTGCCATTTTTTCCGAAGTAGCTTCGGCATGAAAATCAAGGATAATAATCGGAGTTTCTTGTCTCATTTGGTTAACCCAGCGAATCGCCCCACTAAAAGGATCGTCTAAAGATGGTAAAAAGATGCGCCCTGAAAGATTAAGTACTCCGATCTTCCTCCCCATGACTCTTATAAATCCATGCCCTTGACCCGGTGCTCCAACAGGATAATTTGCTGGACGAATAAGTCGATTTTCACGATCAATGAAATTCATAATATCTCTATTATCCCAAACATGATTACCCATTGTCATAAATTCAATGCCATTGCTATAAAGTTCCTCGGCAATCTCTTTGGTTATCCCTTTACCAGCCGCAGCATTTTCACCATTAGCGATCGTCGCATCAATCTTATACTCCACCTGAAGTGGTTTTAAAAAACGTTTAACCGCTTCCCTTCCAGGCTTACCTACAATATCCCCAATAAAAAGTATGCGCAAAAAATGTCCCCCCTTCTAATCAATATCGTACATCGCACCTAAACTCTATCCATAGAATGCCATCATGCTTACTCTTTAATACTTTTCAATGACCAAGTAAAAGGATACCCTCTGGAGCACAAAAAACTTGTACTTCGTGATATATGAATAAAGGCTTAAATCTTGAGAATTGAGCATCGACTATGCTATGACTTAAAGACCAAAACACGTCCTTCCTCTCGCAAAGCCACCACGTTTTTCTTCATGGTATCGCTCTGGATTGAATAAAGCATTTGAGTAATCATTTCCTCCTGGAAAATCTGTTCCTCTTCGGGCAGATACATTTCTTCATAGACCAACTGTTTATGAAATTTCCGCTTTAACAGTTCAACTATAAGCCCGACCTCTCGTTGGGTCATACTATCCACATCTCGAGTTACCGTAATTACGGACACGTTTTCTTCGTTCCGGCAAGTGATATCAAAAACTCTCATTCTTCGACCTTCAAGCTGATGAAAAAATTCTACAGCGGGTTTTAGCATGTCTTGGAGAGAGGAGTCCAATTGAGGCTTCGTAATCATAAACGTGAACTTTAGGGCATGTTGCTCACACCAGTAATGCACAGAGCCTACCTCAGCGTATCTCAATAAAATTGAGGTTAATAGCCCAACTCCATCTTGGGCACGTCCTCCCTCCTGAACACGTCCTCCGTCTCTATATAAATTACTAAACATCCTCTTTCAGCCCTCTCTTTTATGCTGTCCTAACATGTATTTATTCGGCGTAGGCTTGCAAACTCCTGCATAAACCGCTTTCAGGCAAGCTGGTCATTTTTGGTATGGGCGCACATAGAAAACAGGCAACCCGCTGGATTGCCTGTTTTAACATCTCGCCATGATACTATTTTGCAAAGTCAACCGCTCTAGTCTCTCGGATTACAACTACCTTAATTTGTCCGGGATATTCAAGTTCCTCTTCAATTCGCTTACTAATTTCACGAGCTACACGTGGAGCGAGTACATCGTCAATCTTATCGGGTTTAACAATAATACGAACTTCTCGTCCGGCTTGAATAGCAAAGCACTTTTCGACCCCTTCAAAACTTTCAGCAATTTCTTCAAGTTTTTGTAAACGTTTAATATACGTTTCAAGGGTCTCCCTGCGTGCGCCCGGGCGAGCAGCCGAAACAGCATCAGCAGCTGCAACGAGAACTGCAACAATCGTTTTAGGCTCTACATCGTTATGATGAGCTTCAATGGCGTGAAGAACATCACTAGATTCCTTGTATTTTCTAACGAGATCAACCCCGATTTGGACATGGGTTCCTTCAAGGTCATGATCTACAGCTTTGCCAATGTCATGCAGAAGTCCCGCCCGTTTTGCAAGTTGAATATCTACGCCTAACTCTGCTGCCATTAATCCGGCCAAATGGGATACTTCCGTTGAATGCTTCAAGACATTCTGTCCATAACTTGTGCGGAATTTTAGGCGGCCAAGCAATCGAATTAATTCAGGATGCAACCCGTGCACACCAGTTTCAAACGTAGCCTGTTCTCCCTCTTCCCTAATCTTTTGGTCTACTTCTTTCTGAGCCTTTTCAACCATTTCTTCAATACGCGCTGGGTGAATACGTCCATCTGCAATGAGTTTTTCCAAAGCAATTCGCGCAACCTCTCGGCGAATTGGGTCAAATCCTGATAAAATTACTGCCTCTGGTGTATCATCAATGATAAGATCAATTCCCGTCAGGGTTTCTAAAGTCCGAATATTTCGTCCCTCACGGCCGATAATTCGCCCTTTCATTTCGTCACTAGGCAACGCTACAACGGATACGGTTGTTTCAGCCACATGATCGGCTGCACACCGCTGAATTGCTAAAGCAATAATATTCTTTGCCCGCTTCTCAGCTTCTTCCTTGGCACGAGTCTCAATTTCCTTAATCATGATTGCAGATTCATAGCGTACATCTTCCTCAACACGCTTAAGAAGCAATTGTTTGGCCTCTTCTGAGGTCATTCCTGACAAACGTTCAAGCTCAGCCTGTTCTTTGCTAACGATGTGGTTCAACTCTTCTTTTAGCTGTTCAACTTCGCTATCTTTGCGGTGCAGGTTTTCCTCTTTGCGTTCAAGTGATTCAATTTTACGGTCTAGACTTTCCTCTTTTTGAACCAAACGTCGTTCAAGCCGTTGGAGTTCATTACGCCTCTCCCGCGTTTCCTTTTCAACTTCATTGCGAATATGCATGACTTCTTCTTTAGCAGCAACGACCGATTCTCTCTTCTTGCTTTCAGCAGCAGAATGGGCATTCTCTACAATACGTTTTGCCTCTTCTTCTGCGGAGCCGATACCCTTTTCCGCAGTATTTTTACGAAAAAGCCATCCTGCTGAAATACCTAGACCTAATCCTACTAAAACAGAAACTAACCCGGTAATAAATAGTTCAATCATACGTCTACACACCTCCTTGTTTAGAAAATTTTTCTATTTTTTCGCATTAAAAAAGCTGGTTTCCAAAACCAGTCACTTTAAGCATAACCTTAAAACAGGGTTTTCCCCTGTTTCCTACAAACTGTCGCTCGCTAGTCATAAAACCCGTATTTTAGCTAACTACAACAAAATCTATAAGAAAACCTTTAAAGGTTAAATCTTAACAGAGACAGGTCTCTGCTAAGATTTTAATATCATTTGCAAACAATGTCAAGCTTGTCCTAAAGTGGCTCATTCTATACACTAGGGCCTACTCCGTGTCATTATTAAGACAGGCCTCGGAGTTAGCAAGTACTTTCCATACAAACTCCGTAGGGTAACCGCGTTGAATAAGCTTTCGAGCGACTTTTTGCTGTATCCACAATTCGCGCGGTACAGTCCGCTTGGCATGGTCTGATTCACGTCTTTGCTCCCAACGCTTGCCCTCTTGAATCCACCATCGTTTGGCAAGCGCAAGACATTGCTCATATTCCATAGCACTTGAATAGGTTGATTCCAACGTTTGCTCAATTAATTGGGGGCTAAGCCCCCGATTTTTCATGTCCTGTTGAACCCTTCTCCGCGAATACTGCTTAAGTCGACTTTCCGAATACATCAAAGCAAAATCTTGGTCGTTTAAGTAGCCTAATTTTTGAAGTCTATCCAGCACTTTTTCTATTTCAGAGCTTTCGAAGCCCTTTTCTTGAAGGCGTGTCTCTAACTCATGATGAGTCATCGAACGACGAGATAAACAATCCACCGCCACGACCATAGCACTTTTAGGCAGTTTAGATTTCGTCAAGTGAACCATCGTCCTCAGTTACGTTACTCGTCTCAACCGCACTCATATTAGCACGAATCCTTTGTTCAAGTTCTTTGGCTTTATCCGGGTTCAGTTTAAGGTATTCCTTAGCATTCTCACGGCCCTGACCTATCCGCTCACCATTATAAGAGTACCAAGCACCTGACTTATTGATGATTTCCATTTCTGCCCCAATATCCACAATGCTTCCTTCGCGAGAAATCCCTTCTCCATACATGATATCGAAATCTGCCATCTTAAAGGGCGGGGCGACTTTATTTTTCACGATTTTAACTCGAGTCTTATTGCCAATGACATCTTGGCCTTGTTTTAAAGCTTCTTGCCTGCGAATATCCATCCGAATCGTAGCGTAGAACTTAAGAGCTCGTCCGCCTGTCGTTGTTTCTGGACTTCCAAACATGACGCCAATTTTTTCTCGTATTTGATTAATGAAAATTACGCATGTATTGCTTTTGCTTATTGAGCCAGTCAACTTTCGCAAAGCTTGAGACATGAGACGGGCGTGCAAACCAACATGATTGTCACCCATTTCACCCTCTATCTCGGCGCGAGGAACTAAGGCGGCCACAGAGTCCACCACCACCACATCCACAGCGGCACTGCGGACAAGAGCCTCGCAGATTTCAAGCCCTTGTTCTCCCGTATCTGGTTGCGAAACGAGCAAATCGTCGATGTTAACCCCTAAGGCCTTGGCATAGACTGGATCAAGTGCATGCTCAGCATCAATAAAGGCGGCCGCTCCACCTAATTTCTGTGCCTCTGCGATAATATGGAGTGCCACTGTGGTTTTTCCTGACGACTCGGGTCCATAGATCTCGATGACTCGGCCGCGAGGAACCCCTCCAACTCCTAACGCAAGATCTATTGCCAAGGAACCTGTTGGAATGACATCGAGCGCCAGCCCTGCCGAAGACTCCCCAAGTTTCATGATGGAACCCTTACCAAACTGCTTTTCAATCTGAGCTAGGGCAATGTCTAATGCTTTTAACTTATTTGTTTCCGCCATTCTGTAACCTCCTCATCATGGTCATACACCAAAACATCTGTTCGGTTCTTATTATAGATGTACCCCGTAATACTTGTCAATTTGTTTATCTATAACCGACAGCAAAACAACTTATTTTACAATTTAATTAAACAGAACCTTTCACTTCAACTCATTTTATTGAAGTAAAAGGTTCAAAATTTTAGAGAAATAAAATTACTATAACAATGTCAAGAACTTTATATCAATGGTTAAAATTCTGCATTTTCACGGGCTTTGGCTGGCTCAACACTGACCTTACGCCCTTTTATGATTGTCTGATGCATACAACTCTGAACCCTTGACGCATACTTTTCAGGAATCTCGACAAACGTAAATTTATCATAAATATTAATCATGCCAATCGTATTTCCGGAAATTCCACTTTGATCTGCAATCCAACGGATGATATCCTGAGGACGAATTTGTTGGATTCTTCCGATGTTAATAAAAAAGCGAACCATTCCTGCCGAAGCCCCTGTATTGGCAAAAAGCCGTTCATCTTGATCTTTAGCATCAGAGCGCTCTTCTACATTGGCGCCCTCGACAGCAAACTTTAAGGCAGCGGCCGCAACATCAATCGAATCGTATTCCTGGAATAATTCCCCAACAATCGCTCGATAATTGCCGAGACGATTACTCTGGATTAGTTTCAAAAGTTGATTCTTAAGATTTTCAGCTTGTCGCTCACTGATATCCGCCATTGAAGGAAGCTCTAATCGCCGAATTCTCGTCTTGATAAGATTTTCGATAAGACGCAATTGTCGATATTCTTTCGGGGAAATCAAAGTGATCGCTTGACCTTTACGTCCGACCCTTCCAGTCCGCCCGATCCGATGCACATAGGAGACTGGATCCTGAGGAATATCAAAATTAATGACATGGGTCACATTATTTATATCTAAGCCCCTAGCTGCTACATCCGTGGCCACCAACAATTCTGATTTTCCGTCTCTAAATCGCTTCATGACTCGATCTCGTTGTTGCTGGCTGAGATCTCCGTGCAAAGCATCCGCAAAATAACCTCGAGCTTCAAGTGCCACTACGAGCTCATCCACTCCGCGTTTTGTGCGGCAAAAGACAATTCCCTGCCCGATATCCTCCATATCTATGATCCGACCAAGGGCATCAACTTTGATACTTTCCCTAGTCTCATAGAAAACTTGGTCAATCAGCGGAACGGTTAATTCATCCCGACTGACCGTAACAGAACGAGGAGAATTCATATAAGTTTGCGCCAATTTGCGAATTCCGGGGGGCATCGTCGCTGAAAAAAGTAAAACTTGCCGACCTTCAGAAGGAACCTCCTTTAAAAGACTCTCAATGTCTTCAATAAAACCCATATCTAGCATCTCATCAGCTTCATCGAGAACCACCATTTTCACATGTTGTAGACGAAGTGTCCCACGGTTTAAGTGATCCAACAACCGTCCTGGGGTTCCAACCACCACCTGATATCCCATCCGTAAGGCGCGAATCTGACGGTCAATGGGCTGTCCGCCATAAATCGGCAACGGTTTAACATGCCGATACTTTCCAAGCTTGGCAATTTCCTCAGCAACCTGAATTGCCAGTTCCCGAGTTGGTGTGACAATCAGGGCCTGAACCGCTTGAAATTTAGGATTTACCCTTTCTGTAATAGGGATCCCAAACGCTGCCGTTTTACCGGTTCCGGTCTGGGCTTGCCCTATAAGATCAATCCCTTCCGGGGCAACTGGGATTGCTTCTAGCTGAATTGGTGAAGGCTCTTCAAACCCCATTTCCGATAAAGCTTGCAAAACTTGTTTGCTTAACTGTATATCTCCAAAACTTTGTAAACGTTCAACCATCACCTATTAGTTATCCCCTTTCGTTAGTTAGATAAACTGACTCTTACCTTGTTAAGGGCAGACTGAACGGTTAAGCTACGGACAGATTCCCGTTCTCCGTATAACTGAATTCTTTCCGCTTGAACACCCTCAGGTGTAGCTATGCCAATAAATACAAGACCCACTGGTTTTTGATCACTGCCTCCATCTGGACCTGCTATCCCTGTCGTTGAGATTGCCAGATCAGATCCGGTTTTGGCACGGATTCCTTCTGCCATTTCTTTAGCAACCTCTTCACTTACCGCCCCAAACGCGCTAAGGGTTTTCTCATTAACCCCAAGTAACCTTTGTTTGAGAGAATTAGAATAACTCACAACTCCACCCAAATAAAATCCGGAACTTCCTGGTTCTTGAGTGAGCGCAGCACCCAGTAATCCACCGGTACATGACTCAGCCGTTGAAATAGTCAGCTGTCGATCGTGTAATAATTGCCCGACAATTCTAACCATGGTTTCCTGATCTCGGCCAAATACTTTGTTTCCTAAACGCAGACGGATTTCCTCTTCTACTCGATTTAAAGCTTCAACTGCTTCTTTGAACGTCTTTTCCGTACTCCTCGCCACTAAGCGAATGTGCATTTCAGCTCGTTTAGCCAGCAATGCCACCGTAACTTCAGGAAGTCTCATCAGTTCGTCGAGTACTTCCTCAATTGCCGATTCTCCTATCCCAAAGACTTTTAGGACACGCTCGTTCATTCGTTCGATATCAGGTCCTATGATTTTCTCTAATTCCGGCCAAACATAATGATCGAACATGGGGTGCAGTTCAAATGGAGGACCTGGCAATATAACAACGATCTTATCGCTTTTTTTAATCATGGCCCCTGGGGCTGTCCCAATGGGATTAGGCAAAATTGTCGAGTTTGTAGGGAAAAAGGCCTGTTTTTCATTACTCACTGGCATAGGCGCTTTGCGACGACCAAAAAACTGCTTTATCTGTTCTAAACTGGAGGGGTCTAACTCCATCTTTAAATCTAAGACTTTGGCAACTAGTTCCTTCGTTAAGTCATCTGCAGTCGGGCCTAGGCCACCTGTCGTAAATACGAGGTCTGAACGCACGAGTGCCTGACGCAACACTTGCTCTAAACGTTGGGGATTGTCACCGACTGTAGTATGATAGTCGACTTCAATGCCCAAAGTCGACAGTTTTCTTGTCAAGTAATGTGCACTTGTATTGAGGGTTTCTCCAAGTAATATCTCAGTCCCCGTTGAGACAATTTCAGCCTTCATATAGTTTATCACTCTCCTATTGTCAACGCAAATAAACACGAACGTTCGTGTTACAAATTCTTTGGAATCAAGTTTCCTTATACTCCTCATTAGATTATTTCTAATGTAACTCTAAATTATCCTTCTTTTTATGTAAAAACTTCTCAAATTCTAGAGTGTCTTCTGATAATTCTGGGTCTAAACTAACGGAGCCTTCCACTACATTTAAAGTGAAAGGCTCCGTTGATAAGCAGTTACTATCCGTCGATTTAAGCGACATCGATTAAATACATCCGCAAGGTATCTCCACTTAACGTTTCCTCATCTTCTAAAATCTCAGTAATTTTGACTAAGGAATGTTTATTCTTCAGAAGGATTACCTTAGTTCGATCTTCGAGTTCAGCTAATATAGCCTTCGTCACAAGCTGACGATGTTCAGCATCCAAACGCGAAACGTCTGTCACGCCAAGTGAAGACATACCCGAAAGTAACATCCTCTCAACCAGATTAAGGGCTTGTTCATAGTCACCCGCAGCCCCAGTACTCCGGGCACCTAGGATCTCCTCTTCTGCTAATGCCCCCGCTAAGGCTACCATTATCTGCTCTTCCAACATCGCCTGAGTATATAAATACAAA
>DAIEHY010000230.1 GCA_027353165.1 Desulfosporosinus sp.
GACAAATTTTAAGTAATTCAGGATTGACTAACGATCCAGCATAAATAACGCGGTCCGCTCGTTCGAGTGCTCGCGATCCTTTGATCGTGATTAGTTCAGGATCCCCTGGACCAGCTCCGACGAAGATCACTTCTCCGTTAGTTTTTGTCTGGCTCACTGTTTTCCCTCCCTAACAAATCTTTTTTGACGAGTAACAAACTGAGATAATCAATTTTATCGGCTGTGAAATCCTCTGGTTTAGGTTCCCAACGGATTTTCTCACCGGCTTGTCCGAGGCGAGTTAATAAGACGGCTTTTCTCTCATGCTCTTCGAGAAGGGTTAAAATTTCAGGAAGTCTTCGGGAGACTTTCATTAAGACTAAATTAGGGAAGTTGAGAAATTCGCCCACATCTTCGGTACTTGGTAAAATAAGCAGAGGCTCATCCCCTGTGGCAAGTGGTAAGTTAATCCTGGCTGCCGCTGCGGACATTGCGGTAATCCCTGGTACTGTAACAATGCACTCTTGAGGAAGTTCCTCCTGAAGGATGTTAAGTAGGTAACTGTAAGTACTATAAAGTGAAGGATCACCCAGTGTGATAAAGGCGACGGATTTACCCTGTTTCAATTCGGCAAGAAGAGTTAGTGCTCCATCTTGCCAAGCCTTTGCCAAAACCTGCTGATCGGAAGTCATGGGCATTTCTAGTTCTACAAGACGCACCTTGGCTGGACAATGAATTTTGGCAATATCCCAAGCTACACTTTCTCGATCAAGCTTAGATTTTGGGATGGCTACTATATCGACCGCTTGTAGGACATCGACGGCTTGCAAAGTCAAGAGCCGTGGATCACCGGGACCGACCCCAACTCCATAGAATTTTCCCCAGTTTATAGTCATGACGTTTCCCCTTTTCGTGCTGATATTATAAAGATTGGATTCAAAGCTTGTGCCATATGCAGAGTTTGCACTGCTTTCCAACGGACCGCTTGAATAGAAATTGTATCTATATGCTGATAGTTATAGTCTGTGAGTAGTTTTAATCCTTGAGCCACTGTTTCGATCGTCACTGCTGTGATCACGATTCTTCCCCCTTCAATAAGGGGAACCGTGTTTAAAATTTCTGATAAACGTCCATTACTCCCACCAATAATACAGACATTCACCGGAGGAAGCTCTCCGAAGACATCCGGCGCAACTCCAGGAAGCAGCTGAAGATTAGAGACGCCAAACCTTTGTCGATTGGCAAGAATGAGTGCTTGAGCCTCTGGATTATGTTCAATCGCATATACTACTCCTTCAGAAGCGAGACCAGCAGCTTCAATGCTTATACTCCCCGTACCAGCCCCAATATCCACGACACGGTCATCTTGTGAGATTTGAGCTTTAGCGAGTACTTGCACTCGAATCTCCGCCTTGGTCATGGGTACCTTTCCTCGCAGAAACTCTTCGTCTGGAATTCCTAGCCTAACCCCGGCAGCTTTCTTAGGAGAAGACTTAAGGGACTGTGGCTGTGGCTGATCCTGACTAATAATTTGCCTGTAGCCCTGATTTGTGTCCTGATTATACGAATGATTGGTATCCTGCCCTGTAGTTGGATGGAGAATAAGAATAGCATTCTTTAACGTGGTCGTTTCTTGTGCTAATTGTTCAGCATTTATTGTCGCCCAAAATTCCTCTGGATAAGCAAGGGCATTCCCAATCGAAATCGTTGGATTATAGCCGCGTTCCAAGTAGAGTTGGGCGATTTTCTGAGGAGTATTTTCCCCACCCGTTAAAACCGCTGTTGGACGATTAATCACTTGCGGAAGTACGGACAAATCCCGCCCATGAACACTTGCAAAGGTCGCCTCTTGCCAAGGAAGCTCAGCTCTAGCAAAAGCAAATTGAAGAGAACTAATCCCAGGATGGACGTCTATTCTCTCGTCAGGAAATTCCTTCTTAAGTCTGGGTAAAAAACTGAAAAAACCAGGGTCGCCAGAGACAAGTACTCCGACTTTTTTCTTTTCCAAAAGTGCGTTCCTGATTACTTCAACACTACTGGCTAGGTTACCAGATAGAGTATACTGTCGTCCTGTGAAATCCGGAAAGAGTTTAAGCGCCCTGGACCCTCCGATTAAAATTTCGCAGTTTTGTACAAGTTCAGAAATTGCAGGGGGCAACCATTCCGGCCTTCCAGGGCCGATACCGATTACCTGTAACATACATTACCCCTCTTCCATAAGTTTCGATTATCGCATGTTTAAGGAGATTAGATTATGTATTTATAGAATGCAAATAAAAAACGAGCCTGAGCGGCTCGTATGGTTTACCCTAAATAAACACACACAATTCCTATCGCCCGTAGGTCTGTGATGTTACTTAAGGCAGGTTTCCTGGCTTCAAAGCATCGTTCTCTCCACCATCAAAGTAGTTGATGAAGTATCTGAAGAGAACTCCTTGTTTACAGTGGCGGGACCGCGCCGGATTTTCACCGACTTCCCCTTTTAGATCCTTTATTACAAAGGAACCTTAAGCATAACGCTATTAAATTCACGAGTAGTGTATTCGACGGATAATGATTTATTCTATAAGTATATACTAAATTCCTCTTTTTCAAAAGAATTATATAAAAAAGGCAATTACAAAAAACCAGTTTACCTGACTTCAGAATAAACCAGCTTTCTGTTTGGTTCTATTACTAAAAAAACTTCAGATTGAAACTATAGTACATCTTTGG
>DAIEHY010000231.1 GCA_027353165.1 Desulfosporosinus sp.
AAATCCTCTGCTAGAGTTACCAAATCTAAATAATTCGATTTATCTAAAACCACCCTCAGATTTATAGGGATCCCGCGCCGAACCGCTTCCGTAACCCCTAGCATAATTTTGTCATACGTTCCCTTCCCACCTGCTGTATGACGACGTAGGTCATGAACTTCCCGAGGTCCATCTAAGGTGATCTGTATCTCCTTGACCGTGGCCTGTTGTAATATATCCAAATACGCTAGTAAATCGTACCCATTAGTGACTGCCGTGATCGCATAGCCCCCTTGGG
This sequence comes from Desulfosporosinus sp., assembly GCA_027353165.1. Taxonomy (GTDB): domain Bacteria; phylum Bacillota; class Desulfitobacteriia; order Desulfitobacteriales; family Desulfitobacteriaceae; genus Desulfosporosinus. The sequence continues at coordinate 278 of DAIEHY010000231.1, forward strand.
CGGACTTTTTGACGATATAATCGATGATATCTTTCTGCTGGGGAGATGCATTCAAGGCTTCCCCACCAAATAAAGTAATAAAAGGCTTTTGATCCGTAAATTGAACCTTTAGATGATCAAAAAAGGCATCCGCGACGTCTCGTTTCATCAGTTGAGTTTTGTGCTTAATCCCATTTTGATAGCAATAAGGGCAGGCTAAATTACAAGCATAGGTCGGAACTAGGAGGACCTGAGGTGCCGTCTCCTCCAAGGCCTCTCTGAATTCAGGCCAGCGGGCCTCTAACCGATTCTTCTCGGCTTGCTCATCAGAATAAAGATAACCGCGCTCGGTTAAATACTGAAGGAACGTTTCGTCCTCTAAATTATCTCCGCGTTTTAAACTTTGAAGTTTATCATACTCCTGAGCTTTTACAAGATCAAACCCACCTGACAAGGAATTCATGATGGCATAAGGAAATTCCGGGTTTTCTTTCATCGGTAAAATCAGGTTATATCGGCTAAAATACATGTCTCCACTCTTTTCTAAACATTCATCATTTAAAGAAAACTTAAATTAATCTTAGCGAAGGCGGCAGATCGTTCTGCCGCCAATCAAAATCAGTCGTGGCAACCCGCGACGATTTGAGATGATTTAGAGCAGCATTGAGCAACGCTTAAGGCTAAGCTCGTGCAGCAAGTTGAAGATGTTTTGCTGATTGGACGCATTGATTTCACCTCCTTTCTTGGATTTATTTAACTTTCTTCCCATGAAAAGTACGGCTGATCATTTCATAGCCATTCTTGAAATAACGGCGTTCTTTGAATATCTCTATCCTCTCAAATCCTGCCGCAACCAAAATCTCTTCATATTCCTGAATTGTGATGGCCCCTCCGAAACAGGCCGCAACTGCTTCCGGATCCTGCTTAACCTCGGGGGGAAGAGGGGCATCCGTCATAATGTCCGAAACGACAAACCGACCACCAGGTTTTAGGAGACGATGAATTTCACGGTAAACAGCCATTTTATCTTGTACATGATTAATGGCACAGTTGCTGAGCACAGCATCCAAGCTGGCATCCTTGAGCGGTATTTTGTCCATTGAAGCTAACAAAAAGTCTACGTTCTTGAACAACTCTTGGTCCGCATGTTCTTGGGCTCTTTCAAGCATTTTGGGAGTAATATCTAACCCCCAAACAAATCCGTCCCTTCCAACTAGTGTTGCAGCTTGCAGAGTTTCTGCTCCCCGACCGCAGCCAAGATCCAGAACTTTTTCACCCGGATGCAAATCCAGAAAGATAATATTTCCGCCGCAACTCAAATTGGAATCTTCATCCTCTTCGGTATATCTCTTGATAATCTCCAGTGCCGTCACCCATCACACCTTTATATCAGTCTGCACCCTCTAAATAGTTTCAGCCTTTGTCACTACATTGCCATAAGCTTCTCTTTAACCCCTTGAAGTTTCGTGCAATCCGGGCACCCTGTGCCGGTTCCACCCTCTTTGCATGTTTTAAGACAATTATCAATTGAACTCAAAATTACTTTAATTTCCTCTGGCGTTAGATTAATAGTTCCCATTTAATTAACCCTCCTTGTATAGTTTGTCCTTACAATAGTATTTCCTGCGGCGACATAGAACATGCTTTAACTTTGCTTTCGGTTGGCAAGGTACCGCTCAGCATTAACGGCAGCAACCGCTCCATCGCCCACGGCCGTAGCTACTTGTCGAACCGTTTTACTCCGGACATCCCCTGCTACAAAGACACCCGGCAAATTGGTGCGCATTTCATCGTCAGCTTCGACATATCCCCACTGATTAAGTTTGATTTGATTTACAAAACTTGTTGTTCGGGGTTGCATGCCAATATAAACAAAAACGCCATTTGCCTTCACCGTGCTTAGAGAATGAGTTTTGATGTTTTCTATCACCATACCTGTCAAATGTTTCTCTCCAACAATCGACCGAACTTCAGAATCCCAAATCACGTTAATTTTCTGGTTGGCAGCTGCTTCCTCTTGAGCAGTTTTGGACGCTTGGAAATGATCAAATTGATGAATGATCGTGACATGTTTAGCGAATTTAGTCAGGTATACAGCTTCTTCAACCGCCGAGTTTCCACCACCGATAACGACAACTTCCTCGGCGTCTTGGTACATGGCTCCATCACAAGTGGCACAGTAATGAATACCATTTCCTCGGAAATCTGCTTCTCCTTCAGCAGGGAGGCGTCGGGATTCCGCACCAGTCGCTAAAATTACCACTGGAGCCTCATATTCGATGTCTTCTGTTATGATCTGTTTCATATCCCTATTAATGTCCATACTCACAACTTCTTTGAGATCATGGATTTCCGTTCCGAAACCCTTAGCTTGCT
>DAIEHY010000232.1 GCA_027353165.1 Desulfosporosinus sp.
ACGAAAAAAGGCAATGGATGACTTCAGGAGCGGTAAAAGAACTTTATTAGTAGCTTCAGATCTGGCCGCAAGAGGATTAGACATCAAAGGGATCAGTCATATTTTTAATCTCGATCTACCTGAAGATCCGCAACTTTATCTTCATCGAGTGGGGAGGACTGGGAGAGCGGGAGAACATGGGATCGCTATATCTATTGTCAACGTCAAAGAAGTTCCCTATTTGAAAAAGCTTGAAAATACCTTCGAAATTAAAATTAGTCCAAAAGAAATGATTCAGGGGAAAATCGTTGGGACAAGGAAATAAAGATATACTTTCTGATCAGTCTAAGAAAACAGAGCTTTGCTTTGGGCGGGGAGTATTTATGGTTGAACTTCTATTCAGAAATAGTATAATTAGTAAAACTGGAGGATAGACCAAGAGAAGAGGTTTTCTTGAATGACGTTACAAACTTCAGAATACCTTAGGATAGATAGAGCGCGGGATGTAAGGATTTTTAACAGTAAAGTACAAATGATGGGAACAACGCTCAATGTGTATGCGTATATAGTGGATGGCATGCTCATCGATAGTGGCCCACATCGAATGAGGAAAGGAATCGAGTATTTCTGCGCTCAGAATCGGCTGGATAAAATTGTCCATACCCATTTCCATGAAGATCATACTGGAAATACCGGATATCTAATGAGAAAACTTCGGATTCCTGGTTATATACATGCGAATTCCATCGACATTTGCCAAGAAAAGGGAATTATCCCGGTATACAGATTGGTTTTTTGGGGGAACAGAAGGGGTTTCACAGCGGAGGCTCTGCCAAGTATTATTGAAAATGATCATTCCACCTTTAAGGTAATTCACACGCCAGGACATACTCAGGATCATGTTGTATTTCTTGATAAAGAGGAAGGCCGGTTATTTAGTGGAGACCTTTTTGTTCATCCCAAAACACGAGTTACGCGGCGGAGCGAAAATATACCGCTTCTCATGGAATCGTTGCGAAAACTATTGCAGGAAAGCTTTGCTACAGTATATTGTGCTCATGCGGGGAAAATTTCGGATGGATACAATTTAGTGAAGCAAAAGCTTGCTCACTTAGAAGACCTGCAGGAGCAGGTTTTAACTCGTTTTAACAAAGGTCTTAGCATTAAAACGATTGTTCAGGAAATCTTTCCTCAAACTCCGACGATTGCCTACTATAGTTTTGGCGAATTTTCTTCGTATAATTTAGTGCGTTCGCTCATTGAAGATAAGGTCAGTGACAACCTTAATCGCTTTTGATTAAGACTTTTTCAGGATGTGGAGGAATTTTGAGTTATGCAGACTTCTCCTTTGGATTTAGCTCAAGTGCTTGAAGAAGAAGGATATCTTATCGATCAAGCAGCAGCCACCACGTTGTTCCTCGCTTTAGCTTTAGAAAAACCCTGTCTAATTGAAGGTCCTGCTGGGGTGGGCAAGACACAATTAGCTTTGGCTTTAGCGCGAGTTCAAAAACGAAAATTAATTCGCTTACAATGTTATGAAGGATTGGATATAAGTAAGGCGTTGTACGATTGGAATTATGCTAAACAGCTCTTACGCTTACAGCTAGCCAAGACTGAAGATTGGAATGACATAAAAGCAGATCTATTCTCCGAAGAGTTTTTACTCTCACGTCCCCTTCTGGAGTCCATTCTTTCACCAGAACCGGTGTTACTGTTGATTGATGAACTTGATAAAAGTGATGAAGAGTTCGAAAGTTTCCTCTTAGAACTCCTTGCCGAAGGTCAGGTTTCGATCCCTGAACTGGGAACTCTCACGTCAAAGACAAAGTCCATGGTTATCTTAACCAGTAATAATTCTCGTGACTTTAGTGATGCACTAAGGAGACGGTGTATCCATCTTTATTTAACATATCCTTCACTAGAACGAGAAATTTCAATTTTAAACTCGCATGCCCCAGAGTTATCCAAACGATTGCTTCAAGATGTTTGTGAATTTGTAGCCAAGGTAAGGAAGTTGCCTCTACAAAAGCTTCCTAGTGTTTCAGAAACCATCGATTTTGCCCGGGCCTTGAATACACTTCAAAGAGAGGAATTAGACTATGGAAACCTCATGGGGACTCTCAGTGTGTTACTAAAATATCCGAAGGACATTGCTAAGCTGGAGGAACGACTTAAAAAGTGGGAAACGGAAGAACATCGAACCTCGCTAAAGTAAGGGATGGAATTTATGGATGGTTGGGTTTTAATTAGGCTAGTTGATGCCTTGAGGCAAGTTTCTATATTAATTTCCTCGCAGGATATTTATGATGCCCAAACCTGTCTGGTTCGATATCCTGATTTGTCTGCCAAACTAATCCTTAAATCACTATTTATTCATCAGCTTCAAGATGATTCCGTCTTCGAAACGGTCTGGAGGGTTATTGTCGGTAATACAGAATCTGATACAAAGGGGTATCGGCAGGATCTAACTTTAAAAAATGAGATAGGGGATAATTCGGATGGTCGGGGAATCGGAGGACAAGGAGTAGGTCGAGGTTCTGGAGGGATCAGCCTTACCGCGCAAGGAAATATCGAGGATCTTTGCCAACGTTCCAACTTGATTCCTATTTCCCGAATGGAAGAGTTAGCTGGAAGTGGGGCAGAATT
>DAIEHY010000233.1 GCA_027353165.1 Desulfosporosinus sp.
GCGTATAATGCTTGGACTAAGCAGAATAACCCGAATTATTTTACGGGTGAGGATGCTTTCATTAAAGATCTGAATGCTTACTTTAAAGACTTGGAATATATTCATTACTTCCATTCCTGACTGCCACTTGAATATAAAAAAGGGGCAAAAACCTAACCTCTGTTCGGCTTTGCTTCTCTTTGACAAGAACATATGTTTCATAATATAATTATATAATATTATGAAGTGAGGAGGGGATGGAACATTGATGTTTTTGATAAGCTGACAATTTTGTCAGACTCAGCGAAATATGATGTAGCTTGCACCTCCAGTGGAGTAGATAGAGGTGGCAAGCTAGGTACCATCGGCAGCGCTGCGAAGGCGGGGATATGTCATAGTTTTTCTGCTGATGGACGGTGTATATCTCTACTAAAAGTACTGATGACCAATGTCTGCATCTTTGATTGCAAATACTGTGTTAATCGAGTGTCAAACGATACTAAAAGAGTGGCGTTTACCCCAACAGAACTTGCCGAACTTACGATTAATTTTTATCGACGTAATTACATAGAAGGTTTATTTTTGAGCTCTGGGGTAATCAAAAGTCCTAACCACACGACTGAGCAAATGATTAAAGCTCTTGACTTGTTGCGTAATGTATACCATTTTGGCGGTTATATTCATGTTAAAGCGATACCTGGGGCAGATAGCGAGTTGATTACACGCTTAGGTCTTTTGGCCGATCGGATGAGTATCAATATCGAGTTGCCATCTCAGGAGAGCTTAAAGCTTTTAGCACCGGACAAGACTAAGGAGTCCATCTTGCGTCCCATGGGATTGATCAGTACTAAGATCCAGGAAAATAGTACGGACCTTGTAAAGTATCGCCATGCTTCTAAATTTGTACCAGCCGGACAGAGTACACAGCTTATTGTAGGAGCGACACCCGATACGGACCATAAGATATTAACCTTAACTGAAGGACTATATCGAAAATACCATCTCAAAAGGGTGTTTTTCTCGGCCTATATGCCGGTAGCTGAGCATTCATTGCTACCTTCCATGGATACCAGACCACCACTCTTGCGAGAGCATCGACTTTACCAGGCCGACTGGTTGTTGCGGTTTTATGGCTTTGAAGCCAAAGAACTGCTTGATGAGCAAAATCCTAATTTCAATTTGCAGGTGGATCCCAAGTGCAATTGGGCACTTAATCATTTGGAGAAGTTTCCTTTAGAAATTAACAAAGCGCCGTATGAGATGATATTACGAGTACCTGGTATCGGCGTGACCAGTGCTCTACGTATACTTACGGCTAGGAGAAGCGGCCTACTTGATTTTTCTGGACTCAAAAAAATTGGGGTTGTACTGAAACGCGCGCAGTATTTTATTACCTGTCAAGGAAAGATGATGGAGGGCCTAAGAATTAGCTCGGATGGAGCCATTAGGGCGTTAATGGCTGAACAATACAAGCTCCCGGCACCCTATTCTGAACAGTTGTCACTTTTCACTGAGCCATTCCTGACGAGAGAGGATGTGCAGAAATGTCTGACAGGACAGGTGTAGTCTATGCCTATGATGGTAGTTTTGAAGGATTGATGTGTTGCGTTTTTGAAAGCTACGAGCAAAAGGAGATTCCTAGCGACATTCAGCCCGCTGGTCTACAGCAGAGCCAACAGAGCCTTTTTGTTACTGAAAAATGGATTGAGACAGATAAGCTTAAGGCAGATAGGGTTTTCAACTCAATTCCCACGAAGATTTCGACCCAAGCACAAGAGCTGGTTCAGCTCGGGTTTTTAACGTGTGCCCCACATAAAGAATTGTTAATCTATCGGTTCCTGCGTTTAGGATTTAGGCATGGGAGCAAGGTTATGGCTATGCTTACCGATGATATAGTAAATTCCCTACAAAAAGCGGTCCGCCACTTAACGTCTGAAAGTCACAAGTTCAAGGGCTTTGTTCGGTTTTCCGTTTACGGAGAAGTACTTGTAGCAGTAATTGAACCGAAGAACTTTGTCTTACCCCTTTTATCGCCGCATTTTTGTGATCGTTTCCATAATGAAGCGTTTATGATATATGATAAAACTCACAGCATGGCATTAATTTATCGTTCGTCAAAAGCAGAGCTGATATTTGTCGATCAGTTAACGCTACCAGAAGTAGAGGGTACCGAAGTTGAATATCGTCGTTTATGGAAACAGTTCTATAAAACCATTGCCATAGCAGGACGAAATAACCCACGGTGCCGTATGACTTTGATGCCCAAACGATATTGGGGACAAATGACTGAATTTGATGAGACGGAGGGACAAGAGACATCTAAAGACTCAACTCAATGGCGTGTGGCAGAAACTGCTACTACGAAACTACTTACTTCAATAGAGTCTGTAGAGTCTTCAATTTCTCCGTTCCGATATTCAAAACGCTAAAAAGTTGAAACATCCATGTTTTGCCTCCAACATGTATTTAACGTGTTGGAGGTTTTGTTGATTCAATCATCGGATAAATAGTTAAAGAAATAGAAATAATAAACAGATGACTCAGGGGAGGGATATGGGCATTGATTAGTTACATCCTCAAGAAATTGCGGTATTTAAAACTACTGAACGTGAAC
>DAIEHY010000234.1 GCA_027353165.1 Desulfosporosinus sp.
TCTTGATAAAAATCAGTATTTATGACCTGATCCCTTAAAAATTCTACGCCAAAACGCTCGGCATGTTTCTTGAAGTCGAGCATGAGATCAGAACCACTAATTTGACCATAGCCTGGATAATTGACAATTTCACGGGTCGTATTCACCAGGCCCCCAACGGTTCCCTTGTTAATAATCAAAGTTTTGAGCTTAGCTCTTCCCCCGTAGATCCCGGCGGATAATCCGGCAGGTCCCCCGCCAATAATGATTAAATCATACGCATTCGCCATTTTCACATTCCACCTTATGATTCAGAATTCAGAACGTCTGTGATTCGCTCCTCGATGTCTTCTTCCTCAGCCTTCCCGGTTAATTTGCCTTGATAATCACCATCTTTAAAGAAAAGAATTTGCGGAACTCCTTTTAGGGAAAACTTTTGATATAAGGCCTTCTCTTCCTCGACATCGACGTAATAAAAACAAAACTTACCCTCGAATTTCGGCTGTAAGTCTTCTAAGACAGGTACAACACTCTGACAGACATGACAGCTTTTTCTGGAAAAGATCACTAAACAGGGCGCTCCGTCATGATAAATCACTTCTTCGAAGCGGCCCGAATTCAATTGTACTAACGACATGTTTACAGCACTCCTTTATAAATGACTTTTCTAATCCATAAGCATGGATATCATGGCAACAGAGAAATGCTCCCTTGCAGTACAGATTGATAATTATTAATGATCTATCTGCTTCAAAGGGAGCATACCGAATGTCGGAAGGGACTCTACCTTCTTCGCCGCCATATATTTCTTTTGGGAAGACGGCTCGTCGATACTCTCCACTGGAGACTCTCGTCACCAAAACAGAGTAAGTGGACCCACTCCCGCTTGAAGAAGCGGAAGTCTTACGAGGGGATAAAGGCATCTACGGCTGTCGCTTCGCTTAGAATTTTGCTGAGTAATGAGTAGCATATCGTTTATTATCAATGTTTAAATAGATTTGATAGTCACCGGACAATCCTTCCCTGCTCACATAGAATTGAAAATCATTGTCGTTTTGCTCTTCAAAAGAAACACAGGCTGCGGTGACATCATGAACCACGGTGGGAACTGAGTAGAACTTGGCTTCCTTCTCGCCTTTAAACTCCAGGAAGACTTCAGAACCTTCCTTAAAGGATGCCCGAAGTGCCAGCCTATCCTCTTCAAGGATTAACGATAAGTTGTGTTTAGCCGGTATTTCGCCCTCAGCGTCCTTAAATTTAACTTTAAGACCAAACTCAGGAGTTACTCCAAATCCACCCAGGAATTCTCCTTTACCAAGAGCAAAATTCGTCGTCTCATCATATAAGGGGAGTCTTCTAGCGCGATAATAATTACCGCCTTGAACTTTTAGTTCATATTTCACTTCGTCATTCAGAACCTCAACTGTGATCGACTCTAAGGTTAAATGGATAAGCTCGTCTTTGTATTTATTTAAAAGCATAGCGCCTAAGCCGTCCGTATGTTTTCCTCGATAGGTGGCAATGCCACCGGAGTGAATCATATAATGTCCTTCACTATAGTAATCGACGTTACAAATGTAAGGGGAATAAAATTCTGCTCCTCGTTCTTTACCATACTGCCAAACCTGTTCGATTTCCATTTTGTCGGTATCAATGCGATAAATAACCCCTCTGGAGAAGTTTTCCTCAGGTGAAACCCATGTAGCTTCATGCTTCGAGCGATAAGTTCCATTATCAAAGACAAAGACATCTCCATTCGGCAGAATTCTGGCGGCATGTTGTTCGTATTGCCAGTCGAAATCACCTTTGGTCACATTTTTAAAGAAATAGTTTTGCCATTCCTCTCCCCAGCCTTCGGGGTCGCCGAGAATCCAGTTTAATTTTGAATTATCATAATTAAAGTTAATAATGGCATCCTTATGCCTGCCGGACATTGTAATGGAATTAGTCGCTTTGTCATACCAAACAGAGTTATTGTGGAACCAATCATGGTAGTTCCAGTCCCCAGCATTCCCTTTTTCTCTTGGCAAAATATTCAGAAGATCCCATGATTTAATGACTTCTCCGCTTTTCCGATTGATTTCAACGACATAATCTTCCACTGACTCCTCAAAATCATTATCAGAGGCAGCCAGAAGGTTGCCGTTTTCCAATTCAATAACATCATGATGGAACCCGCCCGGCAAGCGATATTCTTTATAGATTTTACCGCAAAAGTCCATTTCCATAAGCCCGACAGTATAATAGGGTTTTTGCATGGTTCGATACGAGGTATGCAGCAGTCTCCCATTAGCAAGTTTTTTAATATCCCAGCTTTGCTTGTTCGTGATAACCCATCTTAAATCACCGGCATAATCAAAACCGACTGTTTTTGCCGAATCTACCAGAGGGGTAGTTGTGGAAATTATCATCAGATCTTTCCCGAAATACTCTGAGGTCGTATGACAATACAGAGCTTTATTGACATCCAACTCTTCAACCTTGATG
>DAIEHY010000235.1 GCA_027353165.1 Desulfosporosinus sp.
CCCCTGAAGAACTTGGGCAGTGGTCGAGACTTGAACCGGTTGAGAAGCACTATACAAGGATTGCCCTTCACGTTTTAAGGCATTTACTGGGATCACAGCAACCCGTAAGCGATTGACACTCTGTCCTTTATCTATAATTGTACCGTCTGCCCTAACGCTAAAATCGGAACTAAGTGGACCTATGGGACCTTTGTCACCAAGCACGAGATTTCCATCGGGAGTTTGAAGCATCCCGTTAGCATTTAGTTGAAAATGTCCATTACGCGTATACCGTTCTCCCGCTGGCGTCTGGACTACAAAGTATCCCGGAGTAGTTAAGGCCAAGTCCGTATTGAGACTCGTCGTCTCTAAAGCCCCTTGAATATTTGACAGAGAAAGACGGTCTACCCCTACCCCTCTTCCCATCTCGCCAACCTCTAAAACCTCGGTAGCCTGGTTTCCAGCCATACGTTCAATCAACATCGATGGAAAAGAAATGTTACTTGCTAGTTGTTCTTTATAGCCTGGGGTCTTTAAATTGACAACGTTATCTCCAATAACTTCACTTTGGGTTTGTGCGGCCAACATACCTGTGGCTGAAGTATATAACCCTCGTATCATGGTTAACCCGCCTTTGTTAATTACTTACTTTAAAACCATCCGCAACAATCCAAGCTGAGAAGAAATGGTACGAGTTAGGGAATTGTAATACAGACCGTTTTCAGCTACATAAGTCATCTCTCGATCGACATCGACGTTATTTCCATCATTGCGCAATGTAGTTTCACGCTCCGTCACAATCCCAGAACCATTTCCTTCTTCAAGACCGTGCAGATGCTTTGGCACCGTCAGCTTCATGGGCAGAACTCCACTCGTTTCACCTAAAGCAGTGCCCAGAACTGCCTGAAAATCAACATCCGAGCGTTTAAAGTTCGGAGTGTCTATATTAGCTACATTATTAGACAAGACCTGTTGCCTCATACTCGAAGCCTCAAGTCCTTTCTGCAAAACATTCAATACTGGTCCATCTAACCAACCAGCCATAAATTTTACCTCCTCAGGGCATTAGCAATTCCCCACATTTGATCTCCATCCTGAACCAGTCTAGCATTCACTTGATAAGCTCTCTGAACCTGTATGAGGTCTGTCATGGAGGTAGCTAAATCCACATTTGATTGCTCTAGAGACTGACCTTGAATTGTTCCAAGTACCAAGTTGCCAGCTGTGGTGCTACCTGGTTGTCCGACCTGTGGCTGTCCTGAATTAACAGTAGGCACGAAAAGATTGTTCTCATTTCTCAGTAACCCCTCAGGATTCTGAAATCCTGCCAAAACAAGCTGTCCAAATACCCTACTTTCTCCATTGAGAACCCCAGTGATATCCCCATTCTCAGCAACCTTTACTTCTGTTGCGCCTGAGGGAATCAAGATGCTCGGTTGTACGACATTTCCTTGCATATCCGTAAGTTGCCCATCCCCATCAACTTGAAATTCCCCAACACGAGTATAGCCCGTTTCTCCATTCGGTGTCTTGACCTGAAAGAACCCCGAACCATCTATTCCTAAATCTAAAGGGCGATCGGTATGGTTCAGAATCCCTTGTTGAAGATTTGTCCCACTGGCGCTAGATAGCACTCCTGCTCCAACCTTAACCGTATTTACTATATTTGCTTCGGTTTTTGTATTTCCAGAACGAACCTCTGTCGCCAAAGCCTCAGCGAAAACCATCTGATTGGCCTTAAATCCCGTCGTGTTGGCATTTGCTAAGTTGTTCCCGATAGTGTCTATCGCTAACTGCTGCGCACGGAGTCCCGACGCAGCAGTTCCTACAAGACGCATGATGCATTCCTCCGTCTTCTCGAAATGAATTAAAGTTTATTTATATTAGCGTTTTAGATTAATAAGTTCTTCTAAGAGAGTATCTGAAACCGTGATGACGCGCGAATTGGCTTGGAAGCCACGCTGAGCCACGATCATATCCGTGAATTCTGTCGAAAGATCGACGTTAGACATTTCTACGGTGTTAGAGACGATGCTTGCTCGGCCATCCTCCCCAGCCGCGCCAACACTTGCCATACCAGAGTTATTGGTTGTCGTGTAGAAATTCCCGCCCACATTCTGAAGACCCGCATCATTTGCGAAAGAAGCCACAGCGATTTGAGCTATATTATGACTCAATGTGTCTACTCCATTACTATATTTTCCAGTGATCACACCACTTGGACCGATGCTGAATTCTGTTAGAACGTGAGGTTTGTTCGTAAAATCATAACAGAGTGGTGCAGTCATTGTCGTAGCTGTACCGCTCGCATCATTTGCCCCAATCGTAATTTGATATTTTCCACTCACAGCTTTTACTGTATATTCTCCATTCCCTGGCTTGTCAGAAGTAGCTAATGTATATTTAGTATTCGCACCACCAGCATCAATATAGATGGGCGCTCC
>DAIEHY010000236.1 GCA_027353165.1 Desulfosporosinus sp.
AGCAATTAAGGAGTTGGCAACGGCAAGCCCTCTATCATTATGGACATGGATGCCAAGTTCTGGCGGGTTAAATTCCCGCTTAACAGCTTTAACACCCTCCGCTATTTGATCCGGCAAGCTTCCGCCATTCGTATCACACAAGATAATGGTCTTTGCCCCTCCATCCATAGCCGCAGCAATACACTTTAACGCATAGTTCGGATTCTCCTTAAAACCGTCAAAAAAATGTTCGGCATCAAAAAAGACTTCTCTACCTTGATTAAGCAAGAAGGAAACTGATTCTCGTATCAACCGAAGGTTTTCTTCTAAGGTTGCCCGTAGCACATCCCTCACATGCAGATCCCAAGACTTTCCGAAAATTGTAATCGTCTTGGCCCCTGAAGCTAAAAGATTTAATAGGATATCACTCTGCTCCGGTGACTCCATGACTTTGCATGTACTACCAAAAGCGACGATGTGCGCCAAAGAGGAATGCAAGTCACGTGCTTGTTGAAAAAATTCTTGATCGAGTGGATTAGCACCAGGCCAACCCGCTTCTACATAAAGACTACCCATTTCCTCGATTCTCTTAACGTAACTTAATTTATCTTGTGTTGAAAAATGAATCCCTTCCCCTTGAGCCCCATCTCGCAACGTAGTGTCATACACCGTAATTTTCTTCCCTTGGTTCTGATTCAATGTTCTCCCCCTCTTCTTATATCACAGCCTATACAACCATAAGAGCCCCATGGCAAGTTCCCTAAGAACTTGCCACGGGGCTTTTTTCCCACACGGTGTAGTTGGACCTACCAACCTGTATCGCTCGGTCCAGTCCCTATTCGGCGGAACCCTAGATACACTTCTTATTGTGCTATTATACGACAGGTGCCCTTTGATGTACAACAGGAGTATATATTTTAATCTTATACTATAATCAACGCCATAAATCAAGACCATACGCAAAGGCCCCATGGTTAGTCTAGAAAACATACCAGAGGGCTTCTACAAAACAGTGTGATTGACACCTACAATGCAAGTTAAGAATTATTTAAATGCGTTAGTGTGATAACATTTCTCAGTCTATTTATCAAATTAAATGCTGTTACCTACAAGTTCCCTGATACCTGGCAAACAAAACGTCCCCTTGACAGAGGGTCGCGCTCACACGGCGTGAACGCCTTTGCGCGAGTCGTAGCCAAACTCGGCTTTAAGCCGCTTTCATAGAAGGGCGGAACACAAGGATGTGTTCCGCCGGCCATGCGACAGGGACGTCGCTTTGGCCGAAACACTCACCCGTGTTTCGCCCCGCCACTTCCATAACGGCTTAAAGCCCTAGTTTGGCACGGCGAGCGCATGGCTGAACAAGTGTGACGCGACCCTCCCTCTATTGGTACTTCCAAATCGTCCAATTGATCGCATCAAGTAAGGCCTGGGCACTAGCCTTTAGGATATTTTTCGAGACTCCGATTGTCCCCCAAACCTCATGCTCAAGACGGGTGTCGATGATGACACGAACGATAGCTTCTGTTCCCCGAGAACCGTCCAGAACCCTTACTTTATAATTGACGAGTTCACTTTCACCTAAAATCGGGAAGAATTTTACGAGGGCCTGCCTCAAGGCAGTATCTAAAGCATTCACGGGGCCGTTCCCCTCTGAAGCAATCTGCACTGTATCCTGACCCACTTTAACCTTGACGACTGCTACTGAGTCTAGCTCCCCACGTAAAGGATCACTCCAAACATGATAATCTAAAACTTCAAACGCTGGTGCGGGGATCTTTCCTAGGATTTTCAGTAGCAAAAGATCAAGGCTTCCTTCAGCAGCTTCAAATTGAAACCCGCAATGCTCCATCTCTTTAATTTCATTCATGGCATTTTCAACTCGTGGATCTTCTTTAAGCATGGAGGGGTCAAACTTTCGTAGACGTTCCAAAATATTGGCCTTTCCTGCCTGATCCGAAATTAATATTCGTCGTTCATTTCCCACCCCGGCAGGATCCATGTGTTCAAAGGTCCGTTGGTTTTTGAGTATAGCATCTACGTGCATACCTGCTTTATGCGCAAAAGCGCTTCGTCCTACGAATGGCTGTTTTTCATCAAAACGTGCGTTGGTAAGTTCTGCAACAAAGCGAGAAAAGGAAGTGATCTTTAACAACGCTTCCTCAGAAACAACCGAGTAATTCCCAGTAAGCTGTAGTAACGGAATGAGCGTACTTAAATTTGCGTTTCCACAACGTTCCCCGTATCCATTCCAGGTCCCCTGAATTTGTGTGACCCCATATTCCACAGCAATTAAGGAGTTGGCAACGGCAAGCCCTCTATCATTATGGACATGGATGCCAAGTTCTGGCGGGTTAAATTCCC
>DAIEHY010000237.1 GCA_027353165.1 Desulfosporosinus sp.
TCATGTCGGGCGGCAGTTCACACCACAAGTAATACCCACCTTCTGGAATGGTCCAGGATAAGCCCTGAGGCGCAAACTCCGTTAAAGCGGTCACCATGGCATCACGTTGCAGCCTATATTGATTTCTGACGATCGGAAGGTGTTTGTCCAGAAGTCCTTGCTTGCAAAATTCTGCCATAACCCACTGAGCCATGGTACTGGTGTGCAGGTCAATAAGCTGTTTGGCCAGAGACAATTGTTCTAGCACTTGGGAAGGCGCTACACACCAGCCGAGGCGAAGGCCGGGAAACAGTATTTTCGAAAACGTCCCAAGATAGATAACATGTCCAAACTCATCGAGAGCTTTAAGGGAAGGGAGCGGCTCATTCTCATAATAAAGTTCGCTGTAAGGATCATCTTCTACGACGGGTATATGGTACTGATAGGCCAATTCAAGAAGTTTACGCCGTCGCGCTAGACTCATAGTTGTTCCCGATGGATTTTGGAATGTAGGAAGGGTGTAGATGAATTTTGGACGATGACGTGAGAGGATCTGTTCTAAGACATCCGTTTTTAACCCTTCTTGATCTACTGGTACAGTAAGAATATGGGCTCCAGCTGCCTTAAAAACCCCTATAGCTCCTAGAAAAGATGGCTCCTCTATTACGATGTAGTCTCCTGGCTCCAAGAAAATTTTGGTTAGCAGATCAAGTCCCTGTTGGGAACCTGCTGTGATTAAAATAGTTTGGGCTTGAGTATGTAGGCCCCGCTGACTAAGCCAATCGGCTAAGTATTGACGCAGAGGATAATGCCCGATAGTAGGTCCGTATTCAAAGGCCCGCCAATTGCCGGGACGCATTACTTTTTTACTAATTTCTTTGAATTCCTCTAGCGGATAGTATTCACCTGCTGGTGATCCCAAGGCGAAAGAAATCTCATCGTTCTCACCGATTTCATCCAATATGGATGCTAATACTGGATTATGCATCCGTTCGGATTGCCTGGTATAAAAGTTCTGCCAAGATATCGGCTGAATCTCCTTGGCATTAGAAAAATGGCCAAGTGAAGGGTTCGCTTGAGGGGGACTTACTATAGTTCCTTTACCTACATGTGGCTGAATCAAGCCATCTGCCACCAGCTCATGGTAGGCATTGACCACTGTGGTGCGATTGACGCCTAACGAGGTGGCTAGCTTTCTCTCAGGAGGAAGTCGGAAACCGGGAGGAAGATCGTTAGCCAGAATGAGTTGACGAATCTGGCTCTCAATCTGTAAGTAAAGCGGCGTCTTAATGGTACGGTCTAAGTGTAGTTTCATGATTCGCTTTCCCTCACATTACAATTCGATGACGAACACGAACGCGTGATTCAACTCCCAGTTTAGTAAGCTGCCACGATCGTTGACAAAAGCTTAATTCCCTGTTTTATTTGTTGTGGGGCAGGGTTTGAAAAATTTAATCTCATGCTACTGTATTCACCACTATCTGTAAAAAAATGAGCTCCTGGGACAAAGGCTACATTACCTGCCAAGGCATGGGGCAAGAGATTAACGGTGTCATATCTTTCCGGGAGAGTTAGCCAAATAAACATTCCTCCAGATGGCTTTGTCCATATGGCCAGATCGGAGAAGTTTTCCTCAAGCTCGGCAAGCATATAATCTCTTCGAAATTTATAAGCTTGCCGAATCCTTTGGATGTGTTCAACCGCGTTAAAATGAGTTAGGTAATAGTGGGTAGCCCTCTGTAAGAGAGTACTGGTGTGCAAATCAGTTCCTTGTTTTGCTACGACGAGTTTGGCTATCAGACTCTTTTCAGCAACGATCCAACCAAGTCTAAGCCCAGGGGCCAGGGTTTTAGAAAAGGTGCCCAGGTAAATCACCTCGTTGTCAGTAGAGCAAGATCTGATTGATGGTACCTCTTCGTCATCATAGCGAAGTTCACTGTACGGATCATCTTCAATGATGGGGACACCGTACTTGCTCGCTATGCGGAGCACAGCCTTTCGTTCTTCAAGTGTAAGAGTGGTACCGGTTGGATTCTGATAAGTGGGTGCAAGGTAAATAATTTTAGGACGGTTCTGTTTTATCAATAATTCGAGAGCAAGGTCATCAATTCCTGCTTCATTTGTCGGAATGGTGTCGAAATTGGCCTGGTAACTTCGGAAGGTTTGGATGGCTCCAAGGTAACTCGGGTTCTGCAGGAGTACTACATCTCCAGGATTAATAAATAACTTGGTAATAAGATCCAGACCTTGTTGCGAACCGTTCGTCAAAAAGATGTTATCTGCTTCAGTCTGGATTCCTTTAGCGCGCATTTGGGCGGATATCTCCTCACGTAAGGGC
>DAIEHY010000238.1 GCA_027353165.1 Desulfosporosinus sp.
AACCTTGATTTGTGAGAAGATTATAGATTTAATTTTGGCTTATAATTCATTAGTTTTAAACCAACTATGTTTTAAAAACGCATCTTTGTGATTATCAGAGTTAAAGAATTATCAGTTCTAAATCAGCTCACTATCGACTACGTAATTAATCGAATCTAGCTGAAATTATACCAATTAGTGAAATAAATCTTTTAATGTTAGTGAAAAAAATCTCTTATGCACAGATCTAAGAGACTCTCTACAAACACCCATATTAGGGGAGTAATGTGAGTCCCCTTCTCTAATATCCAGTAATTGACAAGTGAAGAGACCAAGTGAAGGTTGTAGAATTCAAACAATGAAACTGATTCAGTAATCAAAAATATAAGAATGATGGAGGTTAAAGTAATGCCAAGTTTTGTAATTGCGGAAAAGTGTGACGGATGTAAAGGGCAAGACAAGACGGCTTGCATGTATGCATGCCCGAACGACCTGATGATGCTCGATAAAGAAAGAATGAAAGCGACTAACCTGGATCCTTCGGCATGCTGGGAATGTCTGTGCTGTGTAAAGGCTTGCCCCCAACAAGCAATGGATCTCAGAGGATATGCAGACTTCGTACCACTAGGAGCATCGGTAACGCCACTACGTGGATCAGACAGCATTATGTGGACCGTAAAATTCCGTAATGGCATGACCAAACGGTTCAAGTTCCCGATTCGGACGACAGAAGAGGGCAGTGCAGTTCCGGGCGGCGATTATCCTGTAACGACAGATATTAACAGCATTGAGCTGTATACAGAGCCCGCTTCCATGAAAATGCCAATTTGGACATACAAAAAATAAAGGTAACCTTGTTGAATTAGGGAAATGAATTAAGGAGGTTAATATCAATGCCAATGAACTTTGAAACGGTAGAAGTAACAACCGATCTCCTCATAATTGGAGGAGGAATGGGAGCCTGCGGTGCAGCAGTAGAAGCAGCGTACTGGGCCAAACAAAATGGACTTAAAGTAACCTTGGTTGATAAAGCATCCATGCCACGTTCTGGAGCAGTCGGAATGGGATTGTCAGCCATCAATCTATATGTTGGACTAGCAGAAGGTAAAAACACGGTACAAGATTACGTCAAGTATGTAAAATACGATCTCATGGGGGTAGCCCGTGATGACTTAGTTGCAAACATTGCTCGGCACGTAGACAGCTCAGTACATCTATTTGAGCAATGGGGTCTCCCACTTTGGAAAGATGATGACGGCAATTATGTACACGAAGGTAAATGGCAATTGATGATCAGTGGAGAATCCTATAAAGTAATCGTCGCAGAAGCTGCCAAAAATGCCTTAGGTGAAGAAAACATCTATGAAAGGGTTTTCATCACCGATCCACTACTCAAAGACGGCAAATGCGTCGGAGCAGTCGGTTTCAGTGTTCGTGAGAACAAATTCTATGTCTTCAAAGCCAAAGCAGTCATGTGCGCCATGGGTGGAACGGTTGGAGTATTCAAACCAAAATCCACGGGTGAAGGCGCTGGTCGTTCTTGGTATCCTCCGTTCTCCACAGGATCATCGGCTTACTTCACATTCAAAGCTGGATGCGAAATGACCAGCCAAGAAGTACGCTTTGTACCGATTCGCTTTAAAGACGCATACGGCCCAGTTGGTGCTTGGTTCCTACTCTTCAAATCCCGTGCAACCAATGCGTTGGGAGAAAACTACATGGAAACCCGTGCAGATGAACTGAAGAACTGGGGCAAATACGGAGCAGCTAAGCCACAACCAGCCAACCTGCGTAACTATTTGGGAATGTTGGACATGAAAGAAGGCAAAGGACCTCTCTTCATGCGGACAGAGGAAGCTATCGCTAATCTGGCCAGACAGTATGAGGGAGACGAGAAAGCCTTCAAGAAGAAAATGAAAACACTGGAGAATGAAGCTTGGGAAGATTTCCTCGATATGACCATTGCGCAAGCGTTACTTTGGGCTGCAACCAATGTTGAGCCAGAAGTAAGATCGTCTGAAATTGGGGCAACAGAGCCATATTTCATCAGTTCACACTCAGGAGCATCAGGCGCATGGGTATCTGGTCCAGAAGATTTGTCCGCAGGAACCGATTATTTCTGGGGTTATGCGCAAATGACAACGGTACCAGGACTCTTTGCAGCGGGTGATGCCACAGGAGCTTGTGCTCATAAGTTCTCCTCAGGAACACATGCTGAAGGCCGTATAGCTGGTAAATCGGCTATCAAGTACATTTTGGAACACAACGCTCTA
>DAIEHY010000239.1 GCA_027353165.1 Desulfosporosinus sp.
TACTTTTATTGTTTTCTTCAGAATTTCAAAAAATGTTGCTTCTTCATTATCTTTATTTGATTTTTCATTATGTTCAGTCGTATCATTGAATTCTCTATGTTCATTATATTTCATAGGTTCTACTACTGCATTTATTCTCATGTTATCACGTCCTCATGTAGAAATACGTATTTTATTCTATATTTAAGAGGGTATTAGTGAACTATTTCCACTTTAGAAGCGGAAGTAATTCACTATACTTTCAACATGTATTTTGGTAGTATTAAGAACCAGAATGTCAAATTCATCTTTGCTACACAGAATTAATGATAATTCTGTGTAGCAAAGAACTAAACCTTATAATAAAATGCTTCAATCTAAAATATAGATAGTGGTCTAATGTTTCTATATTAAGTACCACAAAAGGTTCGGTAAGTACAAGTTGATGGCCCAGGAAGTGTAGCGTAATCAGCCTGTTCTGTGGAGTGCGCGTAGGGGTTTGAAAGAACCTTAAGAAGTTCTTCCATAACGCTGTAATCCCCTTGTTTTACTGCCGCTTCAAGTGCAGCTTCTACCCGGTGGTTACGAGGGATTAGCGTCGGATTATTATTTTGCATCAACTGCTGCGAGGAGGCTTTTGATTCAATCTGCCTGCCTAGTCTCGCCTGCCACAACTCATGCCACTGAACAAATTCTGTGCTACCGATAAGGTCCTTATTCCCCAGTGTATGCGCATCAGACGTTAGCGCACGGAAAGTATTAGTATAGTCTGCACGATGCTTCTGCATCAAACCGAGCAGGCCTTCAACTAGGGATTCATCCTGCGTCTCTTCGTTAAATACTCCCAGTTTCGCTCTCATTCCCGCGAGCCAATGACCGTGATACAATTTGGTAAAGTCTGAAAGTGCATCCTCGGCCAGTTTGACAGCCTGATCCTGCTCCACATGCAGCAGAGGCAAAAGAGTTTCGGCAAATCGCGCGAGATTCCATCCAGCAATCGACGGTTGATTGCCATAGGCATAACGGCCATGAACGTCAATCGAACTGAATACTGTTGCCGGGTCATAGGTATCCATGAAGGCACAAGGACCATAATCAATGGTTTCTCCACTCAGGGCCATGTTGTCAGTGTTCATCACCCCGTGGATAAAACCAACCATTTGCCATTTGGCAATCAGTTCTGCCTGACGTTTGATTACTTCATGAAGTAACATGAGATAGCGGTTCTCCACATCGTCAACATCTGGGAAATGTCGTTGTAGGGTATAATCGGCCAGGACCCGGAGGTTCTCAACTGTGCCCCATTCTGAAACAAATTGAAAGGTACCAACGCGCAGATGACTGGTAGCTACGCGCGTTAGAATTGCTCCAGGTAACACGCCGTTTTGGCGTATAACTGACTCACCGGTTGTCACTACCGCCAGACTGCGAGTGGTCGGAATACCCAGTGCATGCATTGCTTCGCTAATGATATATTCACGAAGCATCGGCCCAAGAGCCGCTCGACCATCGCCTCCACGGGAGTATGGCGTTGGACCTGATCCCTTAAGTTGAATATCAACCCGCTCACCTTGCGGAGTGATCTGCTCGCCAAGTAGCACAGCACGGCCATCCCCTAATAAGGCAAAATGCCCGAATTGATGCCCCGCGTAAGCTTGAGCAAGAGGCAAAGCGCCTTTAGGAATCTGATTGCCAGCAAGTACCGATACACCCTCTTCATTTTGAAGCGCCTGACTATTTAACCCCAGGGATGTTGCCAACGAGTTATTAAGAACGGTCAACTTAGGTGATTTTACAGAGATTGGATTGAGGTTCGAAAAAAAAATTTTCGGCAGACGGGCATAACTGTTGTCAAAGTTCCATCCTGTTTCAATTATCGCTTTCTTCTCTGTCATTGTATCTTCTTTTTTCTCCTTTTAATTCTATTAAAATTGAGTTTTAATAATTACGTTTTAATGACGTTTATAGTTATCTGCTTTTCTATTAACCAATCCGAGACAGCCCGTTTTAGTGTCTGCTTCTGTCAATTTATTATACCCATACATATCGATGTGCCTTACAGCCATTACTCCTATATTTCTACATGCAGTATCAATGTCCTAAAATTGTACGCTCCTTCATCCCATTAAATAGCAATATTCCAAAGTAACTTCCATAATCCCTCTTTTTATAGCCAGACCGTCTATCGATTGCTTCAAATCTGACGGCTTTCTTTTCTAATTGACTTATAATTAACC
>DAIEHY010000023.1 GCA_027353165.1 Desulfosporosinus sp.
GTTTAAGCTGCTATCTTTGGGACCCGACCGGTTAAAAGACCTGTCAACAGGCGGGTTATATTGATATAAACATTAATTCGCGAGAGACTCAAAAGATTTGTAAAAGCCAGAATTAAAAAAATATTTAAATTTATTGACAACTATGCTAAAATAGCACTGAAGGATTATTAGCAAAATACGACATCATTTAACACAGTTATTTAATTTGTATATAAAAAAAATATATAAGCTATTTTTTCTGGAAATTATTCTGAAAAAGGCAAAATGCCTGAAAAGGTGTGACGCAAAGCCATGGGTCTACAGCAGTAAGATACTGCCATGATTGCCAGGTTGCCGGAGAGGAAATTTGAGCTCCTGCCGGGACTAAGTATCTCTGGCATGGAGTTCTTTTTGGTTTAATAACTTTTAATTCAACTAGGGAGGTTGAAAGGGTGGATACAGTTGTCCTACAGTTACGTAAGGCCAGAGAAGCTAAAGGAATGGAGCTGAAAGAGGTTGAGGAAATAACTAAAATTCGCAGTAAATATCTAAAAGCATTGGAAGAAAGGGACTACTGTGTCCTTCCCGGTGGAGTTTACACGGTAGGATTTTTGCGTTCTTATGCTCGTTTCCTTGACTTAGATGCAGATAAGATAGTTAATGCATTTCAAATGAAAGTAACCGCTACTCAATTAGAAACCACGTCTGATAAAACTATTCAAGAAACAAATAGGTTGCATCGAGGGCAATCTTTAGTAATGAAGATTTCACAATTGTCGAAAGAGGTAGGTTTGCTATTTAAGTTCTTAAAGATAAATAGGATATAGTCAAAAGAATATGAAAAGAAATGATTCTATTATGGCAGTCCGAAAGGGCTGTTTTTTTGCGATTTTTGGCTTTAGCCGAACGTTCCTATAAAAATAGATATTAATGTTCGATTATCTATTGACCTTAATGTAACCTTCTTGTAAAATGAACTTATCCAAATTTCATAGGAGTTCATATAACCGCGGTGATATGGTCCGCAAGTTTCTACCAGGCTGCCGTAAATAGCCTGACTATGAGCGAAAGTGTACCTAGGGCAATTGACTTATTTTCTTTGTCCGAGTGGTACAGATTTGATTGAGCAATCAAATTACACCGAAGGGATAAAAGCCCAGGCGGGTAGGTTTCACTCTGATTAAAGGGTGTAATCTGCCCAAGCCTGGGTTTTTGCTATAGAAAAGGATTAAGGGCAGGAGTATTTGATGAGGGTAAGAGTAATGATAAGAGAAATAGTATGAGAAAGAGGGGGCGAAAAATAGATGAGTCAAGTCGGGGTTATTATGGGAAGTGATTCAGATTATAAAATCATGGAGGAGTCCATGAAAATCCTCCGTGAATTTGAGCTTGATTTTGAGGTTAAGATTTCTTCTGCTCATAGAACATTGGAAAGAACTGTGGAATGGGTGAAAGATTTTGAAGCCCAAGGCGGAATACTAATCATTGCGGCGGCAGGTTTAGCGGCTCATTTACCCGGGGTTGTAGCGGGGGCAACAATCTTACCTGTCATTGGTGTTCCTCTGAGCAGTGGTGGCATGGCGGGAATTGACGCTCTTTACTCCATCGTGCAAATGCCGCCAGGAATTCCGGTTGCAACGGTTGGCATTGGTGCGGCACGCAATGCAGCGTTGCTTGCGGTACAGATCCTTGCCATTCAGGATAAACCTTTAAGTGATAAGGTTAAAAATTATCGGGCTCAGATGCAGCAGGATATCGAGGCTAAGGATGAAGCGTTGCAAAAAAAGGTAAGTGAAGGGATAAAGGGGACTAACGCATGATTGAGCGGTATACACTGCCCGAAATGGGTAGGATTTGGACTGACGAACATCGTCTGGAATTATGGCTGAAGATCGAGATTGCGGCGTGTGAAGGGTGGGCCAAGCTAGGAAAGATTCCGAATGAGGCGGTTGAAGTTATTCGTGAAAAGGCTTCTTTTTCGTGGGAAAGGGTACAGGCTATTGAAGAAGTAACCCAGCATGATGTGTTAGCATTCTTGACTAATGTTGCCGAAAATGTAGGAGATGAAGCAAAGCACATTCATCTAGGCCTAACTTCTTCAGATGTTCTTGATACAGCGCTGTCCCTGCAATTAGTAGAAGCATCCGATATTTTACTTTCTAAAATAGCGGGATTGGAAACCGTTCTTCGCCGCCGAGCGTTAGAGCATCGGGATACGATTATGATGGGGCGAACACATGGGATTCACGCTGAGCCTATTACCTTAGGGTTGAAGTTTGCGTTGTGGTACGACGAAATTGGACGTCAAAAGAAACGCCTAGCCTTCGCCCGGGAGGAGATACGGGTTGGGAAGATTTCTGGTGCTGTGGGAACGTTCGCCAATGTAGATCCTCAAGTTGAAGCGCATGTTTGCCAAGTACTTCAGTTAGAACCAGCTCTGATATCGACTCAGATATTACAACGTGATCGACATGCCTTTTTTATGACAACCCTGGCAGGAATTGCTAGTTCACTCGATAAAATGGCGACCGAGATTCGCAACTTACAGCGAACCGATGTCCATGAAGTGGAAGAAGCTTTTGGAAAAGGGCAGAAAGGCTCATCGGCAATGCCTCACAAGAAAAATCCGATTACTCCGGAGCGGATTTGCGGCATGGCTCGGGTTATTCGTGCGAATGCCCAAGTTGCTTTGGAAAACGTGGCTTTATGGCATGAACGAGATATCTCTCATTCTTCAGCGGAACGGATGATTCTACCCGATAGCACGATCGCTCTTGACTATATGCTCCATAAAATGACCCAGCTCATGGACCGACTGGAAGTATTTCCGGAGCAAATGAAGGTCAACATCGATAAGGGATTTGGTTTGATTTTTTCTCAACGAGTCATGCTGGCCTTAGTCGAAAAGGGCGTCAGTCGTGAAACGGCCTATGCTTTGGTGCAACGCAATGCAATGGAAGCTTGGAATACTAAAGAGCAATTTCAAAGCTTGATCAGTAGAGACCCTAGCATACGGGAATATTTAAATGAAGAAGAAATTAACGACCTGTTTGATTATGCTTACCATACCAAACACGTAGTTGATATATTTGAGCGTTTAGGCCTTGTTTAATAATGAAAGGGGAAAAGGATTATGGAAAAGTTAGCATTAAGGTATGAGGGAAAAGCGAAGAGAGTTTATGATACTGATCAAAGTGACTATTTCTGGGTAGCTTACAAAGATGACGCGACGGCTTTTAATGGCGAGAAAAAAGGACAAATTGTGGATAAGGGAGAAGTCAATAACCAGTTATCTGCACTCTTTTTTGAAGAAATCGAAAAAGCTGGCATCCCAACCCACTTTGTTCGACTGTTAAGCGAGCGGGACATGCTTGTGCGTCGCCTAGACATGATTCCTCTCGAAGTGGTTGTACGTAATATTGTGGCAGGAAGCTTAGCAAATCGCCTTGGCGTAGAGGAGGGCTTTATTCTCTCCCGACCGGTTGTGGAATTATATTATAAAGATGATAAATTGGGAGATCCGATGGTTAATGAATCGCATGTGGCTGCGATGGGTTGGGCTAGTGTTGAGCATGCGCGTGAGATCCAAACTTTAGGCTTTAGAATTAACGAGATCCTAAAGAAGATCTTAGGAAAAGCAGGAATCGACCTGATTGACTTTAAACTTGAGTTTGGGGTTGCCGATGGAAAGGTTCTTCTAGGAGATGAGATATCTCCAGATACATGTCGTTATTGGGATAGTGAAACTCGTGAGAAACTAGATAAGGATCGCTTCCGCCGGGATCTCGGACGAGTGGAAGAAGCTTATCAGGAAGTCTTTCGCCGAGTTAAGGCTGCTCTTGTTTAAAGAAAAGGTTAAGCTAAATAAATCAATATGTATAAATCAGGATGCGCGTAAATCCGGGTATAGGGAGATTAAAACGCAATCTAACTAAGTGGGAGAGGAGGCCGGAAATGTTCAGATTTGGAGAGGATAAACCGAAAGAAGAATGTGGCGTCTTTGGAATTTATGCTCCCGACCAGGAAGTTGCTCGTTTAACCTATTATGGGCTATATGCCTTACAACATAGAGGGCAGGAAAGTGCCGGTATCGCCACTTCGGATGGTCGATTCATTATGCTGCATAAAGGAATGGGCTTAGTTTCAGAAGTGTTTTCTGACAGCATTGTTGAAGGGCTGAAAGGAAAAATGGCGATCGGTCATGTTCGTTATTCGACGACGGGGTCAAGTCTGCTAGCCAATGCCCAACCGTTGGTGGTACATTATCAAAAAGGTATGATGGCTTTGGCCCATAATGGAAATTTGACGAATGCTTTAGAGCTAAGGGAAGAGCTAGGTAAGAACGGTGCAGTTTTCCAAACGACGATTGATAGTGAAGTTATCATTAATTTAATTACCCGGTATCGACGGGATTCATTAGAAGATGCACTAGTCAAGACTATGATGGATCTCCGCGGAGCATATGCCTTGGTTATCCTTGCTGAGGATAAATTGTTTGGGATAAGGGATCCCCATGGTGTTCGTCCGTTATGTATAGGTTTGATGGGCGACCATTATTGCCTCGCTTCAGAAAGTTGCGCCTTAGATACTGTAGGTGCAGTCTTTGTAAGGGATGTCGAACCTGGCGAAATTATTGTTATTGATGAAGACGGATTGCACTCACGTCAAGGGCTTACCAAAACTGCGCACACATCTTGTGCGTTCGAATATATTTACTTTGCCCGACCAGATAGCACGATGGATCAGTTAAACGTTTCAGAGAGCAGACGTCAGATGGGCATTGAATTGGCTCGCGAGTGTCCGATTGAGGCGGATCTTGTGATTGCTGTCCCAGATTCAGGAACTGCCTCCGCCCTTGGCTATGCCACAGCTCTGGGGATTCCTTTTGGCGAAGGACTGATCAAGAATCGCTATGTCGGGCGCACCTTTATCCAACCGACTCAGGCGATGAGAGAAGTTGGGGTTCGACTGAAATTGAATGCCAATACGAGCGTTTTAAAAGATAAACGTGTGGTCATGATTGATGATTCCATTGTGCGTGGAACGACGAGTTCTAAGCTAGTGGAAATGGTTAAAAATGCAGGAGCCAAAGAAGTCCATTTCTTAATCAGTTCCCCGCCAGTAGCCTATCCATGTTATTACGGAATTGATACAGCCGAACGGGAAAAGCTGATTGCTAATCAATTAGATATTGAAGGAATACGCAAGTTTGTAGGGGCTGATTCATTGCATTATATCTCTGAGGAAGGCTTACTTCGGGCACTTGGCACGTCGGAAGTTTGTTTGGCTTGCTTTAATGGGGTTTATCCTATTGCGCTTTCGAATTTAAACCAAAGCAAGAACAATCTCGAACTGAGGAATTCTTGTGGATGAGTTGAATGCTAATGTATTGAAACTTAAGGAGGAACAACGTTGGGATACTCATATCGAGACGCGGGCGTCGACATTCAAGCTGGGAATGAAGTAGTGGAGCGCATTAAGCCAGCGGTTGCCAGAACACTTCGTCCAGAGGTTCTCGGCGGACTGGGAGGGTTTGGTGGACTTTTTAAGTTGGATTTGGCTAAGTATCCGGACCCAGTCCTTGTTTCCGGAACGGATGGTGTAGGAACGAAGCTTCGCCTTGCTTTTCAGATGAATCGACATGATAGCATCGGGCAAGATGCGGTCGCCATGTGCGTCAATGATATTTTAGTGCAAGGTGCAGAACCTTTGTTTTTTCTTGACTATCTTGCTGTTGGCAAGGTGGAACCGAGTCGGGTTGCCGAGGTTGTCGGCGGGGTTGCCAGAGGGTGTGAAATGGCAGGCTGCTCGTTAATTGGGGGAGAAACTGCAGAAATGCCTGGTTTCTATGCCGAAGATGAATATGATATTGCTGGATTCTCGGTGGGGGTTGTCAATCGGAACCAGTTAATTGATGGCTCAAAGATTCAAGCAGGAGATGTCCTTTTAGGCTTACCTTCAACGGGACTTCATAGTAACGGGTATTCCTTGGCCCGAAAAATAGTGGAGAAAATGCCTTTGGATGAAGTAGTTCCTGAGTTGGGGGAAGCGCTGGGAGAGGCTTTACTACGACCAACGAAGATTTATGTGAAGTCCATTTTACCGCTTCTTGAGGGAGGCAAAATTTTAGGTATGGCACATATTACGGGTGGAGGGTTAACGGAAAATATCCCCCGGATCTTGCCAGCGGGTTTAGGGGTGCGGATTGATTTAAATGCTTGGGAGCGTCCTGCAATTTTTACGTTGCTCCAACGCCTTGGAGATGTAGCCTGGACAGAAATGTATCGAACCTTTAATATGGGGATCGGTTTTGTTCTTGTTGTTAGTCAGGAAAATGAAGGTTCGGTGCGTCAAAAACTCGATGTGTTATGTGAGAAAAGTTTAGTGATTGGAAGGGTTGTTAAGGGAGAAGGGGTGGAATATTGAGGACGGCGATACTGGCCTCTGGCCGGGGGAGTAATCTTCAAGCCTTGATTGAGGCCTGTCAGAGTGGTTATCTTCCTATTGAGATTGTGGCTGTGGGCTCGGATCAACTTGGAACTGGCGCACTCCAACGATCTGAAGAGGTAGGAATCCCTACTCGTGTTTTCCCAATCAATAATTACCCTCATCGTCAAGCCCAAGAAGAGGATATCCTGATTTGGATCCAGGAAAACCGCGTCGAACTATTACTTTTAGCGGGTTATATGCGAGTTTTAGGTCCTCAATTTATCAGCCAGGCCCAGTTTCCGATTATGAATATTCATCCTTCCTTACTCCCTGCCTTCCCGGGACTTCATGCCCAGCGTCAGGCTCTGGAGTACGGAGTCAAGGTAAGTGGGTGTACAGTCCATTTAGTGGATCAAGGCTTGGACAGTGGCCCTATTATTCTACAGGAAGCGGTTCCTGTTTTGCCTCAAGATACTGAAGAGAGTTTAGCCCAAAGAATTTTAGAGGTGGAACATCGCCTTTATCCAGAGGCTGTTCGTTTATTAGCGTTAGGGCAGGTGGAGCGGTCCGGACGTCGAGTAAAGATTTTGTAACAGGAGGAATTTTAATGAAGCGAAGAGCTATTATCAGCGTTTCAGACAAGACAGGGATCGTTAATTTTGCGCGTGAGTTAGTAGATTTAGGCTTTGAATTGATTTCGACTGGGGGAACTTACAAAACCTTGGATGAAGCCAATATCTCTGTAAACTATATAAGTGAGGTCACAGGATTTCCTGAAATTTTGGAGGGCCGAGTAAAGACACTCCATCCTTTAATCCACGGCGGAATTTTAGCGCGGGATTGTGTCGAACATATCGAACAAATGGAACAAAACGGGATCCGTTTTATTGACTTAGTCGTGGTGAATCTTTATCCGTTCCGAGAAACCATTGCCAAGCCGGGTGTTAGCTTTGAAGAGGCAATCGAAAATATTGATGTGGGTGGGCCAACCATGGTTCGCGCAGCGGCCAAAAATCATGGGCGAGTTACAGTCATTGTTAATCCAGAATCTTATGAAGAGGTTATCAGCGTGCTGCGCGAGACGGGAACAGTTTCAGCAGGCATGCGTAAACGCTTAGCCGCTGAAGCCTTTGCACATACCGCGGAATATGACCGTCTAATTGCTGGGTACTTAGAGCGACAACTTGAACCTACTGGCAGTTTCCCCGCAACCCTTCGCCTAACGGCTCAAAAAGTTCAAGAATTACGTTATGGAGAGAACCCACAACAAAAGGCTGCCTTCTATATTAATTCTGAAGCTGGGGAAGGCTCCCTAGCAAACGGAAAGCAACTCCAGGGAAAAGAACTTTCTTACAATAATTGGGTCGATATGGATGCGGCTTGGAAAATAGTACACGAGTTTGATTCGTGTGCAGCAACGATTATTAAACACTCTAATCCTTGTGGAGTGGCTTTGGGGAAAACCCCTTTAGAGGCATATGAGATTGCCTACGCTGCCGATCCTGTCTCAGCTTATGGTGGGATCATTGCTTTTAATAGAGTGGTGGAAACGAACTGTGCTGAAGCACTGCGAGATCGTTTCTACGAAGTGATTATCGCGCCTGAATTCAGTCCAGAGGCTCGAGAAATTCTTACTGCAAAGCCAAATCTGCGACTTTTTGTAGTTGGACGAGGAGATTCAGGTAAAACAAAGGCTGGCTGGGCTTTCAAAAGCATTGATGGCGGATATCTTGTGCAAGAGGTTGATCGTGGGACAACTTCGGTTACTGAATGGGATGTTGTGACTGACCATAAACCAACTGAAGAGGATCTCCAAGCACTTAATTTTGCGTGGCGGGTTGTCAAGCATGTCAAGTCAAACGCCATTGTGGTTACAGATTCTCGACAAACCCTCGGTGTAGGAGCAGGGCAGATGAATCGTGTGGGGTCGGTCAAAATTGCTCTTGATCAGGCTGGAGAGGACTCTAAAGGGGCCTATTTGGCCTCGGATGCCTTCTTTCCGTTCCCGGATTCTATAGAAGAGGCAGCAAGGGCAGGAATCAGGGCGATTGTACAACCGGGAGGTTCCCTTAAAGATGCTGCAGTGATAGAGGCGGCGAATCGTTTAAACATCATCATGGTTTTTACGCATCGTCGGCATTTTCAACATTAACAAGGATGGGGAGACGAGGGCTATGGGTTATAGCAAACGGGTGTTAATCGTGGGTAACGGAGGGCGTGAACATGCTCTGGCTTGGAAGTTAGCGCAGAGCCCAGAACTTGAACGACTATTTGTCGCGCCTGGGAATGCAGGAACTATCTTATGGAATGTGGCAATTTCAGCTAACGATATTGGAGGGTTAGTGGAATTTGCGCTTAAGGAAAGGATCGATTTAACGGTAGTCGGTCCGGAAGACCCTTTAAGTCTAGGAATTGTGGATGCCTTTCAGGAAGCAGGTCTAAGAATTTTTGGACCTATTCAGGCGGCTGCAATGTTGGAGGGGAGTAAATCCTTAGCTAAAACCATCATGGAAGATGCCAAAATTCCGACAGCAGAGTGGCAAGTATTTGAGGATTCGGAACAAGCTAAGAACTATATTAAATCACTGGGAGCCCCCTGCGTTTTAAAGGCAGATGGTCTCGCTGCCGGTAAAGGGGTCATTGTTGCTCAAGATTTGGAAACTGCGCTTCAGGCAGTCGACGAAATTATGGAGGGCAGCTTTGGCTCTGCAGGTAAAAAACTGGTCATTGAGGAGTTTTTGGAAGGGCAAGAAGTCAGCTTATTATGTTTTTGCGACGGAGCTACTGCTTTACCTATGGTTCCTGTTCAAGATCACAAGCGGGCCTTAGAGGGTGACCTGGGCCTTAATACGGGCGGAATGGGTACCTATAGCCCTCCTCCGATTTGGTCATCGGAGCTTGAAGTCGATGTCCTGCGCGATCTGGTTGAACCAACTTTACGAGTTATGCAAGAACGGGGGATGCCCTTTAGTGGAGTGCTTTTTTTGGGATTGATGTTAACACAAAAGGGACCCCAACTTCTGGAATACAATGTCCGATTTGGAGATCCGGAGACGCAAGTCGTGATGAAACGTTTAAAGTCAGATCTTTTGCCGATTCTATGGGCGTGTACTGAAGGTCGTTTGACTGAGGTCGAGCTGGAATGGAAAGAAGAGGTGGCTGTCTGTGTTGTGATGGCCGCTCAAGGATATCCATTAAGCTACTCTAAGGGGGTTCCGATCAGACTGCCTGAGGTGAGAGATGAGGCGGTGATATTCCATGCTGGGACGCAAATCAGTGGTGGACAACTTTTGAGTAGCGGCGGAAGGGTATTAGGTATTACAGCTGACGGCAAAACCCTTCAGGAAGCCCGAGAAAAGGCCTATTCCATTGTAGAACAAATTGAGTTTCCAAAGGCTCATTATCGACGGGATATTGGGGTAAGGGGACTTTAACACATAAATTTTAACAGTATCTTCACATAAAATTCACGGAACAGCAACATATACGCGTTATAATAAATTATCCAATGATCAACCGCGTTTGATCAGTTTAAGATAAATTCTTCTTCTTTCTTTAACTCCCCTTCTTTTTTACCCCTCCTATCTGGAGGGGTTTTCTTGTGTGACCATGGCAATCCCGTTCCCATATACTGAAGGGCAGGATTAAAAAATAGGGGAGGGATGAGAATGTTTTATTATCGAAAGCGATTAATTTATCCCGTACATGTTGAAGGTCCGGATCCGATCTTGGTTAAAGAATTGCGCGAGGATTACGAGAGGGAATTAATATCATGTATACAGTACTTAAACCATCGAGACTATATAGCGAATCGATTCATTCGGGAACTGCTAGGGTTAATTGCAGCTGAGGAATTAGGACATATGGAAATAATTTCAGTAGCCATTAGTAAGCTAGGCGGTCCACCACTTATCTTTGATAATCTTCGGTGGGGAATTAACAATATTGACCAAACCCTTGATGCCAGTTCTGTGCTGAAAATTAATATTGAAGCTGAGGCCCGTGCGAGTCAACGCTATCTTCAGCATATGGAACTAACAAGCGATCCCCATATGAGGCGGTTAAATAAGTTTCTTAGCAATAGAGAGGAGGTACATAAACGTTTATTGCAAAAGGCACAGATGTTAATCCGAGAAATCGGTTCGACGGAAGAGTTTAACGAATTAATCTACGATTATAAGATAAGTCTTCAGATCTTGGAATGACGATTGTTAAGTCGGCCAAGTTTATGGTAACGTTCTTTTTTTGGCCTTTTGGAGGAATCCAGCGCTTTTTGTGTAATTGTTAATACAAGGGATGGGAGGTAAGCAAGTTTTGGATAAGTTAACACGCCAACGCGAAATTGTTAAAGACATTGCCACAGAACCATGGGTACACACCTACGCAAGCCTGGCAAATAAATTTGGCTTAAGCCATGCGACTATTCAAAGGGATTTTGAAGAAATGAAGGATAATGGCTTTCAATTTAAGCTGGATGAAATGGAAACTCTTTATCTCCTGTCAAGTGGTTGGAATGGGGTTGCTCCAGTCAAAGAGTCAACCCTAAGGCAAATGGAGATCTTGAGAATGCTTACGTCCATCCCTCAAGGATTGACTATCCTGGAAATTTATAAACGTTTTAATCGACGGGATGAAGAAGAAATCAGTCGCAAAACGGTGGAACGAACTTTAAAAGATTTAGAAAAGAAGAATCTGATTAAACGTCAAGGGGAAGAGTATGTAATTTGCTCAGAGCAAATGCTACCGCCCATTCAGCTTGCGTTGCGGGAAAAGACCCTACTTTTAGAAGCTTTAAACCTGGCTAGTGCGCTAGCACCCATTTCAGATGAAATTAAATCTCTAGACGCAAAACTTAAACTATGGCTTGGCGAGAACACTCAGTCAAGAGAAACTATGTTTGTGCATGGTAGAACTCCAACGCAAGACGTACATCGCAGTCAATGTTGTTATCAACTCGAAGAAGCAGCACGTAGCAGAAGCCAAGTTGAGATTCTTTATCGTAAAGAAGAAGGAGCAGCACGTATAATAAGAGTAAATCCTCTGGGGATTGTTTATTATTGGGTCCTTGATAATTGGTATCTTATTGCTCAGGATGGGGGGTCTCAAACCATAAAAACCTATTTGGTGAATCGAATATTAGATGTCACTCGTATAAAGGAGGCGTTGTTTCCCCCAGTCGAAGGGTTTAATCTTAAAGCTTGGTATCAGTTTGCTTGGGGAGTTTATCGGGATCAAAAACCAGAAACGGTTGTGATTCGTTTTCATCCTCATTTTTCCACTCTTAACCGTGTGAGAGAGGAACTCGCCAAAAGGGCAACTTGTACTTTAATCGAGGATGGAGACGGTCTTTTAATGTATGACCAAGTGGAAGGATTAGATGAACTGGCGGTCTGGTTACGAGGATTCGGAGCGGGTGCAGAGGTACTCGAACCTCTAGCACTTAGGGAAAAGGTTACCGAAGAATTTACACGACTTCTAAAAATGTATGGAGGTGGATCCTCTGAATTCGATTGAACGCATGGGAAAAATTATGGCCTTGCTTGAAGCCCACCCTGAGGGATTAACTGGACGTACCTTAGCTAATGGATGCGGTGTTCCATGGGGGACGATGAAACAGGATCTTAAAGTGTTAGCCTCTTCGGTTGAGAACTCGTTTCCTTTATATACGGATCACGATGAAGGAGAGGATTATGATGAGGAGGATTTGTTTCAGCCAGAGGTTAAATGGTTTATGGCAGCGGCAAAAAAACGATATACTCCAGTTTATTTAAATGTTCACGAAGCAGTAGGGGTTTTAGGTACTTTAGATTTTTTACAGGAAGAAAATGCTCTTAAAGAGAGTTTACGACAAAAGATTCTATCCGGTTTTGAGTTAGAAGAGGAAGAGATCTTTCGCTATATTAAAGGGGGGCTTACTCCCTTAGAACCTATTCACGGTAATACGTTCCCAGCGATAGAGGATGCAATTTTGAAAAACCAGCGGATATCTCTTGAATTTAATGGCCGAGAGATAACGCTGGATCCCTTGGGGATTGTCTATTATTCACGTTTAAGGTGCTGGTATTTGGTGGCTCGACAGGGAGAAATGTTTAAGACCTATCATTTTAGAAACATTCGAGAGGTGAAGTTAACGAAGGAGTCTTTCATTTACCCGGAAGGATTCTCGCTTAAAGGTTGGTTCGGGCCACGCTGGGGAATGGAATATGGAGATTTAATCCAAGTCAAAGTACGCTTTTCTAATCGTTCTCAAACAGCTGCCAAGCTTCGTAAAGATGTGGCCCATCGTGCAAGTCAATTAACTACATTAGAGGACGGATCCATTCTCTTTGAAGATGAGATTATTGGGGTTAATGAATTTCTAACCTGGGTTTTGGGATTTGGGTCCGCGGCAGAAATCCTGGAACCAGAGGAGTTTCGGGAACTTATGCTCAATCGAATTCGCGAAACGTTGGGGAATTATGCTTTAAAGTGAGGAAGGTATACAGAAATGTCTCCCCACTTTGGTACAATAGTTATTGTAAGGGCCAAGATAGAGAGGATGAATTTAATTGCTCAAAGATTGTAAAGCAGGGGAACGGTTTGAAGGGATCTTGCTGGTTAATGAATGGAAAGAGGTTCCTTTTCGGCAAAAGCCGGGCGCCTACCTCTCCTTGACATGTCAAGATCGATCGGGGATGATTCAAGGGAAAATGTGGAACTATGATCCGCAAATTTTAGTATGGCTTAAAGATCAGGATATTTTTCGAGTCAAAGGGGTCGCTTCTGAGTACCGTGGTGCTTTGGACCTTACGATTGAAGCTATTCGTATGGTTCGGAAAGAAGAGGTAGATTTATCTGATCTTCTACCAAGTTCTCCGGTGACTGCAGACGAGTTAGAAGAACGCTTAGAAGTCTTGATCAAAACGATAATTCAACCGGAGATTCGAGTCCTGCTTGAGCAGTTTTTTAGCCATCCGGAATGGGGAATTGCCTTTCGCCAAGCTCCTGCCGCTATGAAAATACATCAGGCCTATCTTCGTGGGCTTTGGGAGCATAGTGTTAGAGTTGCCGAACTTGCCGTAGGGATAGCTGACCATTACCCGGGCATCAATCGTGATTTAATCGTAGCGGGGGCGCTATTACATGATATGGGTAAGATCGGTGAATACTCCTACGAACGGGGGATCAAGTTTACAACGGAAGGACGGTTGCTTGGACACATTATCTTAGGAATCGAACTCCTAACCGAGGAGATAGCTAAAATCCCTAGTTTTTCACGTGATTTGCGTTCTAAATTGTTGCATATTATTACAAGCCATCATGGGAAATATGAGTGGCAATCCCCAAGGCGGCCAAAGATAATGGAAGCTTTGGTGATTCATTATGCTGATGTACTGGATGCTGAACTTTACCAGTTTGAAAAGGCTAAAGAGAGCTATCCGGAGGATGAGTGGTCCCCCTATATCCCGAGTATGGAGCGGTATATTTACTTGAAGTAGGGAGGAAGTTTCTTAGCCCGTTCGCACAACGCTCCATTGCTATTGGCTTGCCCTAGTTTGGCACGACGAGCGCACGGCTGAGCAAGTCTCGCGACCCTCGTAGTCATGCTTTTATGGTCTTTGCTAATTGATAGTCCCAAAAGCGATTGGCTACGAGGCGCAGGCAGAAGGGATTTCGGCCCCAAATGTTAGGATTATCGAGAGAGAGCATCAGAGCATAGGCCTTCTGGCAAATTGAAAGTACTGGGTAACTCTTCGCTATGTACGCTAGAACTGAGAGCATGGCTTCACGCCGTTCTGCGTGAAACAGGTTTTGAATGTAGCGGCGGCTGTGAGGGGACAAGCGAAAACACGTTAAATCAGACGCTAGGGGAGCAATCTCATGAGCAGAAAAGGATACCACCTCCAATTCTGGCAGATCTGCCAAGAGATCAGCTGTTTGTAGAAATTTTCCAAGTTGCTCTTGAATTTCGATTGCTGGAAACGTAAAAATCCCAGGGGTCAAAGCCAAGATTTGAATTCTAAGCAGGTTAGCCTTCAGTATTTTCTCATCTTTAATAAAAATCGGAGATGACTCTGTCATGTACTGGATGAGAGCGCCTATAACTACGTTCCCCTCACAGGCCTGTTGCTCCCAGTAAGGTAAGAGGCGAACTATTTCGTCAGCGATACGTTGACAGGGCTTACCAAAGAGTTGGTATTCGATAATCGTGTTTAGAGCGTCTAGATTGGGGTTAGCAAGTAAGATGCGTCGTAGTTCAGGGTGGATTGTTACCATCGAAGGAGCCTCCTCCGTAGATTGATACAATAAAATTTTCTGTAGTGTAGTTTATGTGAATTAAAGGGTTCTATCCAAAGAATTTAGGTCGCTCGAGATAGGAAATTTTAATTCGGATAGAGGAAATTTGACTCCAGCAGAATTCTATGAACTTCTCATAGAGAAATATAAAAAACGTGGTACTCAGACTAAACAAGGTATCCACGTTTTTGTTTGCAATTAAAAAGGATTTGAGACAACTCCAACTGGAGAGGTAATCCAATTATTTAAGCATAGTTGGAAAGTCCCGCCAAGCTCTTGCATATGTATTAGTGAAATTGTGCAAGAAAGTTATGCTAAGGAGTGGCAATGACGAATCTGACACCCAGTTTAGAAGATTATTTAGAAGAACTATATCGTTTTTCCCTTTATACAGATACGGTGAGGGTAACGGATCTCAGTGTGAAACTGAGTGTTTCTATGCCTTCTGTAACAAAGGCCTTGCATAAACTGAAAGATGGTCAATATATTTCTTATGAACGATATGGCGAGATTTCCCTTACCGAAAAAGGGAAAGAACTGGGTGAATTTTTAGTTGAACGCAACCAATTATTAAAGGAATTTCTGATTCTTATTCAAACGAATTGTAATATTGAAGCAGAAGCTGAGGCGATGGAACATTATCTGTCTGAGGCTTCCATTCGTTCAATTCAAGCTATTGTCACATTCCTGAACAATAATCCCGAATGGTATAGAGTTTTGCTTGAATACATAGAGTCTTCCAATAAAATCGAGACGTAGTCTCAGAGGAACTAGACTAAGCTAAGAGATCGAACCACTTGAGTGAGGATGAAACAAACGGAAATTCCTATTATTGTTGGAATGATGAAAGAGAGGAACATCCATTTTTTACTGCCTGTTTCTTTATAAGTTGTCAATAATGTGGTTGCACAAGGCCAATGAAACAGGGAAAATAACATAACGTTGATAGCGGTTAACCAAGTCCAGCCGTTATTAACTAAAACGTTTCTAAGCCCGTCTAAACTACCCAGGTCTTGAAGATATCCTGTTGAAAGATAACTCATCAAAAGAATCGGTAAGACAATCTCATTGGCTGGTAGACCAAGAATAAAAGCCAAAAGGATAAACCCATCTAAGCCAATTAATTGACCTATGGGATTTAGAGCCTGAGCTAGAGATACAATAATACTTTGTTGTCCAATATAAGTGTTTGCTAAAATCCAAATTACTGCACCAGCCGGGGCTGCAGCAAAAACTGCGCGTCTCAACACAAAGATGGTGCGATCAATCATAGACCGATAAATAACGGCTCCAATCTGAGGACGTCGATATGAAGGCAATTCTAGGACTAATGAGGAAGGTTCACCTTTTAAAAGGGTTATAGATAAAACTCTAGAAACTAGTAAGGTGACAGCTATTCCTGACAGAATTAACCCTGAAATGACAAGTGCGGTCACGAATCCCGAATAAGGGGCGAATGTTCCGCCGATAAAGATGGAAGTTACAATAATCAAGGTTGGAAATCGGCCATTGCAAGGTACAAAGCTATTGGTCAAAATTGCGATTAAGCGCTCGCGAGGAGAGTCAATAATTCGGCAGGATGTGACGCCGACAGCATTGCAACCAAATCCCATACACATTGTCAAACTTTGTTTGCCACATGCTTTAGCCTTTTTGAAAATATGATCCATATTAAACGCTATTCGAGGTAAATAGCCTGAATCTTCTAAGAGGGTAAACATAGGGAAGAAGATTGCCATAGGAGGCAACATCACGGAGACTACCCATGCTAAGGTACGATAAACTCCTAAGACGAGGATGCCATGTAACCAAGCCGGGGTACCTGCCCATTGAAACCAACGAGTGAGTTGATCTTGAAAGGTAAATAGCCCTGAAGCAATGAGACGGGAAGGGAAATTCGCCCCTTCCATGGTTATCCAAAAGACGATGACTAACATGAGTAACATGAGTGGATAGCCAAACCACTTGGAGGTTACGAGATCATCAAGTCGTTGATCAAGGCCTTTCAGATGCGTTTTCTTTTGGAGAGAACTTGCTTAGTGATCAGTTCAGCGTTTCCATAGATGTCGGCAACGATCTGATCGCTTAGCGAATTGAGTTTTGAGTTACGAACACTTTCTGCCTTACCGCAAATGTCACCTAAGCTTCCGGAAGGAGTCAATGGGCGCATTTTGATTCCTCCCAACCTGGAGATAAAGCTCTATCTATGGATAAGTAGTTGCTTAAACTATCTAAGAAGCTTCCGTCTCCGTCCAACAACCGCAAGGCAATCCAACGAGGGGACAAGGGGCTATTGGCGATTGTTTCAACGTGTGGAAGCAAGTCTCTAACGGCTTCTTCCACATCGGAGGAATAGACAATTTGACGGGGACGAGTTTGCAGGGCACCGGTAGCAACTTGATATATCTTTTCGCGTAGCTCTTTGAGCCCCTCTCCTTGGCGTGCGGAGGTAGCAATCACTGGAACTCCTAATTCACGTTCTAAGGAAGGCAAATCAATCACTAGGTCCTTCTTTTGAGCTTCATCCATGAGATTTAGACAGACGATAACCTTAGGCGTTATTTCAAAGACTTGGAGAGCCAGATTCAGATTCCTCTCCAAGCAAGTTGCATCAAGGACGACAACGGTTACATCCGGATTGGCAAAACACAGAAAATCGCGGGCTATTTGTTCTTCGACAGTATGAGCTAATAATGAATAAGTACCCGGCAAATCAATGATTATAAAGGATTTTTGACGATATTGAAAGTCTCCTTGGGCATTATCGACAGTCTTACCAGGCCAATTGCCCGTATGTTGATGAAGGCCAGTAAGAGCATTAAAGATTGTACTTTTTCCGACATTTGGGTTCCCAGCTAAGGCAATTGTAAACTGACTTTTAGTTTCGGATAAACCAATCTGGTCTTTCCGGGATTTTTTTTTCTCTGCAGAAAAAATCATACATTTTCCTCTCCATTCGATAACCTTTTAACTAAAATTTGGGTAGCATCTTCGTTTCGCAAGGCAATCAGTGTTTCCCTTACAAGGTAAGCGGTCGGATCGCCGGATGGACCTCGTCTAATACAGCGGATTATGGTTCCGGGAACGATTCCCATGTCGAGGATACGTCGCCGTAAAAGGCCACTTAATTCTAAGGAAACTATTTGACAGACCGAACCTGGAGATAAGTCTGCTAATGGATCGATTTTTCCTGCTCCCTTCATAACAGTACCCCCCTTTTGTTGCCTTAGCTAACCAGAAATCTGTTCTGTAGGTTAGCCGCGGCTAACTTTTAGTTAAAGTATAGTTTGAATAGATTATGTAGTGGAGTCTCTTTTGCTCCCTCCAAAGCTTGAACTATAATAAAAAGTTACCCCTTAGGATATTGTCTAGGGTAAAATGAGGGCTCTAAGAAGTCCTTTTAAGGTCTGTGGGGAAGGGTTGGAGATGAAGTGAACAACTATGATATACTTAGGCAATAGGAGTGGATAGATACGATGAAACAGGGGATAGGCAGACTGAGGTTTGCAGATGACACGATAGAAATGCCTAAGGTCACGAAAAAAATGATCACTAGAATTGTCAGCTATTTTATTCCTTACTGGATGAGAATGATGATGGTTATCGGAACGATCATAGTTGCTTCAATCTTGGGCCTTGTGCCTCCAATATTAATCAAAAATATTATCGATAAAGCATTGCCTGAAAAGGATTTAAAGCTTTTAAGTCTCTTTATCGTGGTTTCAATAGGGGTTACAATACTGCTTGGCTTGTTACAAGTAGCGCAGTCTTACTTGAGCATATGGATCTCTAAACACATCATTTACGATATGAAGAATCAGATGTATTCTCACTTGCAGCATATGTCCCTCAATTTTTACTCGGCTGCCAAGCCAGGGGAGATCATCACCCGATTGACAAGTGATATCGATGGAATCCAGGATATCTTCAACATGACTGTCGTCAATGCCTTAAGTAGTGCTGCAGTACTGGTTAGTACAGCTATTGTCTTGATATCTATGAATTGGAAACTGGCAATTGTGGGTATGATCATATTACCAACCTTTATCATCCCTACTCGTAAAGTC
Organism: Desulfosporosinus sp.; assembly: GCA_027353165.1. Classification (GTDB taxonomy): domain Bacteria; phylum Bacillota; class Desulfitobacteriia; order Desulfitobacteriales; family Desulfitobacteriaceae; genus Desulfosporosinus. The sequence goes on from DAIEHY010000023.1 coordinate 18,753, forward strand.
GGGAAGTTGAAATGGAAGATTGCTTCTCAAAGCCAAGAGAAAATAAGTGAGCTCAATCAGTTGATCCAAGAAACCTTGAGCATTAGTGGAGCGATACTCACCAAACTCTTTACCAAAGAAAAGGAAGAATACCAGCGATTTGCATGTATAAGTAAAGAAGTTATCAATCTGCAAATCCATGAATCTCTTGTGGGGCGATGGTTTCGAATGACCATCACTACGTTTATTGCCATAGGACCCATGCTCATCTATTTTAGCGGCGGATATTTATACATTAAAGGTGAGATAACCATTGGAGGCATTATAGCCTTTGTTGCACTTTTAGGGAGGCTATATTTACCTGTTTCACAACTTTCCAATATTCATATTGATGTCACAAGGTCGATGGCCTTGTTTCAACGAATTTTTGAGTATTTTGATCAAAAACAAGAAATTGAAGACAAACCAAGTGCCCAT
>DAIEHY010000240.1 GCA_027353165.1 Desulfosporosinus sp.
TCAGGGGTGACATCCGGATTCGGAATGGGTATTTCTGTAGCGTTAGGGTCTTCCTGAAGGGCTTGGTCGAGAAGACTTCCTTGGAGGGAAGTTTGGATGAAATCTTTGGGGAGATAAAACTCCACCCGATACGGTTGGAGAGGAATTCGGAGCATATCTTTCATCTTCATAAAAAAATTTAATGTCTCTCCGGAGAGACATTAAATACGTCTGGGTGGGCTAATTGTTCGAACTAAACCTTGTATAAATGTTGTGGACTGTTGCAGTAGACGGTAATACTCTTCATCTAATTGCTCGAGTTCTGCTTGAATTTTCGGTATCGCCATGAAGAGCGCTAAAGTTTCCAGATTCTGGGAATCACGGGCGGCCTGAAGCACAACCCTGGGCTATACGAATATTCTTGTTCATCCAATCATGCTACTTGTCTCGTAACATCCTTACGTCGACATGATTGTCCGCTAATGTCTCTACAGAGACATTAGCGAAACGGTTATCTCCTTAATTTCTCTTGGAGAAGGGTTAAAATTTCAGGGGAGAGCTCTCCTTTCACCTCCAGAGCGAAGATAAAAGGCGTGTCAACTTCCACTTGAGGATCAGCAATTAATTCTCGAACCAATTGTATATATCCGTTATGTGATGCCCACCAAAGAGCTATTCCCTTCATGCGAGGTGTTGTCCTTGGGTTATTAGCCAAAATTCGTAGAGTTTCTTCATCATATTTATTGTCATAATCGGAGAGTAGAGCGGCATTTGGACTAACCCTTGGGTCGGTCAAGAGCTGTCTTAAAACTGCGTGATGATTATATTCGGACGCTCTTATTAAGGGATAATTTATATGATATCGTCCTGTGGGGTCTATTTTATACTTCTGCATTAAGAGTTTCATCACCTCCAACTGCCCCTCTCCGGCTGCTCCCTCCAATATCTCATTTTTTAGAATCGGGTCAATTGGCACATCCGCCATGAGGAGAACTCGAATCACTTTCCAAGCATTCGCATCATAGGCCTGAACTAAATCATCGGGTGTTGGCTTCCACCCTTTGGCGATAAAATATCCCACTATCAGGTCATGGTTGGTTCCAATGGCCAAATCTAGAATATCTTGATTGACTGGGTCATTAATATCTGTGCGGTTCGGAATTTGGTCATATAGAGGATCCACATAATAGAGCATCCACGGTATATTCAAATATCTCTCCGCTAGAATTAAACTTGGTAGATGCCGCTCAGGCTCTTTTCTCTGACTATAATTAACTAAGAATTGCATTGCCTCCGGGGTAACATCCGGATTCGGAATGAGTATTTCTGTAGCATCCGGGTCTTCTTGGAGGGCTTGGTCGAGAAGACTTCCCGGAAGCGAAGTTTGGATGAAGTCTTTGGGGAGATAAAACTCCACCTGATATGGTTGAAGGAGAACTCTCATTTATCTCCGTCTAATAATTTATTGTCTTCCTGGGGAGACAATAAACTAAATACATCTGAGTTCGCTCGTATCTACTTCTTCTTAGGGGAACGTTTGGCGGCTCTGTTTTGCGTCTTCGTCTATTTTTTAGCCTTTTGCGCCTCCCGTCGAGCTTTCGTTTGCTCGATTTTCTTCTGTTTAGCGGCGCTTGGTTGTTTCTTCGTTTCCTCCGTCAGATTCATGTCAATCGTCGATTCGGTCATTTAGTAGATGTATTGAATCAAAATTTCTAATTCAATTTAAAATATCCCATCCTAAAATGTCGATTCTGCTCGTCCAAGCCATTCAAAATGATCTCCCCACGGGTGGCATTATGACATCGCAGAATGAATTTAAACTGTATAAAGGGTCTTCGCCTCAACTTCTAGAAATCTTTCAGCGTCTCAATGGGCGTTATTTTAATTTGAATACAAATGGTGATTGGTTAATGAATATTGGAAGTAAACCTGAACTCGTAACGGATCCAATCGTCCTAGCCATTCTTAATGATGAGAATAATTACGCTATACCATCTTTCGAACGATACGATCCCTTTCGATCCTTCCCACTCGAAGGGTCCGTAACTGTTTTTAACTTGACTACAGGCTATAGCATTGAATATTGGTATCGCGATTGGGTCCGTAAACTTGAGTAATTACATGTTGAGACATGTAATTATAGAG
>DAIEHY010000241.1 GCA_027353165.1 Desulfosporosinus sp.
CTTATTTATAAGTTTCATTATGGCTTCATGGTCTCGTTCATTTTGTGTACCATATCTAATCCAAATTGCTCTGAGAAATTTATCCTTACTATTCGACATTATTCAGGTTGAAAACTGTGCTAACAGATCTGCTGCTTAGGCTTTACCCTTTTGTGTGCTAAAATGAAATAAATTAACAAACAAAATCTAGGGGTGGAGGAAATAATGCAACACGAATTTACGAGAACTGAACTCCTAATAGGAACCCAAGGTTTAGAAAAACTTCGCAAGAGCACGGTCATGATCTTGGGGATTGGAGGGGTCGGTTCATACACCGTGGAAGCGCTGGCCCGTGCTGGCGTCGGTCATTTAATCTTAGTTGACTTTGATGAAATTAGTGTCACAAATCTTAACCGCCAAATCCATGCTCTTCACTCCACGATCGGCGAAGCCAAAGTTGAGGTCATGAAACGTCGAATTTTGGAGGTCAATCCGAAGGCCGAGATCGAAACCTTGCAGGAATTCTATTCGGCCACAAATGCCGCTAGACTACTGGATCGTAATTTAAGCTACGTTATTGATGCCATCGATACCGTTTCTAGCAAAGTGAATTTAGCCAAAGAATGTTTGCTCCGCAAAATTCCTTTGATTTCAAGTATGGGAGCCGGAAACCGTCTAACAGCGGAAAATTATAGAGTAACCGACATTTCTAAGACCAGCGGGGATCCGCTGGCTAAAGCAATGCGTAAATTGCTACGCAAAGAGGGAATCACCACAGGGGTCAAAGTTGTGTCTAGTCCAGACCTTCCACTCACCCCGTTCACCATAAATGCAGATTCTCGAAATGACTGCCTCTGTCCAAGCGATGATATCATCGGTATCGAAAAGCGCCAAGTACCTGGAAGCATTTCCTTTGTTCCTTCCGTTGTAGGACTGCTTATTGCCGGGGAAGTTGTACGAGATTTATTACAAGCCGAATAGTTTAATGTTGTCTTGATTTCTAGTCATTGTTTTATGAACTAGTAAAAAGCAACCGATATCGATCACAATATCCCCGACACTGAACACTTGTTTTTGCAGTATCGGAATATCCAGATAGAACCGATCTGCTAGGAAGCTCATCTGGGTCATCGGCGTCATTAATCCATGGGTTCCCTGTCCTGCTAGCAGCTCTAAACGGCTGGCCTCAGGAAGAAAAGATGGGTCGACGGGCATTAATCCTCCGTTCAGAGAAATCACAATAGTGTTAAGTAAAATCCCCAAAGTAATCCAGCGTATCCCAGGCAATGATCGATTCCTTAGGGTAAAAAACAACAATAAAAAATAGGACCCTGTATCAAGCAATGGACTAAGCCAACTGTGGCCTAATCCGCTTCCTTTCACAGCGGCCCAATAGACGCCACTTTGTATCAATAAAGCCAAGGGGACCAGCCAAAATCCACGTAGCGGTAGTTCGCCCAGTCGACTCAATTTTCCCCCGCGTAAAAGACTTATGCATAAAGCTAAAATCAAGGTTTCTATGAGCATATTTCACCTCTTATGCTTCAAATAATTAACTTAAGCGATCTGCACTTGCTTAGCCCCGACCATTCGGGATGCCAATTCACTGGTGACCACTTTGCAGAAAACTTCTACCAACGCCGGATCTAATTGTGATCCGGCGACTCTTTTCAGCTCAACTAGGGCCTCCTCATGTGTGCTGCCTTTGCGGTAGCTCCGATCGGACGTAATTGCATCATACGTATCTGCAACAGCAATGATCCGGGATTCCAAAGGAATTTCTTCCCCTTGGAGTCCATTTGGATAACCCTTCCCATCATAGTGTTCATGGTGATGACGGACCACCTTTCCTATATCAAACATAAACTTTATGTTTTGAATAATCGTTTCCCCGATCACTGGATGACTTCGAATAACTTCCCACTCTGAATCCAGCAGTTTTCCCTCTTTATTCAAGATAACTTCGCTTACCCCGATCTTGCCTACATCATGCAGCACGGCGGCGTATTTGAGGGCCTCGATCTTCTCATCACTCAGTTCGATTTCTTCAGCTATAGCTACGACCAAATTCCCCACTCTAGCCGAATGTCCACTAGTGTATGTATCTTTAGCTTCCAATGCTTGAACCAAGGCTTCAACCGT
>DAIEHY010000242.1 GCA_027353165.1 Desulfosporosinus sp.
AGCCTCTGATAAGCTTCTTGCCATCCCGCGAAGCGAAAAATGGGAGCAATAATAAAGCCTAAGGGATAGTTTGCTGCTAACACTTTACCTGCAGCCCTAATTCTCTCCTCTGGGGGAGGGGTTAAATGTTCATATTTATCCACAACCTCAGCACAGTTTAAACTAAAGCGAAAACGAGTATGCCCTTCATGTTTAGCCTCAAGCAAATCTTCGACTTCCGTATACTTGGTGACAAATCGAAACCGGCCCTGGGTAGTCTGTCCGAAAAATTCAATGGTTTGCTTTAAAGCACCCGTATACCCTTCCACTGGAAGTGGATCTGAGGTAGCGGCACCTTCGAAGCGCGTGATCTCTGGAAGCCGTTGTTGAATTAAGTTAGAAGCTATCTTAAAGATCTCTTCAAGATTGACATAAACCCTGACATAGGGCTTTTTCCCTAAGGTTGTCGTTAAATAGCAATATTCACACATACCCGGACAACTTGTCACTAAAGGTAACTGATAATGAGCAGACGGTTTACACGATTGAAACGTTTCACTGCGACGCACGCCGATGACTAAGGTTCGCTTGGCCTCTCGATACATTTCAGTCGGGCTTTTACCGGGGATCCCAGTCACTCGATTATGAGAGGCTGTTTCGCTCACTGGAATCCCCATTTTTCGGAAACGTTCTACTAAATTTGCCCCTAAAGGATAATGGAGAGCGCTTGGCTCATAAAAAACACGGGAAGGAATAAATTGTCTTGTCACCTTTTTCACCTCAAAACTAGGTTGCCCAATGGAGTTCTAAAACTTACCGGATTTAAAAATTGAGATGAACAACCAAAGTAACATAATTCCTGCTAGGATAAACCCTATTTCAATAGCAGGGATATGCCAAAGCAAAATAGGTTGAGGCCCCAAGGCAGAAGCAATAATCAGCCCCATCATCACGATACTGAAGGAAAGTAAGACAATACTAAAGGAAATCCTATTGGAGATTGTATCTAATTTTCTCAGAAAAAGATCGAGTTCTGGAACACTCACTTCTAGGCGAATTCGCCCTCGCAACAAGTCTCTTATGAGCTCTTTCATTTGTTTTGGCAGACTCACCAGCAAATCACTGTAATCCGTAATGTTATGCCAAATCCTGCCTGCAATCGTACTGGGACGGTAACGTTCCTTAAGTAGTTGGATTCCAAACGGCTCCGCCATATCCAAAATGCTTAGTTCGGGATCCAACTTTTCCACAATCCCTTCAAGAATTAACAAACACTTTGCTAATAATGTAAAATCTGAAGGAATACGAATGTGATGACGAAAGGCGACCTTGAATAGGTCGCTAATTGCTTCTCCTAAGCTGATTCGACTCATCGGAACGTCCAAATACTTCTCCCGCAATTGATCCACTTCATCGGTTAGACGTGGGAGGTTCACTTCCTCAGGAACGATTCCAATTCGAAGCACTGCTTGAATCATGCCTTCAGTATTCTGGCGCATCATAGCGATCACCATAGATGCGAAATTATGCTTCATATCTTTAGTAAGTCTTCCGACCATCCCAAAGTCTATCAGCGAAATTGTACCGTCGCGCAAAAAAAATATATTTCCGGGGTGTGGATCAGCGTGGAAAAACCCTTCAATTAAAACCTGATGGAAGAGAGCACGAACAAGGCGTTCCGACATAACCTTTCGGTCGAACCCCATCTTTTCAATCGACTCAAAGTCATTAAGCTTTATCCCCTCTACAAATTCCATCGTGAGAACAGTTCGCGTCGAGTAATCCCAATAAATAGTGGGTATATGAACGGTACGATTGTCTCGAAATTGCTTGGCAATTTTCTCAGCGTTTCTGGCTTCAATAGTATAGTCCAATTCATTGCGAAGGGACTTAGAAAACTCCTCTACTACTTCCCGTAGTTGCAAGCGTTCCATCCGTGGCATTCGGTGTTCGGCTAACGTTGCTAAGTCCAGAAGAATTTCCAGATCCGTTTCGATCATCGCCTTAATATCGGGGCGCTGCACCTTGACCGCAACGCGTTCCCCTGTTCGTAACTGAGCACGGTGAACCTGACCAATCGACGCGGCAGCAATGGCTTTTTCGTCAAAAGTCAAAAAAATAGCCT
>DAIEHY010000243.1 GCA_027353165.1 Desulfosporosinus sp.
GAGGATGCCGGAAGCAATACTTTAGTAAGGACTTGAAATTTAGTTCCTCCAAACGTCTGGACGAGTTTGACCTTTTCCTCGTCAATCGCTAAAAATCCGCCTAATACCTCCAAAACTGTGACAATCAAAGAAATTGCTAAGGTCATAACAATGATTGCCGCGGGACCTGCTCCGATCCAAACAATAAAAATTGGCCCAAGTGCGATCTTAGGTAAACTGTTCAATACCACGAGATAGGGTTCTAAGACTTTACATAGAAATTCTGACCACCATAAGATGATGGCAATTACCGTTCCTAATAACGTTCCTAAGACAAAGCCCACAACTGCTTCGAGACAGGTTATTCCTATATGTTGTAAGAGTACCCCTTCTTCATGTAATCTAAGGATTGTTTTGACGACTCTTGAAGGTTGACTTGTGATAAACGGATCTACGATTTTGGCATCGGCACAGATTTCCCAAAGTAAGAGTGCAACAGCAAAAATTAGAAATTGTATAAAACGAATCCGCAATTTTTCCTTCTTGAGCCGCTCTAAATACACTTTATGTTCACAAGAAATGACGTTGACCTGATCCAGGTTAGACATACCTTCTTGATTGGTGTTAGACATGGACATCTAGCCCCTTCCATATCTTTTGAAAAAAATGTCTAAACTCAGGGGCATCTCGAGATGATAAAGGTGTCCTGTTTTCCATCTTGAACTTGATTTCATAGATTTCCTTGATAGTGCCAGGTCGTTTCGATAAAAGAACCACCCGATCAGCCATGCTGATACTCTCGCCAATATCATGGGTCACAAGTAACGCAGTTTTGTTTTCTCTTTTTATAATGGTGTAAATATCCTCATTGACTACTAGCCTGGTCTGATAGTCTAAGGCCGAAAAAGCTTCATCTAGCAGGAGAATTTGAGGATCCGTGACAAGAGTTCGGATGAGGGCCACCCTTTGCCTCATCCCGCCGGAAAGCTGGTTGGGATATTTATTTTTGAATTCATAAAGTCCATAAGTTTTGAGGAGTTCACTAGCACGTTCTTTGGCCTCAGGCGTGACTGCCTTTCGAATTTCAAGACCAAGCATGACATTTTGATAAATGGTTCTCCAGTTAAAAAGATGGTCTTTTTGCAACATATACCCAATTTTCCGAGAAGTTCCGATGACTTTCTCCCCAGAAATCTCGACCGTTACAGAAGTTGATGATATTAAGCCTGAAATGATCGATAATAGCGTGGATTTTCCACAGCCGCTCGGACCGACAATACTGACAAATTCTCCTTCCTTTACCGAAAAGCTGATATCCTTTAAGGCAATTATTTCCCCATTGGGGGATTGATAGTTCATGCCAACGTTATGTACCTCAACAATATTGTCCAATGGCACTCCCCCCCATCCTTGTTTTTATAATCTATTAGAGAATACCTTGATCGGTGCATAATTCGTAAATCTTCCAATTATGCTCTACACTGTACAGTTTCAGATACAGAGCTAGCTTGAGGGATCGGGAAAATAGATTAAGCCTTGACACATTATTGCCAAGGCTTAGTAACTATTGGGGAAATTGAGCTTAGTCCAATTCCTTAACTGCTGCTTTAATACGTCTTAACCCTTCTTCGAGGACCTCAAGGGAGCAAGCTATATTAATTCGGGCAAACCCTTCTCCACCAGGGCCGAACAAATAACCCGCATTGAGCCCAACGCCCGCCTTGTGTACCAAAAATTCTTGCAAGTCTTTGGATTCCATTCCCAAGTTTCTAAAATCCAGCCAAACTAAATAGGTTCCTTCAGGTTGAACCGCCTCAATCTGAGGCAATTCCTGAGCGAGGAACGACATAAGAAATTCCAGGTTTCCCTTCAAGTAGTTCATTAATTGATTCAGCCAATCCCAACCATGTCGATAGGCCGCTTCTAAGGCCGTTATGCCAAACACATTCGGATGATGAATTCCAGTCAGCTCCAATGACGCACGATAGGCTTTTCGATACTTGGCGTTCGGAATAATCAGATTCGAGGTTTGTAAACCTGCTAAATTAAAAGTCCTACTTGGGGCAGTACAAACAATAGATTGCTGAGCTAAATCTTGGGAAAGCGAGGAGAAAGGAATATG
>DAIEHY010000244.1 GCA_027353165.1 Desulfosporosinus sp.
TGATCACACAGCAACTTTATCCGGTTTGATCAGAATAGCTTCTGTACATGCCTGCACTTCCTCAAAAGTAAGGCCAGGGGCGATCTCTTTAAGCCTCAAACCGTTGAGGGTCACTTCTATAACTCCCATATCCGTAACAATTAAATTAACCTGTTTTGCTGCTGTCAAAGGCAAGGTGCACTTTTTTAAAACTTTAAGACCGCCATTTTTAGCGCAATGCTCCATTGCAATAATCACCCGTCGTGCCCCGACTACTAGGTCCATTGCTCCACCCATACCAGGAACTATCTTTCCAGGGATCATCCAGCTTGCCAGATTTCCTTCTTCATCTACTTGAAGAGCTCCTAAAACGGTAGCATCTACATGCCCCCCCCTAATGATGGCAAAAGACGTGGCACTATCAAAGCTACAACCGCCTGGTAAAATAGTTGCATATTGCCCTCCTGCATTAACAGTATCAGAATCCTCTCTTCCGGCTTCCGGCGCAGGGCCAACCCCCAAATAGCCATTCTCAGATTGAAGGATGATTTTAATTCCGTCAGGCAGTGCGTTAGCAACTTTAGTGGGGATTCCAATCCCTAAATTAACGACATCTCCCGTTTTAAATTCTTGAGCCACTCGTTTTACAAGCCACTCCATTCTTGCTTCCTTATCCAAGATCGGTCACCTCCTGTGACTGTTTCTGAACTATATAGTCCACAAAAATACTTGGTGTCATAACCTCGTCCGGGTCTATTTCCCCTATTTCAACAATATTATCCACTTGAGCGATAACCAAATCTGCGGCCATTGCCATGACTGGATTAAAATTACGAGCTGCACGACGATAAACGAGATTCCCGACCTTATCCGCTTTATACGCATTTAATAAGGCAACATTAGCCCGAACTGGAAGTTCCAGAAGATATTCGGCACCATTGAGAACAATCTTTTGCTTTCCTTCCTCCACAATGGTTCCAATCCCAGTTGGAGTTAAAATCCCTCCTAAACCCGCACCTGCTGACCGAATCTGCTCGACTAAGGTTCCCTGAGGTACCAGCTTCACTTCAAGCTCACCAGTCGACATTTGCCTTCCTGTTTCTTTGTTCGTCCCTATGTGGGTTGCAATGAGTTTACTCACGCAATGTTGCACAATGAGTTGTGACATCGCATCCCCAAGGATTCCTGTATCATTAGCGATGAGAGTCAGCTCTTTGACTTCCTGCCGACAGACTTCTTCCAAAAGTTGGCTGGGAGCTCCACACCCAATAAACCCTCCGACCATTATGGTCATTCCATTTTTGATCTTGCTGATAGCTTCTTCAAGGCCAATTACTTTTGTCATTTGACAATCTAACCTCCTTGTAAAACAATCCTATGGGTAATTCAGCCCTAGTAATCTCCTATCTCATGGTATTTCTGCAGTTGCAGTCCGTCTAATACCCAGTTTTTTGCATTTTCGCAATAGAGTAGAGATGTCGATACCCAGAGCCTTAGCGGTCGGCCCAAGGTGCATATTTTGTAGAAAAGCTCCCTCAATCGTGAGTCGTTCTGTAGCTGCCACCGCTTCTTTCAGCGGTATAACTTTCCACTCGTGAAAATGTGAGGAATCGGTAAGAACCATAACTTTACTAGCCTGCTGAATTTTCTCTGGTAAATCCGTCTTTTCGATCAGACCAGTTTGAGTAAGTACAACCAAACGTTCCACAACGTTCTCCAGTTCGCGTACATTGCCTGGCCATGAGTATTCGTATAAGCTGTCCATCGCAGCTGGGGCAAAACTCAGACTGCGACGATATTTCTTGCAAAATTTATCTAAAAAGGTAAGAGTCAGCCCAAAAATATCGTCCCTTCGTTCTCGCAGGGGTGGAATAGCAATCGGTATGACATTTAGCCGATAATAGAGATCCTTTCGGAATGTCCCCTCATCCACCATTTTCTCTAGATCACGGTTGGTAGCACACACAAACCTGATGTCCATAGACAGAGGGGTCGTTCCTCCAACCCGAAGAATTTTATGGTCCTGCAGTACACTCAGTAGTTTTACTTGAAGTAACGGGGATAACTCTCCGATTTCGTCTAGAAAGGCTGTTCCGTGGTTAGCCTGCTCCAATAAC
>DAIEHY010000245.1 GCA_027353165.1 Desulfosporosinus sp.
TTATTTTCAGTTACAAAGGCTTGGCTGCCTTTGACGAGGACTTTCACCTCGCTAAATGTGTGCACTCACGAGCGCACATAGGGGTAGGAATGACTCGCGCCACCCCTCCCTCCGAACCGCACGGGCGCTATTAACGCATACGGCTCTCCAGTCAATTGTTTCCTCATCGGGACTGATACGCGCAGTATTGTCTTTGGGAGTCTTCCATGTTGATAAGACCTTTACTCGCGAAGAATTTATTTGGAATCATTTGATTGCACCACCCAGCTCCAAAAGACCTTTTCTTATTTTGTCTTTGTATAATGGCCCTGAGTCTCCTTCTCACAAAACTGTCGAATGTTCCCAATGTATATTTGGTTACGTTCTTAAAATAGTTACACCAACCTCTCAATATTGGATTCAGCTTCGCTATCACTTCATTGATCGATCGTCCACATACTCTGCTTGTCACTTCTCTGATTCGATCTCGGAACTTCTGTATACTCTTCGGTCTTACCCAGCTTGTCCCTGCCTCAAATCTATAACCAAGAAATTCAAACCCTTCTCCCTCTACCATACAGTTCCCTATATGGGTTTTCTCTGGATGTAAGGTTAGTTTGTGTTCGGTGACCCATGCTTGGACTAATTTTAAAGCCTCTTCAGCCTCTTGGCGATTTCGCGTCAAGATTACAAAGTCATCCGCATATCTTATCATCTTGTATCCAGCGTTTGTTATAGCCACGTCTAGATCATGAAGATAGACATTCGAAATTAACGGACTTATGACCGCACCCTGCGGAGAGCCGAGTGTGGGAATCCATTCTTTGCATTCGTCCATGATTTCTTGCTTTAGCCACATTGTAAGCAGTTTAATGACACGTCCGTCACTAATCCGTTGCTCAACTTTTTCAAGCAACTTCTCGTGCGAAATCGTGTCAAAATAAGCTTGTAGATCTGCATCTACTACCCAGGTATATCCTTCTTTGATTAGTTGACTCACTTCTGCAATGGCCTTTTGAGCTCCTTTATTCGGTCGGAATCCATAACTCATGTTCAAAAATTCCTTTTCGAATATAGGCTCTATTACCATTTTTACAGCTTGTTGAGCAATCCTATCTTTTACTGAAGGTATACCTAAAGGTCTCATTTTTCCTTGACCTTTTGGTATATACACCCTTTTTACCGCTTTTGGTTGATATGTTCCTGTTTTCAGCTCATCTTCTAATTCCTTAAGGTATTTTACCTTCTGGCTTTCGAATTTGTTTATTGTGATCTTATCAACGCCGGCTGCTCCTTTGTTTGCTCTGACCTTGAGCCATGCTGCCTCCAGAGTGCTGCTTCGATAAGCCTTATCAATCAAACTAAACCATTTGCCTCCCTTGACCCCCATTTCTAGGGCTATCAGCATAGTATCTGTCCAGATTGAAGCTTCAACCCATCCCCACTTGGATTGTCTGGCCTGTCGGGCCCTTTCCTCTTCCGTGGTTTTCTGAATATCTGTTGCTTGTTTAGATGTTGCCATCACTGACGTAACTCCTTTCTTGCTCGTTTCTGTTCATCAACTATCAATCTTCCTACCCTCCTTCCCTACGTGCCGTTTTGCTTCCGTCACATCCCAATAATATTCTTTGCTTACGGGTCTAGCTACCATTGTACCCTAACGCCCTTCCTCGGGTCGCTTTACCACATCGATCTATCATTATCGGTACTATGAGGGCTCTGACTCCTATCCAGGTTCAACATCCCTGCAATAGGTATCCTCGTTTAACACACACATCTTTCTGAACATGCCATCTCCAACCGCCTAATAACGTCTATGCATCGATTATAGCCATTTATCGTACATAGTGACTTTTCAGGCTTCTCCGTCCGACCGATGGGATCGCCACGTTATTCGACCGAAACGAGTTCGCTTTACTACGGCCTGCTCTTTCACCTCCAATTGCTCTCCACCCCATCTCACGATGACGCAGTTATTTTCAGTTACAAAGGCTTGGCTGCCTTTGACGAGGACTTTCACCTCGCTAAATGTGTGCACTCACGAGCGCAC
>DAIEHY010000246.1 GCA_027353165.1 Desulfosporosinus sp.
CAATAGAATCATCCAATTGACTCGTTAGTCTTCCGTTTTCGTTAGTTTCATCGACTTCTACTTCACCTTTAGTGGGTTCAAATTCTTTATCTTTCATGCTAACCCCCCCGACATTCTGATTCTGTCTAGTATTCCCAAAAATACAGAAAGAAGTCGGGTGTAGTATACTATTTGTTATTTTTTCACTTCAAACGAACTTTTTAAAGAAACAATCCTGTTAAAGACAAGATGATCATGGGTTGAATTCAAGGGATCAACATTAAAGTAGCCATGTCGGAAAAATTGAAATTTGGACTGCGGCTTTGAGTCTTTGATGTTTGGTTCAACAAATCCATGGCTAATCTCCAGAGATTTAGGATTAACATGCTCCAGAAAAGATGCTTCATCCGTCATATCTTCATCTAAAATTAAGGCCTCATATAATCTGAACTCAGCAGGTACAGCTTGGGAGGCTTCCACCCAGTGAATCGTCCCTTTGACTTTTCTTCCGGTGAAGCCTGACCCACTTTTAGTTTCTGGATCATAGGTGCAATGCAGTTCGATGACCTTGCCCGTTTCGTCCTTAACAATATCATTACATTTTATAAAATAGGCATTTTTTAGGCGAACTTCATTTCCAGGGAATAGCCTATGATACTTAGCTGGGGGATTTTCCGTAAAGTCTTCTTGTTCAATATAAAGTTCGCGTGAAAATGGAATTTGCCGGGTACCCATCTCTGGGTTTTCTGGGTTGACTTCGGCTTCTAACATTTCTATTTGCGCTTCTGGATAATTCGTAATTACCACCTTAAGTGGTTCAAGCACGGCCATCGTTCTTGGTGCCTTAAGCTTTAAGTCTTCTCGGATAAAATGCTCCAGCATTTTACTATCCACAACACTATCCGCTCTGGCGACTCCGATTTCCCTTGCGAAATTGCGGATCGCCTCTGCTGTATACCCTCTGCGTCGAAGCCCTGAGATGGTTGGCATCCGCGGATCATCCCACCCATCCACAACGTGCTCATCCACCAGTTGTTTAAGCTTACGCTTACTCATGACCGTATTCGTAATATTTAAACGCGCAAATTCATATTGGTGAGGAACGTTGTCCATTTCACATTCTCGAATGACCCAATCATATAAAGGGCGATGATCCTCAAATTCCAACGTACAGATCGAGTGAGTGACCCCTTCTATAGCATCTTCCAACGGGTGGGCATAATCATACATTGGGTAAATACACCACTTATCTCCTGTATTATGGTGGGTGGCATGAGCAATCCGGTAAAGGACAGGATCTCGCATATTGATATTGGGTGAAGCCATGTCAATTTTAGCTCGTAATACCTTCTCACCGTCTTTAAATTCCCCTTGACGCATACGTTCAAACAGCGCTAAGTTTTCTTCAACCGAACGATCGCGAGAGGGGCTCCTTTGTCCTGGTTCAGTTAATGATCCTCGCATCAAACGGATTTCCTCTGCGGTGGAATCACAAGCATAAGCTTTGCCTTTTTTGATCAATAACACGGCTCGATTGTACATTTCCTCAAAGTAATTTGAGGCAAAAAACAAGTCGTCCCATTCATACCCTAACCACAACACATCTTCTTTAATCGATTCCACATATTCCGTATCTTCTTTTGCCGGATTTGTGTCATCAAAGCGCAAATGGGTCTTACCGTTGAATTCATCTGCTAATTCAAAGTTTAGAATAATGGATTTAGCATGTCCAATATGTAAATAGCCATTGGGCTCCGGAGGGAACCGTGTAATAATATGATCTGCCTTACCTGATTTTAGATCCTCAGTAACAATATTCTTGAGAAAATTCGAGGAGGATTTGTTTTCCATCCGATATCAACCTTTCTCTCTAAATGATCCTGCTTCTGCCAATTTTAGCCTTGCCTTAAATAATACTGCATTCATAACGAGAGTTCAACTTTGCTCTTAAAATACCAGGGCAA
>DAIEHY010000247.1 GCA_027353165.1 Desulfosporosinus sp.
GAGTGAATCAATGCTGATATTTTCTTCCGCTGTCGTATCGAAAAAAACATTGAGCTTAGATTCTTGATCCTCATCAGGCTTGGTATAACAAATTAGCATAGGGACCTTTGGTAGAGGGTGCAGCACAAGCGAAATATCAGAGGTGAAACTGGTTTTCACTGGCTTCCCATTAAAAATATAAATCATATCCTCAATAAGATCCGGATAGGAATCCGTAAGCTGTTTCAAAGGTTTTTCAAACCTTTGTTCAAAAAAAGCATCCCAGACCGTTTTATTACTAAGTTCCCTGAAAGGAACCCACTTTCCGGAAGGATCTTTTCCTGCACTATAAATAATATAGTTGAGTAAGGGTACGATCACCCATACATTGATATGACAGTCAGAGATAACTGTTCCCTCGGAATCCACGGTAAAGTTCTTAGCTAGACATTTAACACTTAACTTATCGCCAGAGAGTGTAGCCCCCAATCGCTCCAACGATGAAGAAAAATCTATGGTATTTATTTCTTTTTTCAAGGGCATAAGCATTTGTTTCAATTGCTCTTCTGGAGTCGTATGTCTAATAATTTTTCTATCAAGCTCTTCAAGGATCGTGTTCTCCAGATGAGGGCAGGCATCGAGCCGTTTTTCTCCATTAATGACCGAAGCCGAGAACGCCAGGCATGTCGGAACCCCACACTGTTTACAATTCGATTTGGGCAGCAATTTGTAAATTTCTAGAGGATTATCAAGTTGTGACATGTTATTCCCCCTTCTTAAACTACGTGCTTCACAAGTTGAAGTAAATTCATTGAAGTTCCAAGCTCTAACCTCCCTAAATCAAGACTGCCGAGAATTCGAGCATTTTCTTGAGTCGCCATTCGGAAGACTTCCAGTTTAGGAATTCCTGCTTGAACCATCCAGTCCATCTCATCAAATAAGCTCTCTGCGTGCGGTACTCGATAAGCACCAGCATCTGTGCCAACCCCCAGACGGACGTTTAAATGATAGGCCTCATAGATTTTAGAAAGTTGCCCCTCCAGAATCCGTTTCAAAGTCTCGATTTCATGGGAAGAGTAACGATCCGTTGGATATTTTAAAATATTCCCAATCGGTGCGACCGTTGGGACCCAAGCAACTCCTTTTTCTCTCATCCGCTCAAGTTGTTCAGTCGTCATATAGTATCCGTGTTCGATTGAATCAACCCCAGCCTCAATCGCCACCGAAATTCCCATTTCCCCACTAGCATGGGCCATGACAAGTATCCCACGCCCATGCGCCGCCTCGACAAACTCTGCAAGTTCCTCAACCGTCCACTGAGTTGGACCAACCCCCTGATAATTGTCAAACTTGATTAATCCCGTCACTACCACCTTAAGCTGATCTATACCTTGCTCGAAGAAATCACGTTCCTTTTCCCGCCACTCTAAACTATCCTTAAAGCCTCGACCCAGAAAACGGCCATACATTCCTGCTCGGTTTACGGCCTCATGAACTGAAATGACCCTAGGTCCTGACCAAATTCCTGCATCGACCTTGTTTTTTGCCCTCCAAGAAAAGCCTGGTAAATCGCCGCCATCACGGATAGCCAAAATGCCCCTCTCCAGATAACCCTGCAAAAACCCTTGCATATTCTCCTCAATCAAAGATGGATCCTCCCAATTTTCCAAGCAGCGATGAAAATCCAAGCTATCTAAGGCTAAATGCACATGAGCGTCAATCCATCCAGGCAAAAGAAAATAGGAGGCCCAAAGCGGATTTTTTATAGGGTTACTATCCGAATGATATAAGGGACTTAAGGACTGCAATGAGTTAACCTTCCCCCCCTTCCAGGTTAAAAGCATAGATTGAGAACACAAACCCAGTTTAGGGCTCCAATACCCAGCGATGACTGCCTCTCCTTCATCGGGGATCTCTATAATTTTTTTTTCTG
>DAIEHY010000248.1 GCA_027353165.1 Desulfosporosinus sp.
CCTTTCCCCACCCTGTGCTTCCATCGGATGCCTGCACTTCAACACTGGGGGCGCCATTCGCCCGTACCACAGCTTCTACCGGGATGGTAACCACTCCTTTAACTTGCTGAGCGATAAAAGCCACACTCGCAGTCATCCCGTTTTTAATGTTTTCATCAGGAACATTCAAGAGAACGGACACTTTATATGTAACTATTCCACTCTGATCGACGATAGGATTTGGGGAAATTGAACTTACCTTACCCTCATAAGATTTATCCGGTAGGGACGTAAATACGACTTCTGCCGCCTGTCCAACCGAAATTTTGCCAATGTCATCTTCAATAGGGTAAGAATCGACCGCAACCTCATTGCCATTGGCAAGCACAATAAAGGGTGTGTTAGTTGAAGTAGAACTGGAAGTAACTAATTCTCCTTCTTTTCCATTGTTGGAGAGAACCATACCGTCCGTGGGAGAAATCAAAGTAGCATCTTGCAAGTTGTTTCTGGCAATAGCCAGAGCCGCCTCCATCTGTTTGACGGTTTCGCTCGCTGTCGTCAAATCGTAGGAATCTGCCGGTACGAGTAAAGCGAGTTGAGCCTTGGCGTTTTCTAACTGAGCTTTAGCCCCTTCCAGTTTGAGCTCTTCCGTTAAGATATCTCCCTCAGTGCTCTTCCCGTCGCTTATTTTGGTGTTGTCCTCGTTGTTCAATAAGGAAACTTTATAATCATACGAGGCTTGCTGAACTCTCAAGTTTTTTACTGCATTATCTGCCGCAATCTGCTTAGCTTGGCGCTCAACATCAGAGGGGCCAGCTATTAGTTTCTGGTATTTGGCAACGGCTGAATTATAATTGGCCTCCGCTTGTTTGACCTGGTTTTCCAAGTTTTTCTCATCCAGCCGGGCTAAAACATCTCCTTTCTTAACCCGCTCCCCCTCTTGAACCAAAATTTCTTCTACAATCCCATTGCCATTGAACTTAAGGTTGGTTACCGGGTAATCGGTTTTTCCGTCATTAGAAAGTGAAATTTTTATATCTTTCTTCTGGGCAGTAATCACCGTACTCGCGGTAGCGACGGGAGTCTGGGCCTTTTGTTCACGCAGATAATACCAACTACCTCCACCCGCTAAGGCTAGCACCACGAGAAAGGCAGTTAGCTTTTTAGCAGAAAGCTTACCTTTCCCTAACTGTTTGAGAGATAACATATACACCATTCCTTTCTGTCAAAATTAACTAAAGAAGCAGCCTAGTGAGTCAACAGGTGTTGTAAATTTTCTTCCAGCAAATCACTCACTGCATTGTTGTTACCGACTACAGTAGACCGGGGGATGTAATCCTTATTCATAAAAAGAAATTTGTAGGGCGGAGAAGACAAGGAGAAGGATGAAAGGTCAGAAGGTGGAAGCATGGCGACAAATCCACCAGTTTTAGCGGCCAAAGCTGCCGTTAACAAGGCATCGGCGTAGGGGTTCCCCGAACTGAGATCATCTTGACGAACCAGCCCAGAGGTAAAGTAAAGTGGGGACTGGGGAATTTTGGTGTTAAAGAGATTTTGAAAGATGATACTTTGGGTATCATAGCGGTCATAGCCACCCCAACGTTGGACGGAATACTTGGTACGTAATTCATTTTCCACAGAAGTGCCAATAACCGCTGTCCCTCCAAGCATGACGACATTACTCACCTTGAGATCGGCCAAGGCTTGAATCGTCGAAGGCGGCAATGAATCTCTATCCGTGAGCAATATTGGGTTTCCTTGCTCTGCTGCAAAAGCACTGATCGCAATCGCATCTGGAATGGCCTGCCCATTGGCAAGATATACGGTATGAGTAGG
>DAIEHY010000249.1 GCA_027353165.1 Desulfosporosinus sp.
AAAGCTACTCCAAATTCTACGTGACGCCCGCCGCGCGGAGTTGGTGTCTCTGGTGACTCAGCAAAGAATATTAACGCCTCGGCGCGTTCGACATCTTCTATATCTATCTCAGCGTGTTTCTTCCAAAAAGTAGGCGTATGATTTACTAACTTGCCATCAAGAGGCTCAGTTTCATCCAACCAGCGTGATGTAACCGTAATTCCGGCCTTATTTAAGGCATCTCTATATCCTCGCAGTTCGTCTCTCCTGCTATATCGACTTGCTAAATAAACCTTCATTGTGTGTCTCCTCCTATAATGCGTCCTGTATTCTTCTCTACTTGGACCGCACGGTCATCATAGATTCTGATACATCCCAAGTCTTTAATGCAGGTAATAGGAAGCACAGTACCAATATGCTTTTGACACCAATCCTCAATCGCTTGGATAATATAAAGCCTCTCGGTAGGGTTGTTGATGGATACTCGTGCTGTGAATATCTTGACCGGAATCAACATCTGTAGATACTCTTGGACTTTGAGTACCATTGGCTCAATCGGCTCGCCGATATGAGTTAAATCTACAAAAGAATCATAATGAGCTAAAGTTCCGTCAAGGTCGAAACCTACCCACGGTGTAATAACATCGTCTTTGTGTCGTCGTCCAAAACCCTCATTGTGTGACAATAGACTTCTCCTTTTCAAGCATACTTTTGATAATTGGCTTGTAATCTTTAGAATCTAATAGAGCAAAACAAATCGGAGCATAATACTGGTTTTCTGGCGTATTAAAAAACTCAGCAATTTCACTTCTAAGTGTATAAAGTACCAAAGCCTTATAGACCAACCCTATTGCTTTGTCTAGGATTTCTTTATAGCGTCCTGATTGTTCTGGAGATTCCGCGCGTAAAAGTTTCTGCTGTTCGTAGAATATCTTACGATTCTTTAAGAACGTCGGAAACTTAATTTTCAATTTATACGGTGGTTGACCGGGTGCGTTATAGGTTGCAACTAATCCCTCATAACAGGCTTTGTCTAAAGTTAACGCTTCATCCAGCGGTACATCCATCACGAATGGTATGGCTAGTTTATTTGTAGATGCATACATCGCGGTTTGATACTGCGACAACTCTTCACCTGTCTCAATTTTAATAAAATTCAACAGTACCAACCCGTCATGTTCATAATGGATTACATGTGGTTGAATGTCTTGGCAGATGATTTCAAACACAGGAGTATAGCCTTCAGGAAAGACTAACTTACCGTTATGTTCAATGTGATCTTCAAGCCATTTTGTCGCCCATTCTGCATGTGGAGAATGAAAGCTGCCTTTTGTTGCCACTCCCCAATGGACCCCGTACTTCCAGAATATACCAAGACAACCGTTTATCTTCTCAGTGATAACAGGAGGGCCAAAGTTCGCGTCAATGTCCCTTACGGTTGCTGGATGCGTCTCGATAGCTTGTGGGTCGTTATAGCTAAAGAATTTCTCGTAAGGACGCGCAATTATCTCTCCATCATCTGCAACGATAAGGCCGCGTGTGCGCCGTGTAATATAATTCCAATGACTCTTCAATACCGTCTTCCGGCTGTAGGAATAGATAGTTAATGGAAGAGTGTTATGCCTTCGCGCCGTTACAAAGCCCTGTGCGACATGCTTATTAAGATTTTCAATATTTAAATACTCTTCCAATTTCATAACAATCCTTTATAGTCCTTTACTTTTTTGTAGTTGGCGCAGGCTTGGCAGGCGCAGGCTTGGCAGGCGCAGGCTTGGCAGGCGCAGGATTGCTAGGTGCTGTAGGTGCTGGCGGCTGCTGAATCTTT
>DAIEHY010000024.1 GCA_027353165.1 Desulfosporosinus sp.
GGTTGTTTGATTTTGTGTTAAACGAAATTAAAAAGTTGGCTAAATCTCGAGGAGCGGCCTTTTTGAAGATTGATCCGGACTTGCCGTCTTCGGAAAAAGAGCTGGAACAGTATTTACTTTCAAGAGGATTCAGATCTGCCGAGAGTGGCAAAGGTTTTGAAGGGGTTCAACCAAAGTTTGTGTTTCGTTTAGATATTTCTCCGGAAGAAGCAACCTTGATGGCGAACATGCAACAGAAAACACGCTATAATATTCGTCTTGCTCAGAAAAAAGGGGTTCATATCAGGCGAGGAACCCGGCAGGATTTGCCGGAATTTTATCGAGTTTTAAAGGAAACGACAGAGCGCGACCGCTTTTTGGTACGGGCTTACTCTTATTTTGAAGATCTTTATGATTCGTTAGTTCCGGTGGGTCTAGGGGAACTATTTATTGCCGAATATGAAGGAAACGTCGTATCAGGAACTTTGGCCTTTGTCATAGGGGATAAGGCCTGGTATATATATGGGGCCTCCTCAAATGCTCACCGCAATGTTATGCCCAATTATTTAATTCAATGGGAAATGATTCGTTGGGCTAAAACCCTCGGCTGTACTCTCTATGATTTCCGTGGAGTCCCAGGAAATTTATCGGAAGATAACCCGCTTTACGGGCTTTATCGCTTTAAGAAGGGCTTTAATGGAGACTATACAGAGTTTATTGGGGAATGGGATCTTGTGTATCGGCCTATGATATATTTTCTCTGGAATCATTTAGAACCTATCTATTCTGATGTTTTAAAAGGATTAATCACTAAGCTACGGCGAGCGCGAAGGGGATAACGCAATGGCTGGGACTTGGATTGAAGTGGACCTAGATTGCTTAACTGAAAATTACCAAGAAGTCGTTAAACATCTCCGTCCGGGCTCAAGGTGTATGGCAGTCGTGAAAGCTGATGCCTATGGCTTAGGAGCAATTGAAGTTGCGCGTTCCTTGCAACGTGCTGGGTGTGAAGCCTTTGCGGTTACCAGAGTAGAAGAAGGACTGATCTTACGAGAGCATGGAATTGAGGGGCTCATTCTAGTGTTAGGACCTACGATGAGGGAAGAATGGCCAATAGCCATTGCAGCAAAGTTACAGCTTACCATAAGCGAACTATCATGGATTGAAGAGTTAAATGAAACAGGTTTAAAATTGGGGTTGGAGTTTGATCAGCAGATTCAGGTACATCTTAAGTTGGAAACTGGAATGGGGAGAACTGGGTTTCGATTTTCTGAACTGGAAGAGCTCAGTATCGCCTTGTCTAAATCCAACTATCTTCATGTTGCGGGAGTCTATACCCATTTTGCAAGGGCTGCCCAAAGGGATAAACGAAATACGATAGAACAATATGAATGTTTTAAGTCCTTGACGAATCGTCTAGAGGAACTAGGAATCCGACCGACTTGGAAACATGTTTGTAATAGCGCTGCGTTTCTTGACTATCCTGAGTGGCATCATGACTTTGTTCGAATTGGAACTCTATTAATCGGACATTATCCTGGTCAAGGGTTTTCAGATAAGCTAAACTTGCGTGACCCATGGCTTGCTAAAAGCCGGATTGTTCATCTGCGCGAAGTCCCTAAAGGAACATATGTAGGATATCAGAGTATTTATCATACGAAGCAGGCTACCCAGCTTGCCGTGATCCCAGTAGGATATTCAGATGGATTCGGTGTCGCTCCGCATTTTGTTCCTCAAGGTTGGATTGATTTTTTCAAAATTATCATAAAAAACTTTTTAGCGTTATTGGGTATCACGGTCGGTCAAGAACGGTTAGAGCTTAACGGTCGTACTGTTCATGTTGCTGGAAAAATCGGAATGCAACTTACTGTGCTTGATGTAGGGATGCAAGAATGTGCATTAGGTGATGAAATTAGGGTTCCCATGCGTAGAACCGTGGCAAATCCACGTATTCCTAGAAGATATAGACAAGGTGGACAAATATTGTCACAGAGGATCCTCAAAGAAGGAGTTTTACTAGAACATCAAGAATATTCAATTTTGGGATATGAGAAACTTGCTTCACCAGAAGTTTAGTTGACGACCACGATTGTGACGATTAGCCCAGAAAGAACTTGAAAGGGGTGAAGGGGTGGCAAAAGTTCTTATAGTAGATGACCAAATGGGTGTGCGTCGTCTGCTCTTTGAGACCTTCAAGGAAGATGCACATGAGGTTGAAATGGCTTCGAACGGTACAGATGCAGTTAAGTTACTAAAAACCTTTAAGCCTGATCTTATCTTAATGGACATGAAAATGCCGGGAATGAATGGAATAGAAACATTGGGACAAATCCGCGCCATAGACCGTCAAGTGGGAGTAATTATGATGACCGCTTACGGAGATGCACAGAACATGGAACAAGCCAAGGAACTTGGGATTCTCAATTATATGAGTAAGCCCTTTGATTTATTTGATCTTAGAAAACGGGTGAAGGATATATTGCAAAGTTCATAGTTATTCGACAATGGTTTCTACCCTTTCGGAATACTTTTTATTGCTTAAAAGGCAGGAAATTCTTTATGCATGACGAAGTATATCCATTAGGAAGAGGTGGGAATTATGATTCTAACAACAAATTCAACGATTGCTATGCAATGTCCCCAATGTGGGGAGCTAGAATTTCATGCCCTCTCTCTTTTTACATTTTCTCGACCAGGGCGTAAAAATCTACATTGCGGATGTGGTTTTCAGTTTATGTCGGTCACCAGTCGAAACAGTCAGCAGTTCAACCTCTCTTACGATTGTGCCTACTGTGGGGAGACCCATTATTTGAGATTAAACCGTCATGCCATATGGGGGAAAGAAGCTTTACCGTTCACTTGCCCCAGCGTAGGTGCCTCGGTCGGGTATATAGGGTCAAAGCAGAAAGTGACTCATGCTTGTCGTGAACGTGAAAAATCAATGGGGGAATTAGCGGTTGAATTAGGTTACGAGGAAGAGTTCGAAAATCCGGAAGTAATGCTGTGGATTTTAGATCATCTTCATCGTCTAGCAAAGCAAGGAAATTTGGGGTGTGCCTGTGGGAACCATCAGTTGACCTTTGAATTGTTGCCGGATCGCATCGAGCTTTATTGTGAATGTTGTGAAGCTGTGGGAGTGATCTATGCAGACAGCTCAGATAATGTTCGTCAATTTGAAGGAATAAATTCCTTATATTTGAAGGAAAATAAAACTTGGCTCATTAATAGTCCGCTGCGGGGACAGCACATTTCAAGGACGATAGAGGAGGAAAAAAAATGGCGTTAGTATCGATGATTGAATTATTAGACAGAGCGCAAAAAGAGCGTTATGCGGTGGGGGCATTTAATTGCAACAATATGGAGATTGTCCAGGCCATAGTGGCTGCTGCTGAGGCAGAAAAAGCACCTGTCATCATCCAAGCAAGCCAAGGGGCGATTAAATATGCAGGAATTGAGTATATTACCGCGTTAACAAAGCTAGCTGCAGAAAAATCAAGTGTACCGATCGCTTTGCATCTTGATCATGGAACTAGTTTTGCGCAAGTCATGCAGTGTGCACGAAATGGTTTTTCTTCTGTGATGATTGATGGCTCTAAACTCTCGATGGAAGACAATGTCGCTTTAACTAACAAAGTAATTGAGGCAGTTCGCCTTTTAGGAGTTTCGGTTGAGGCCGAATTGGGTAAGATAGGCGGGACGGAAGATGATATTACCGTTGACGAGCGCGAGGCATTATTTACGGATCCGGCTGAAGCAGAGTACTTTGTTCAAGCGACAAAGGTAGATGCCTTAGCCATAGCGATCGGGACTGCCCACGGTCAATATAAAGGGGTACCTAAACTCGATTTTGAACGATTGACTAAGATTCGAGAAAGAGTGTCAACGCCACTTGTGTTACACGGTTCTTCTGGAGTTCCGGATGATGCTCTGCGTGAAGCCATTTCCCGTGGTGTCTGTAAAGTAAATATTGACACAAATATTCGTGAAGCCTTTGTCTGGGCTGCACGCAAAGTGCTTGAGGGAAACTCTAAAGAAATTGACCCTCGTAAAATGTTGGGCCCTGCCCGCGAAGCGGCAACCAACATAATCCGAGAAAAAATTCGGATTTTTGGCAGTAATGGGAAGGCATAAAGGAAACTTAGAAAGAAGGCAATAGAATGCAGTTTTTTTTAGACACAGCTAATATCGGAGAAATAAAGCAGGCTTGGGATATGGGCGTCATTGCAGGACTGACGACGAATCCTAGTTTAGTCGCTAAAGAAGGACAGGACTTCCACGAGCTTCTAAACACGATTAGCGGGATTGTCGAAGGGCCAATCAGTGCCGAGGTAATAGCTCTTGATCATGAAGGGATGTTACAGGAAGCTCATGTATTAGCAGCGATTCACCCAAACATTGTGATTAAGGTTCCGATGACAGAGGACGGTCTCAAAACTGTTAAGGTATTATCTTCTAAGGGAATTAAAACGAATGTCACACTCGTGTTTACAGCCAATCAAGCCTTACTGGCAGCACGGGCAGGCGCTACCTATGTAAGCCCTTTTCTAGGGCGACTAGATGACATTGGCGAAAACGGACTTAACTTAATGGCAGATATATGTGAGATTTTCCAAATGCATGGTATAGAAACAAAAACCATTGCTGCTAGTATTCGGAATCCAGTCCATGTCACGGAAGCAGCTAAAATCGGAGCAGATTATGCAACAGTACCCTTTGGAGTTTTAAGACAACTGTTTCGCCATCCCTTAACAGATGCTGGGATTGAAAAGTTTTTAGCAGATTGGCAAAAACGATAGATCGTTGTGCTATATACTTCGGTAAACTTTAGCTGAAACAAAACCTCTAAACTGGCATTAGACTGTCTGAAAACAGATGGAAAGATGCCAGTTTTTCCTCTACTATCTGAAAGTATAAATATCGAGTAGACGTCAGTGCAATCAAGGAAAATTTTAGACATTAAAGGTGGTTGATAACTCTTTTAAAGTATGTCACAATAAGAGTAAAGGCATTAAATGTTATAACATAATGAGGAGTGCTTACATAGAAAATGACTTGTATGTTTAAGGGTCAGCTATTATGGAAGTGAAGATAACACATTGGCTAATTTAAGGAGGAGTAGAAAATGGAAAGAGAATTAACGATGGAATTTGCTAGAGTTACGGAAGCTGCGGCGCTAGCTTCGGCGCGCTGGGTAGGGCTTGGGGATAAGATAGCCGCTGATAATGCAGCTGTTGAAGCGATGCGGGCGGTTTTTAATACAATTCACATGGACGGTACCGTGGTGATCGGAGAAGGGGAAATGGACGAGGCCCCGATGCTCTATATCGGGGAACGGGTTGGAAATGGAGAAAGTCCAGAATTAGATGTTGCGGTTGATCCCTTAGAAGGAACCAATAGTTGTGCTAAAGGGGTGGCAGGAGCGATTGCCGTTGTGGCGATTGCCAAGAGGGGCTGTTTGCTTCACGCCCCAGATATGTATATGGATAAGATTGCAGTAGGGCCTGCTGCTGTTGGGAAGATAAATTTAGATGCTACTGTGCATGAGAATATTTCGAATGTAGCTCAAGCTTTGGGCAAAAATATGAAAGATATGACGGTTGTTATTTTGGACAGACCACGTCATCAGAAACTAATTCAGGATGTACGAGATTGCGGAGCTCGCGTTCGTCTGATTACCGATGGGGATGTTTCCCCTGCTGTGGCCTGTGCATTTGAAGATACGGGAGTCGACATGATGATGGGAGTTGGCGGGGCACCTGAAGGGGTTCTAGCCGCAGCAGCTCTTCGTTGCATGGGAGGAGAAATGCAAGGCCGCCTTTGGCCGGAAAACGAGGAAGATATTGCCCGAGCTAAAGCTTTAGGGATCGAGGATGTCCAAAAGTTATTAACGATGGATGATTTGGTCAGTACGGATGATGTCTTCTTTGCAGCGACAGGGATTACAGAAGGTCCCCTGCTACGCGCTGTAACCTACACTTCCAAAGGGGCTTTGACACACACCGTCGTTATTCGGGGAAAAACGGGGACAGTCCGCTTTATTGAAGCACGTCACTGTTTTGATAAGAAGCCGGATTATGCGATGAAAGGCTGTTAATGAGTTGCCAAATAGGAACTTGACTAGGGAATGTTATTTGTGCTAAAATAGTAAGAGTTGACTGGAATTGTCATGACGGTGTGGTTAAAAAGCCGCACTTTGATCTAAATGGGAAAGAAGGTGAAGACATGAAAGAAAAAATTCACCCGAAATACGAACAAACCACAATGACATGTGCTTGCGGAGAAGTTATTCCTACAGGCAGCACAAGAATGAACATAAAAGTGGAAATTTGTTCGAAATGCCATCCCTTCTATACCGGGGTACAGCGGTTTGTCGATGCAGGCGGACGGGTTGATCGGTTTAAAAAGAAATATGGGATGTAAACAACGGCCTGCGGTCGTTGCTGGTGGATAAGCAGAGCGCAAGCTCTGCTTTTTGCGTAAATGTACCAATGTTTTCTTGATGCCCGAACTTTGCGCTTCGCGCATCGATATAATAGAGGAGGAACTTAAGATGGGCAAACCAGTCCAATATGGCGGGCAAGCGGTCATAGAAGGAGTCATGATGCGAGGACCACGTGAAAGTGCTATTGCGGTCAGGTTGCCAAATGACGAGATTGAAGTGACCAATGTAAAATTAAATACTTGGGCAACAAAACCTGTCTTTAAGTTACCGTTAATTCGAGGATTTGTGGCTTTGATAGATTCACTCATAGTTGGAACGCGTGCTTTAACCTTTTCCGCCAATCGTTCAATTGGGGACGACGAGGGTGGAGAGGAACTTGGATTTTGGGAAATGGCCCTAACCATAGGATTCGCATTCGGCCTTGGCCTAGTGCTTTTTGTTGGTTTACCAACCGGAATGGCTCACTTGCTTAAAGGAAAGGTTACTGGAGATGTGTGGCAAAATCTATTGGAAGGAGCAATTCGGTTAGTAGTATTTTTCTTATATATTTTGATCATTTCTCGACTTAAAGACATTCAACGGGTTTTTCAATATCATGGCGCGGAGCATAAAGCAATTTTTAATCATGAATCAGGACAAGAGCTAACCGTAGCAAATGCTCGTTCTTTTCCCAGGCTGCACCCGCGCTGCGGAACAAGTTTTCTCTTAATTGTAGTGGTAGTCAGTATTTTTGTGTTTGCTTTTGTTGGATTATACCCTTTGTGGTGGCGACTACTTTCTCGTGTGCTTCTCATGCCCTTTGTGGCGGGGATCGCGTATGAGGTCCTTAAATTCTCATCTCGGCATTTAGAATCGCCATGGTTTCGCTGGCTGATTGTCCCGGGCTTATTGTTACAGAAATTAACCACACGAGAACCAGACGATGCCCAACTTGAGGTTGCTTTAGCTGCCCTAAAGGGTGTTTTGGATTCAGGTCAAGAACTAACGTAATTTTGAGGTGTAAAATGTTAGAAAAACTTTATGAAATTGAACGAAAATATGATGAACTTACGGAGCTCCTCAGTGATCCGGAAATTATTTCGAATCAGAGTGAGTGGCAAAAATATGCCAAGGCTCAGTCCGGTATGACAAATCTTGTCGCGGTCTTTAGAGAATACCAAGTAGTAAAGCATGAACTTGAGGAAACAGAAGCTCTGCTCCAGGAAAAACTAGACTCTGACATGCAGGAAATGGCGGAGCAAGAGAGAGAACAATTGCGAAGCCAATCACAGGAACTCGAAGAACAGATCCGTGTTCTACTATTACCGAAGGATCCTTTAGATGAGAAAAACGTCATTATGGAAATCCGAGCAGGAGCAGGTGGAGATGAAGCGGCCTTGTTTGCCGGTGATCTATATAGAATGTATACTCGCTATGCAGAGGGACAGGGCTGGAAGACGGAAGTTCTTAGTGCCAGTTATTCAGATATGGGCGGGTACAAGGAAATCATCGTGCTTATGGAAGGGCATGGAGCCTATAGTAAATTAAAATTTGAGAGTGGTGTACATCGCGTTCAACGGATCCCGGCGACTGAGTCGGGAGGTAGGATCCATACATCTACCGCGACCGTTGCAGTCCTCCCTGAAGCGGAAGAAGTGGAAGTATCTATTAATCCTAATGATCTGCGCATCGATGTCTATTGTTCTAGTGGGCCGGGTGGGCAATGCGTTAATACCACACAATCAGCGGTTCGAATTACTCATCTACCCACGGGAATTATTGCGTCTTGCCAAGATGAAAAATCACAGCTTAAAAACAAAGAGAAAGCTTTACGCGTTTTGCGGGCAAGAATATTGGAGAAGGCACAAGAAGAAGCGAGTGGTGAACAAGCTTCTGAACGCCGAAGTCAAGTGGGAACGGGAGATCGGAGCGAGCGAATTAGAACGTTTAACTTTCCGCAGGGAAGGGTTACGGACCATCGCATAGGCTTAACCTTACACCGCTTAGAATCAATCCTAACAGGTGATTTGGGTGAAATCATTCAAGCTCTAAATTCGTCTGATCAAGCCGAACGACTAAAGGCTGAGATCCAGTAAACTATTGTTGTAATGAAGTCTTAGGTTATGTAAAGTAAGTTAACACATTTAGAGGTTAAATTTGGAAAGTTCGGGATTCGCACCATGAACATCGAACCACGAACATCGAGTTGGGGGCTTTGCAGTTTTGAAGGTAATGGACAGTATGCGTTGGGGTGAAGCGCAACTCTTAGAAAAAGGGGTGAGCAATGCCCGCTTTGATGCAGATATGTTATTAACCGGGGTTTTAAATGTTTCCCGTCCCCAACTTTATCTCGAAGGGGACCGCAATTTGTCAGAGACAGAGGCTGCAGACTATCGAGGCGTCATTTTGCGTCGCGCAAAGAACGAACCGCTTCAGTACATTATGAAGCAGCAAGAGTTTATGGGTCTTTCTTTCTACGTCGATGAACGCGTGCTTATCCCGCGTGCCGACAGCGAACTTTTAGTCGAGAAATGGCTGGAGCTTGTAAGAAAAGAGGCAGGTCAACGGCAAGATAGAAAGATCAAGGTTGCGGATCTTTGTACAGGCAGCGGCGCTTTGGCTATTTCGATCGCTTATTACTATCCTCAAGTGGAGATGGTTGGAACTGATCTTTCGGCAGATGCGCTAGTAGTGGCACAACAGAATGCCCAGTGCTTGGGTGTCTCGGTGCAATGGCGTCAGGGGGACTTTCTTGAACCTATTTTGGGTGAAGCTTGGGATTATATTATTACGAATCCTCCTTATGTTTCCAAAGAGGAGTATGAGCAATGTGCTCCTGAGATTTTTCATGAACCCTCAATGGCTTTTTTGGGAGGACCCGATGGCTTAGATTATTATCGTCGTTTGGCAGAAGGTGTAGGATCCATTTTAAATCCTCAGGGGAAGCTACTAATGGAAATTGGTTGTAATCAAGCTGAGGCGGTTTGTGGGCTCTTCCAAATAAAGGGATTTGAAACACGGGTTTTCCCAGATTTGGCGGGGCGAGACCGAGTGATCTTAGCGAGGTGGCTAGCGAAGTGACAAAAATTCTAACAAAACGAAGTTATATAGATGGAATTCATCCGGAGGCAGAATTGCTAAAAGAGGGAGCAGAATGGTTGCGTTCTGGTGAGTTGGTGGCTTTTCCTACGGAAACGGTTTATGGCTTGGGGGCTAACGCGCTGGATGCCCGGGCCTGCGAAAAGATTTTCAGGGTAAAAGGGCGTCCTCAGGATAATCCCTTAATTGTGCATGTTAGCAGTCGAGCTATGGCAAATAGTTTGGTAGAAAGTTGGTCACCGGAAGCCGAACTATGTGTTGAACATTTTTGGCCCGGCCCGTTAACTTTAGTTTTGCCAAAAACCTCTATAGTGCCTGATATTGTCACGGCTGGGCTAGCCAATGTGGCGGTTCGTATGCCCAGTCATCCGGTGGCCCTTGCCCTTATTGAAGAAACCGGGCTTCCTATTGCTGCACCGAGTGCTAACCTATCAGGTAAGCCTAGTCCGACGAGTGGCCGACATGTCTGGCGGGATTTAAAAGGAAAAATTCACTTAATTCTTGATGCTGGAGCTTGTCCGGTAGGGCTGGAGTCAACCGTTCTTGAAGTCACTGGAGGGGTGCCCACTATCCTTCGCCCAGGTGGAATTTCCAAAGAAGCGTTAGAAGAGATCTTAGGCGAAGTTCAAATGAATACACCGACAGAGAATCAAGTTCCTAAAGCACCCGGCATGAAATATAGGCACTATGCTCCTCAGGGAGAGATGATCGTGATGATCGGTCATCAAGAGCGAGTTATACAGCGGATGGGGCAAGAAATTTATAAAGGACATGCCCGGTTAAAAAGAGTAGGAGTTCTTTGTACGCTGGAGAGCGCACCTTTTTTACATAATCGCTTACCGGATCTTTTGTTCGTGTTGGGATCAAGAACCCGAGCGGACGAAGTGGCAAGTAACTTATATGAGGGCTTACGCTTATGTGATGAAAGAGGAATGGATATTATTTTAGCTGAGGGAATTGAAGAGGGAGGCCTTGGGACGGCAATTATGAACCGTTTACAAAAAGCCGCTGGACATCGGATTGAATACATCTAACCGTGATTAATCTAATAATCCCTTTTTTCGTGCATATACTAGAGTGAACGGAGGGAAGGGTATTGAATTTAGCATGGGTGGTAGCAGTTGCAATCGCCTTGGGCGCGGATGCGTTCTCGTTGTCGTTGGCGATTGGCTTGACCGGAATCCGAAAGCGCATGATAGTCCACCTGTCGTTGGTGGTCGCCGTCTTTCATGTGTTCATGCCACTTTGTGGAATGATACTGGGACAGGCGCTAGGAACAATTCTGGGGCGATATGCTAATTTCATAGGCGCATTAGTCTTAGTCGGGTTGGGCGGAAGAATGATTTATAAGGTTTATTGTCCAGACATTGAACAATTTTCATTTGCTAAGGCTAGGGAGGCCTTTTTTAATACGAAGTTAACGAGTAACCGTTCTTTAAATGGATGGGGTATCTATGTATTGGCTGCAAGCGTAAGTTTAGATGCCCTTAGCGTAGGGGTTTCACTAGGAACCATCAGAGCGGAAATTTTGATTACTGTTATGATTCTGGGTTTGGTTGCAGGGTTGATGACTGGAATGGGCTTAGTTTTGGGCCGAATGATGGGAACTCGCCTAGGAGATAAAGCGGAGTTGCTCGGCGGATTGGCTTTGTTTCTGATTGGAGTCAAATTGTTCTTTTAGGGAGTGAGATGGGTCTAATGGGTTATAAACTTTTGTTTATTTGTACCGGAAATACTTGCAGAAGCCCAATGGCTGAGGGATTAGCTCGGAAACTATTTGGGGATATGGTTCAAATAAGTTCGGCAGGAATGGCAGCTTGGGAAGGGGAAGAAATTAGTGTACATGCCCTGGCGGTTCTTAAAGAACAGAATCTAGACCTATCAAAGCACTGCGCAAGAAAAGTCACCCATGAATTAATGGCTGATGCGGACTGGATTATTCCAATGACCCTGGCTCAAGAGGAAAGCTTAAAGCGTCTTTTTCCTGAATATGAGTCTAAGACGCGCAGTTTGGGGCATTGGGGAGATCTAAAAATGGATATTTCGGATCCTTGGATGGGCTCTGTTGATGTTTACCGTCAGACGGCGGAAGAAATTAAGAAGTTGTTGTATGTGCTAAAGGATCATCTGCCTTGATCGATTCGATGCACGAGACGTAAAGCTTTTAAGGCTTAAGGCTGCGGCTTGAGGTGAGGTTGAGGCTCGATGTTCTGCTGTCGTGCTTGTGCAGCGCATTGTGCTTCGTATAAGCATAAGTTTTGCGAAAAGTGTCTAAACTAGCGGCGTAATACGTCGCTTTATTATGTTTTATTGCAGGGATTTGCAACTATTATGTAGAAATGAAAATAGACAAAGAGGAGGAATGAATGTGAGAGTCGCGCTGGGAGCCGATCACGGCGGGTACGAACTTAAGGAAGCTATTCGTAAGTATTTGGAAACACAAGGATTTGAAGTAAGTGATTTTGGAACCCATTCGAACGAATCAGTAGATTATCCAAGGTATGGGAGTGCAGTAGGCGGTGCTATCATCAAGGGGGAAGCTGAGCTTGGGATTATTATTTGCGGAACGGGACAGGGAATTTCTATTGCCGCTAATAAAATCCCGGGAATCCGTTCGGCTGTCTGCTCTGAAACATATTCCGCCCGAATGGCTAGAGAACATAATAATGCCAATATTCTTGCAATGGGTGCTAGAGTAATTGGGGTAGGCCTTGCTTTGGACATTGTCGATATTTTTTTGAAAACGGAATTTGCTGGGGGTCGACATGCTAATCGAGTCAATCTAATTACCGGCTTAGAACGGGGCGAAACAATCTAATCGGTTCAAAGGAGAGGAGGAATCTCTTTTACGTGGATATTTTTTCTACAGAGAAATTACTAGAGTTGGCTAAAGTTTGGGACGGTGTACTAGATGCTTTTTTCCAAAGGGCAAATTTGAGTGCCCATCAAATTTTAGTTTTAGGATGTAGCACCAGTGAAGTGATCGGTCATCGGATCGGACAAGGAAGCAGTTTAGAAGTTGCTGAGGTCTTGCTTCCTCCTTTACTAGAACGAGTTAAACAGCAGGGGTTTTTCTTAGCTGTTCAAGGATGTGAACACATCAATCGGGCTTTAGTTGTAGAAGAGGCATGCGTAACTCATTATGGATTAGAAGAGGTTACTGTACTCCCTTCCCTTCATGCTGGAGGCGCTATGACCGTTAAGGCTTGGGAGAAATTCTCTTCTCCACTTATGGTAGAACGAATTCAAGGGCACGCTGGAATTGACGTAGGAGATACATTTATCGGCATGCACCTGCGCCCGGTGGCTATACCCATTCGCATTCATGTAAAAGACCTAGGGCAAGCCCATTTAACCTTAGCCCGCACCCGCCCCCGCCTGATCGGCGGACCCCGGGCCGTATATGAGGAAAGCAAATAATCATATTAGGAGTGGATACAATAATGGATTATATTCGTCAATGGCTAGAACCCCAAGACCCCGAGGTTGCGAAAGCAATTTCGCAAGAAGAGAACCGTCAAACCAAGACCATAGAACTGATTGCTTCCGAGAACTTTGTCAGTCGAGCGGTTATGGCAACCCAAGGCTCTGTATTAACTAACAAATATGCCGAAGGATATCCGGGAAAACGATATTACGGTGGATGTGAGTATGTTGATGTGGTCGAGAACTTAGCTCGTGAACGCGTTAAGAAGCTATTTGGTGCAGAACATGCTAACGTTCAACCCCATTCTGGCTCCCAGGCCAATATGGCAGTCTATTTCGCGTTCTTAAAACCTGGGGACACGGTACTTGGCATGAATTTATCCCACGGTGGACACTTAACTCATGGGAGCCCGGTCAATATTTCTGGAGTTTATTTTAATTTTGTTCCTTATGGAGTTGATCCGAAAACAGAAAGGATAGATTATGATCAAGTTAGGAAATTAGCACAGCAACATCATCCGAAGATGATTGTCGCGGGAGCAAGCGCCTATCCAAGGATTATAGACTTTGCCTTAATGCGTAAAATTGCGGATGAAGTGGGAGCTTATTTAATGGTCGATATGGCGCACTTTGCCGGGCTCGTGGCTGCCGATTTACATCCCTCTCCTATCCCTTATGCACATTTTGTAACTTCTACTACCCATAAGACATTAAGAGGACCTCGTGGGGGATTAATTCTCTGTAAAGCGGAGCACGCTCAAGCAATTGATAAGGCAATTTTTCCTGGAATTCAGGGAGGGCCTTTGATGCATGTTATTGCTGCAAAAGCAGTTGCTTTTGGCGAAGCACTTCAGCCCGATTTTAAAAAATACCAAACTAAAATAGTGGAAAATGCGCAAGCTTTAGCCCAAGCCTTGATAGATCGTGGGTTCCGAATTGTTTCGGGTGGAACCGATAATCATGTTATGCTTGTGGATGTTCGGACCAAAAAGCTGACGGGTAAGGAAGCTGAAACAATGTTGCATGAAGTGGATATTACGGTTAACAAAAATACGATACCGTTTGATACTGCAAGTCCCTTTATTACAAGTGGAATTCGCCTTGGTACCCCAGCAGTAACGACTCGTGGGATGGATACTAAAGCCATGAAGCTAATCGCTGAAGCAATGGACCTTGCCTTGACCTCCCACCATGAACCTGATAAACTGAAAAAAGCGCGGGAAATTGTCGGTACCCTATGTTCTGAGTTTCCCTTATATACAAATTTAGATTAGGAGAACCGAAATATGGCAAAGCTTCAGGTACTTGATCATCCTCTAATTCAGCACAAACTGTCCCTGATTCGCGACGAGAAAACAGGCTCGAAGGAATTTAGGGAACTGGTAGAGGAAGTCGCGATGTTAATGGCCTATGAGGTTACGCGTGATTTTCCCCTTCAGGAAATTGAAGTTAAGACACCGGTTGCAATCGCAAAAAGTAAGGTACTTGCAGGTCGAAAAGTCGGGTTGGTTCCAATCTTACGTGCAGGGTTAGGGATGGTCGATGGCATGCTTCGTTTAATTCCTGCTGCAAAGGTTGGGCATGTGGGTCTTTACCGAGATCCTGAGACTCTAATGCCAGTGGAGTATTATTGCAAGTTACCAAGTGACATCGCGGAACGTGATCTTATTGTAATCGACCCTATGTTGGCAACTGGGGGTTCTGCAGCAGCGGCAATTAGGTTTTTAAAAGATCGAGGGGCTAAAAATATCAAACTAATGTGCCTTATTGCAGCTCCTGAAGGAATTCATGCCGTTCAAAATGCCCATAGTGATGTTGATATTTTTATCGCAGCAGTAGATGAACACTTAAATGAGCATGGCTATATTGTACCGGGCCTTGGGGACGCTGGAGATCGGCTGTTTGGAACAAAATGATGACACATATTCGCCCAAGTTGGGATAGCTATTTTATGCAAATGGCCCAAGTAGTGGCCGGCCGTTCGACATGCCTACGTCGTCAGGTTGGAGCAGTAATAGTTAAGGAAAAACAAATTTTGAGTACGGGATATAACGGGAGTCCTTCTAAACTCCAACATTGTGAGGAAGTAGGTTGTTTACGGCAGAACTTAGGCGTTCCTTCAGGGGAACGTCATGAGATCTGCCGTGCTGTACATGCAGAACAGAATGCCTTGGTACAGGCTGCCAAGCATGGGGTCGCTATTTCTGGTGCTGATCTGTATTGCACCCATCAGCCCTGTGTTCTATGCACAAAATTGTTAATTAATGCGGGAATAAAACGTGTGATTTATACTTATTCATATCCAGATCAACTAGCGTTCGAAATGTCGAGAGAAGCAGGCTTAGAAATGGTGCAATTTTCGGAGGAGACCGCTCTAATGTGATAGGATAGATTGCCTTTTTATCTCTGATTGACTTCAGTAGAAGGAAGTATGAACGTGATAAAGCGAAAAAAAGTGATGGTAGTGTTTGGAACTCGTCCGGAGGCTATAAAAATGGCGCCCGTGATCCAAGCACTTCGACAGAAAGATGAACTATTCTGTCAAGTTATTGTGACAGCTCAGCACCGTGAGATGTTAGATCAGGTTCTTCAGTTGTTTAAAATTGTCCCTGATTTTGATCTGGACCTTATGAGGCAGGGTCAGACATTAACGGAAATCACGACTCGAGCCCTTAACGGGCTTAAGGAAGTTTTCCAACGAGAACTTCCGGATCTTGTACTGGTACATGGAGACACAACCACTACGTTTGTAGCGGCTCTTGCTGCCTTTTATGCCCAAATCCCCGTAGGGCATGTAGAAGCTGGGCTTCGCACAGGAAATAAGTATTCACCATTTCCAGAAGAAATGAACCGAAAACTAGCAAGCGTTCTAGCAGATTATCATTTTGCCCCTACGGAAACAGCTAGAAGAAATCTTTTGCTCGAAGGAATAGCTCCAGAAAAAGTTTTCGTGACGGGCAACACGGTTATCGACGCGTTGTTAGCTACTGTGAAAACAGAGTATAATTTTTTGGATCCTGGTATCGAGAGGATTCTCAAACAAAGCAATACTCGGACGATTCTAGTCACAACCCATCGCAGGGAAAATCTTGGCGAACCCATGCGCCAGATTTACCAAGCATTGAAGAATATACTTGATTTATTTCCGGATACACAGGTGATTTTTCCAGTCCATAAAAACCCCTTGGTGCGAAAAGTTGTCACTGAGGTTTTGGGGTCTCATCCGCGAGTTAGTCTTGTTGAGCCCATGGACTATGAGCCTTTTGTAAACTTAATGTCACGGTCGCACTTGATTTTGACAGACTCAGGAGGAATTCAAGAGGAAGCACCGTCGCTTGGGATTCCAGTACTTGTAGTCCGAGACACAACAGAGCGACCTGAAGCGGTAGAAGCGGGAACAGTATCCCTTGTAGGCACTGAGTACGAGAGTGTTTATTTGGAGCTAAAGCGTCTTTTGAGTGATCAAGTTGCCTATGATAGAATGTCAATGGCCAGTAATCCTTATGGAGACGGGTATGCAGCAAGTCGAATTGCCACGATTATTGTGGAACCTTGACGAGTGGACATAAAATTCTTCAATGCTGTAAAAAAAAGCACAAAGTCCTGCAAAAGTATGCTAATATATTAAATAGAGTAAACTGTAAAAATGTGTAATGATTGATTTAAATGCCATTTCTAGCCCTAAAGGTTTAAAATGTTTTTTAGGAAGGCCTATTTTCTACATAAGTTTAGAACGGAGTGAAGATGGCTAAAGAACAAGCAACATGGCAGAAAGCAATTGCAGTTGGCTCAACTATCTCAACCTCTCTGGCCGGTTTGGTTGGAGGAGGATTTTTCCTTGGACGATACATAGATTCCCGCTGGGGAACAGAACCATGGTTTACGATCTTATTAATGCTATTAGGGCTTATACTGGGAGGGAGCTACCTGGTCGTCACTTTAAAAAGATTAGGAGCAACGGATGATAAAAAGTAGCTTTATTGCCTTGTTAAGTGGCACTTCTTGCATATTGCTTGTGATAGCCGTAACAGGTCAGCAATCTTTTCTGGGTAGTTTGCTAGGATATTGGGTAGGATATAGCTATACTTTATGGTTTCATCATGAAACACTGCGCAGTTCAGAATTGGATATTCGTTCTGCACTTAGTCGAATGCGACGCAATCTAATGGCTCGCTTAGGGATGGTTACTCTCGTTGTCGTAGCAGTCGCTCGTTTTCAGGCGAGCTGGCTTTTCAGTCTAGCGATAGGGATTGTTACAGGGGTGATAATATCCTTTATCATTGTGGCAATAAATAAAATTAATGGAGAAAGGGGTGATAAAAGAAGTGCATGAAGAAACAGTTATATGGCATTTAGGGTTTATGACATTTCATGGCAAAACGTTGATCATGACCTGGATCGTAATGGCCGCTATTTTAATTTTTTGCTATCTAGGGGTTCGTCATTTAACCAGTGGTAAACCCGGTAAAATGCAAAACGTCTTAGAATGGATTATTGATTTTGTTAAAAACCTTGTCTCTGACAATATGAGTTATGAGCAAGGGCGCCCACTGCTACCTTATTTAGTGACATTGATCATCTTCGTATTCTTTTCCAATTTACTTGGCCTCATTCCGAATTTCACGTTTAATCTTTTAGAACATTTCGATGTTGAATTTGCCCAAGTGAACAAGATTTTCGAGGGGCCATTATTGATGTCACCTACGGCAGACATTAACACTACTGCGGCTTTAGCCTTGTTAACCATTATCTTAGTCGTTTTCTTGGGTATTAAGACTAAGGGAGTCCATTATTTCCAACACTTTTTAGAACCTTTTAAAGTGATGGCCATCCTTCATATTATCGACTTGATCTCGAAGCCGTTAACGCTCGCTTTCCGTCTTTTCGGAAACATCTTTGCCGGTGAAGTTCTACTCAAGGTTATCCTGATGTTGCCAGGAATATGGGTTCTGCCAGGAATTCTTCCGATGTCAGTTTGGCTAGGATTTAGTATTTTTATCGGAGCAATTCAAGCTTATGTGTTCACGGTGTTGACCACCGCTTATGTATCGCAAGCGGTCACGGCTTCTGAACATTAAACAGTTTGATTCTAAGTTAATTTTCAGTGCTGCTTGACGCTCACTGAGGGAATAATACTTATCAATTATTGGAAACAAGAAAGGAGGAAATCCCATGGACGTATCTGCTGCTGCTGCACTTGGTGCAGGGATTGCTGCTGGTTTAGCGGCCCTTGGTGCATCAATTGGTAATGGTAATGTTATTAGTAAAACGGTGGAGGGCATTGCTCGCCAACCGGAGGCCAAAGCATCCTTGCAAGCTACCATGTTTATCGGTGTTGGTTTGATCGAGGCTTTGCCACTCCTTAGCTGGGTTGTTGCCCTGCTACTCATGTTTACAAAGTAAGTTCGTGTACTGGGCTAAGGCATACGGCCCATCTTAATTCAAGGGGGAACGCGAGTTCCCCCTTGAAAAGAATCATCCCGAAGTCAATCGGACTCGAGAGGGGGGTAGACCGTTGGGGAATCCTATACAATTTGACTTTACTGTAGTGGCTACGGTCATATCTTTCCTGTTGCTCGTTTGGCTGCTTAGCAAAAAAGCTTGG
>DAIEHY010000250.1 GCA_027353165.1 Desulfosporosinus sp.
TAAAAGAGCATAGTTTATTTGATTACTTAAAAGTCTTGGTTATGAATATCTTATCCGAGGAGTGAAAATTATGGCTGAATTCAAAGAAGTTAGTAATTCTCAAACTTTGAAGGAAATTTTAGATGAGTCAATTCAACGCAAGGTGTTTATTTTTAAACATAGCACGACATGTCCGATTAGTGCTCGTGCTTGGCAAGAGGTTCAGAACTTTATGAATCAAAGTTCAAGTGATGTCCTTGTAACCTTGATCAAAGTGATTGAATCCCGGCCGGTTTCTAATCAGGTGGCTGAGGATTTAGGGGTTAAACATCAATCTCCTCAAATTTTACTTTTGAGTAATCGACAGGTCATCTGGACTACCTCACATCAGTCAGTCACTCAGGCTAATCTAATTAAAGCACTGGCAGGGGAAATTCAGCCTTTTGGTTGAGAAGAGGTGATATCTAGCCATGAAGTACGGTGAATTTGAATTTGGACTTAATAATGGGGCCGCCCTTTTTGCGCGGGAGTGGCGACCGGAACGTGACGTTCGAGGGGTTGTTTGCCTTGTCCATGGATTAGGCGAACACAGTGGTCGGTATGCTCATTTAGCATTGGCCTTAACTCAAGCAGGCTATGTTCTCATGACCTATGATCAACGTGGCCATGGAAAATCGCTGGGTCAGCGTGGACATACTCCATCCTATGAAAGGCTTCTGGATGATATTGATGATTTTAGACAAGAATGCTTACGACGTTTCCCAAATTCACCATTATTTCTTTACGGACATAGTTTAGGCGGTAACTTAGTGCTTAATGATTGTTTACGCCGCCAACCTGAGTTTAAGGGAGTCATTGCCACCAGTCCTTGGCTAAAATTGACGGTTGAACCAACTGCGCTCGCTAAATTATTGGCCTTTGTGTTAAATAAAGTCTGGCCAACCTTTTCGCTGTCTAACGGTCTTGATGTTCATGCTCTATCCCATGACACATGCATGGTCGATTCCTATAAGCTCGATCCTCTTGTCCATGACCGCATTTCTGTTCGAATGTTTACCACAGTAGAGCGGGCAGGACTCTGGGCAGTCGAAAATGCAGCCCAGTTTAAGTTACCTTTGTTACTAATGCACGGCGGTGCAGATCGCATAACATCGGTTGACGCTTCGGCAAACTTTGCGGCACAGCTCGAACAAGGCTGTACTTGGAAAATTTGGCCTGGCTTATTCCATGAGCTTCATAACGAACCCGAAAAAACGGAAATAATTGCCTACTTAATTAATTGGTTAGATTCCCTGACCCCATGAAACTAGAATCCATTAAATGACCTATGATATAATCTTCTAATATACCTTACTCCAATAATGGGGTAGGGTATTTCAATTAACTGAGGTGTAACATGGAAGCGACAAGGGAGATA
The DNA here is from genome assembly GCA_027353165.1 of Desulfosporosinus sp. Lineage (GTDB taxonomy): Bacteria > Bacillota > Desulfitobacteriia > Desulfitobacteriales > Desulfitobacteriaceae > Desulfosporosinus. Next base: position 1,397 of record DAIEHY010000250.1, read on the forward strand.
TATTGGAATATTAACGGTAAGGGCGTTATGTATAGCGTCGCTCTTATAGCCTTCATAATTTTCATAGTTGGCTTTACTCAAAAGGTTCGGAGCTGGACTAAGGGTCGACCCATCGTGTACGATAATCTGGGCTTGCGATTTAAACTATTTTTTACAGCCATCCTCCAACATGACAAAGGAGTTTTCAGGGGAACCTTCCGTCGATTCATGCATTTATCGGTTTTTTATGGTTTTCTAATATTGAGCTTTGGAACGTTAGTGATTGCGATTCAAGATCATTTTGGGATTCCGTTATTTTATGGAAAGAAGTATTT
>DAIEHY010000251.1 GCA_027353165.1 Desulfosporosinus sp.
ACGCGGATAGATATTGAATCCACCTGCAATGATGATATCTTTTTTGCGGTCAATTATAAAGCAGAAGCCGTCCTCATCCATTCTGCCGATGTCACCCGTATGCAACCAACCGTTGCGCAAAGTTTCAGCCGTCTCTAAGTGCTTTTCCCAATACCCTTTCATGACTTGAGGACCCCGAACGCATAATTCTCCTATCTCACCCACAGGAACTTCCCGGTCGCCCGTCTCTAAATCCATGATTACGTAATCCGTATCTGGGAGCGGTAAACCGATAGAACCTGCGAGCGTTGGACGATCAAGTGGATTGCAATGAGTTATAGGGGAAGCCTCAGACAAGCCATAGCCTTCGACTAAATTTCCTTCGCCATGCGTCACTGCAGTAAATTTTTGGGCTACCTCCAAGGGTAAAGGTGCGGAGCCACTCGTGCACACTTTAATGGCCGCCAAATTTTCCCGATATTCTTCGATTCGAGGATGATTGTTAAGTGCCATAAACATAGTTGGCGCGCCTGGGAAAAGAGTGGGTTTATAGTTGCGAATCGTTTCCAATACTTGATCCGGGTCGAAGCGGGGCAAAATAATCTGAGTAGCCGCAAGTGATACTGCATAATTCATGCAATCGGTCATACCATAGACATGAAATACTGGTAAGATGGTAAGAATTCTTTCATTCCCATATTCCATATTTATTGACCATTCAATGACTTGAAGGGTATTGGCAATCAGATTAAGGTGGGTGAGCATTACCCCTTTGGATACACCGGTCGTTCCACCAGTGTATTGCAAGACGGCGAGGTCCTCGACGGGATTAATCGCTGTGACGGGATATACGGGATCATGTTTAATGAGTTCATCGTAGGAGTAAAAGCCTTCTGCTGGCTGGACCGGTGCCATAAAGTTAAAGACAACTACCCGTTGTAAAGCCGTTTCTGCGATTACATTTTTTACCCTAGGATACATCATTTCTAAGACAATAATGGTCGTTGCACCCGCATCATTCATTTGATAGGCTATTTCCCGTTCAATGTACATGGGGTTTGTTTGTACTACAATAGCACCTAATTTGAGTATGGCGAAGAAAGCGATCTCCCATTGAGGGCAATTTGGGCCCATCAGTCCGACACGGTCCCCTCTTACAATACCTATATCAGCTAAAGCACCCGCAAAACGGTTAACCTGATCTCCAAACTGCCTGTATGTAACCGTCTGACCCCCAAAAATCATAGCAATTGTGTCCGGCATTTTTTCCACTGTATCATCGAACATTTGACCAAGCGACTTATAGGGATAATCAATATGGGACCTAACACCTGAGGGGTAACTTTTAAGCCAGAGTTTTTGGTTATCCTTCATTCGACTTCCTCCTCTTTATAACTCCTTAATCATAGTATTTTTTATATAATTAGGAATTTTCAGAATACCTAATTTAAAATTTTTTCCCCTTTTCCTTTGTAGTGAAAATCTCCCACAGACCGTTAAATCAGCACCTCATTCCTTTTTTAATATTCTGATAACTACTAGGATAATTTTAATGCAATATTTGTGCCATCCATATATATCAATCAAACCCTTCCTAAGGGTAAGCGAATAGTCGCTTAAGCGAGTCTAAGATGTATGGAATTGCATACAAATAGCCCTCTACTAACTCGGTCGATTGTACGCAAACCGCACAATCGACCTTTAAATA
>DAIEHY010000252.1 GCA_027353165.1 Desulfosporosinus sp.
CAGATTCTTCCCCTTCATAGGAGATATGGCGTACGCCTAATTCCGAGGCTAAGGATTGGAGGTCACAGTCTTGGTTTTTCGCACAAGTCAAACAAGATTTAGGGTGGTCAGAAAGGAGAAGTTCAACCATGGCTCGTCTAGCCTGGATGGCGCGCAACGAATCCGTTCTAACAACCATGCCACTGGCAACTGGGGTTGAACAGGAGGAAGCCAAATTACGTCGACCTTCGATTTCAACCACACACACTCGACAGGAAGCAATGTTGTTGTTGTAATGCATTTCATTAAGTTTTAGGTAGCATAAGGTTGGAATATCTATGTTTATAGTACGTGCAGCGTCTAAGATGGACATTCCTTCCGGTACTTTAAGCGATATGTCGTTAATGGTTAGTTGTATATCCATATGGAGTCCTCCTTTAAAGCAAACTTGGCTGGCGCTCGAAGACACTGTTTTCGCACGAATTAGCCTTCTTGCAGCTTGCGAAACGGCCGCCTAGTTGCACTTATGCCCAGGCATTCTAATATGCAGGGTACAGGGATAGCTTAATGACAAATAATAGCGCCGACGACGCGGCATTGGTCCATGCATGCCCCACATTTAAGGCAACGTTCTTGGTCGATAATGTGACGCTTTTTTGATGTGCCAGTGATGCAATGCATAGGACATTTCTTGACACAAAGGCTACACCCTACGCACTTGTCTGTAATCTCATATTTTAGCAGGCTCTTACAAACTCCCGCTGGACAGGTCTTGTCAACAACATGGGCGATATATTCTTCTCGGAAATACTTTAAGGTGGAAAGAATGGGATTGGGTGCACTTTGCCCTAATCCGCAAAGAGCAGTGTCCTTAATGATATGACACAGTCTCTCCATATTATCCAAATCCTCTAACGTCCCTTTGCCTTCTGTAATCTTGGTCAGAATTTCATGAAGCCGTTTGGTACCAACCCGACAAGCCGTACAACGACCACAAGATTCGTCCATCGTAAATTCTTGGAAATACTTGGCGATGTTGACCATGCAATCGTCCTCATCTAAGACAATGAGTCCTCCAGATCCCATCATCGAGCCAATAGCTGCTAAGGATTCGTAATCAATAGGGGAATCTAAATATTTGGTCGGAATACATCCGCCAGAGGGACCTCCTGTTTGCGCTGCTTTAAATGTTTTATTTTGCTTAATACCCCCGCCAATGTCAAAAATAATTTGCCGGAGCGTTGTCCCCATCGGAACTTCTACAAGCCCGACATTATTCACTTTACCCGCTAAGGCAAATACCTTAGTTCCTTTGCTTTTTTCTGTTCCAATCTTAGCAAACCAAGCCGCTCCCTTTAAAATAATGGGAGGAATATTGGCTAACGTTTCCACATTGTTGACACAGGTCGGTTTGCCCCACAAACCCTTTTCAGCTGGGAATGGTGGTTTAACGGAAGGTTCCCCCCTGGCCCCTTCAATAGAATGGATTAAGGCCGTTTCTTCACCACAGACAAAGGCCCCGGCTCCATATTT
>DAIEHY010000253.1 GCA_027353165.1 Desulfosporosinus sp.
AATAAGGTAGTTAGAACGTACCACCGACTTAATTAAGAGGAGAAAATTGGATAGGGAAGGGGAGGGTGTTAGTGGCAGGGTTAAGCTTCAAGAATGTTGTCAAAAAATACGATCAGAATACAGTGGTTTATGATTTTAATTTGGAAATTCATGATAAGGAATTCTTGGTTCTGGTCGGTCCTTCCGGCTGTGGAAAAACGACGACTCTTCGGATGATCGCTGGTCTAGAGGAAACAACCAGTGGGGAAATCTATATAGGAGACCAATTAATCAACAATGTAGCGCCAAAGGACAGAGATATTGCAATGGTCTTCCAAAGTTATGCTCTTTATCCTCATATGAGTGTTTATGAGAATATGGCTTTCGGCTTAAAGTTACGCAAAATGCCAAAGGCTGATATCGACAAGAGAGTGAAGGAAGCGGCTTCAATTCTGGATATCGAACATCTTTTAGATCGTAAGCCGAAAGCGTTATCTGGCGGGCAAAGACAGCGGGTGGCTTTAGGCCGAGCAATTGTTCGGGAACCTAAAGTATTTTTGATGGACGAGCCGCTGTCCAACTTAGATGCTAAGTTGAGGGTGCAAATGAGGGCTGAGATTTCCAAGCTTCGACATCGTTTACAGACAACCGTGGTTTATGTGACTCATGACCAAACCGAGGCGATGACGATGGGCGACAGGATTGTCGTCATGAAAGATGGATATATCCAGCAAGTAGATACCCCAATGAACTTGTATAATCATCCATGCAATATGTTTGTTGCTGGTTTCATCGGTTCGCCTGCCATGAATTTTTTGCGGGCAACCCTGATTGAAGAAAAGGGTGAACTCTGGCTCGTGAACAAAGAGCTTCGCCTTGCACCACTGGCGGAACGTCGAGAGGCTTTGACGCCCTATCTCGGGAAAGAAATCATTATGGGGATTCGCCCTGAGTCCATTAATGACGATCTTTCCTATATAAAAGACCATCCGGCTTGGTCATTAGATGTGCATGTGGATGTCGTCGAACCCCTAGGAGCGGAAAATTATATTCATTTTACAATCAATGGAGAAAACTTAATTGCCCGGGTAGAAGCGACGAGCCAGTCAAAACCACTTCAAATTCATAAAGTGGCTTTTGACATGAGCCAAGCACGCTATTTTGATGTGGAAACTCAAGCTGTAATTCATAGACAAGGTTATGAAGCCTCCTACTAAATCATTCATTGTTGATTTAGTCTTGGGATACCTCGATTAGAGTGATAGAATATGAATAGCTGTAGCCAGAAGTGTAGGCAGGCAAAGGGAAGAATGCTAGGATGAAGTATGACATGATCCAAAACGACGGTAATCAACGAGTAAAAGCTCAGGAGTTAGCTCGACGTCTTTCTGACGCAACGGGTGTATACTTTCGGGTTGGTTCGGAGTGTCAATCCACTGA
>DAIEHY010000254.1 GCA_027353165.1 Desulfosporosinus sp.
AGACAGTTCGGTCCCTATCCGTCGCAGGCGCAGGAAATTTGAGAGGATCTGTCCCTAGTACGAGAGGACCGGGATGGACGAATCCCTGGTGTACCAGTTGTCTCGCCAGAGGCACAGCTGGGTAGCTATATTCGGAGCGGATAAGCGCTGAAAGCATCTAAGCGCGAAACCGACCTCAAGATGAGATTTCCCACAGCGTAAGCTGGTAAGACCCCTGAAAGATGATCAGGTTGATAGGCCAGGTGTGGAAGCGCGGTGACGTGTGGAGCTGACTGGTACTAATAGGTCGAGGGCTTGACCTAAATGAGCGCTCTAGGTAAGTGGCTCAAATTCGATCGACGAAACTAGATGAACGACTCTGTGCAGTTTTGAGAGAACAGCGTTCCAAGGACCGCTTAAACTCAAACATCTGGTGATCATGCCGGAGGGGTTCCACCCGTTCCCATCTCGAACACGGAAGTTAAGACCTCCAGGGCCAAGGATACTTGGAGCATAGCTCCTGGGAAAGTAGGTCATCGCCAGGTAAACAAGCAAAAAGACTATCTCTTATGAGATAGTCATTTCTGTGTTAGTTACAAGTATTTATTAGAAAATGCAAGCCCGGGGTTCCACCCGTTCGGATCCACATTGCAGGAGTGTGCGTCACGAGTCGCAATGTGGCGAAAGTCTCATCCGACTTTCGTCACACTGCAGGAGTGTGCGTAATGAGTCGCAGTGTGGCGAAAAGCTCCCCTTCGCCACTAAGTCTTCCTCTGTGGTGGGTGGCTCGGCGATACTGTCCCCCGGACACTATCGTGCTTTTCGTATCTCGAACACGGAAGTTAAGAATCCACACTGCAGGAGTATGCGTCACGAGTCGCAGTGTGGCGAAAGGCTCATTCGCCTTTCGTTCCAGGGCCAAGGATACTTGGAGCATAGCTCCTGGGAAAGTAGGTCATCGCCAGGTAACAAACGAAAAACTACCTTTTATGAGGTAGTTTTTCTGTGTTTAGTCATACTGTAAAGATTTGAGGTATCTTGAGCACCGGGGTTCCACCCGTTCGGACCCACATTGCAGGAGTGTTCGTCATGAGACGCCGTGTGGCGATACTCTCCACAGGAGACTATCGTATCGCCAGGTAAACAAGCAAAATGACTATCTCTAACGAGGTAGTCATTTTTGTGT
>DAIEHY010000255.1 GCA_027353165.1 Desulfosporosinus sp.
CAGGAAGATGGGAATGCACAGTTTGTGCAACGCATAGGTGCGGGGCATATTGCAGGTAGCGAAGAAGAGTTGGAGCTGCTTCTTAACCATTTATTAAATCATCCTGAGGATATCGAGAAAATGCGGGAAAGGGCGGCCGAAGCTTTGCCGGGCCGTTCGACCGAGAGGGCCGTGGAAGACATGTTGCAATTAGCAGCGCATTTAAGAAAAAGGAAACAAAAGATTGGATAAAATATTTTTAAATGGAGCGTAACTAAATGAATATAGCCTTTTTTCTTATTCCTAAAAAGGATATTGTCTATTTAAAAGAGGGTGCAACGATGCGCCAAGCTCTAGAGAGGATGGAGTACCACAGTTATTCCGCAGTCCCGCTCATTAATGGCGAGGGAAAATATGTTGGAACCATTACTGAAGGAGATTTGCTCTGGAAACTTAAAAATACACCAGGGTTAACGTTCGAAAATACCGAGGATATTTTTCTGAGTAGCGTTGAACAACATGTTCAGAATGTACCAGTCACAATTGATGCCCAAATGGAGGATTTAATTTCGAGGGCAGTGGTACAAAATTTCGTGCCTGTCGTGGATGATCAACAGACGTTTATAGGAATTGTTCGTCGACGAGAAATGATTGAATACTGCTCGAAACTCTTACTTCAAAAGAAGGCTTAGAAGCCTCGCCAACCTTCAGGTCTTAGGCGTCCAAAGGCATTAGTCTCGATGATATTGTTGAGGGTTGTCAACAGCTCGTCACGGTCGTCAGGGAGTGTTGCCCGGAGGGGTAAGTAATTGGAAGCGTGATTACTTCGGAAGACACAGTGTGTGACCTTCAGGTGTTTTAAGAGCGTGTAAATTTCAGTCAGAGATTCGAGAGGTGTGAGAAGCTGTAACGTGCCTCGTTCGACACTTTTTGCCAAGGGCGCTTCCGGCTCAATCATTAAGGTCAGAGCTCCCAAATACTGGGGGTCAATAGCGCTTATGACTCGGGCGGTATCAAGGGCATGTTCTTGCGACAGGGCTTTTCCTCCTAGGCCAATAATGACAGTGCAGGATAGTAATAGACCACTT
>DAIEHY010000256.1 GCA_027353165.1 Desulfosporosinus sp.
TAGGAAGACCATACAAGGTAATCCCGTTCCTTATGGCCAAAGGGCTTGCAGCACAAAGCCGCTCGGGGTTATCGTGATTCCCGGCAATGGCCACAATGGCTCGCTTCCCTCCCGCGGATAGGCGATTCAGAGCATCATAAAATAGTTCTTCAGCGCTAGCCGGAGGATTTACTGTATCGAAAACGTCTCCCGCAATTAAGACAAGATCCACTGCTTCCTCTTCCACTATCAAGCAAAGTTCCTCGATAAACCTCACTTGTTCCTCAATTCGGCTTCGCCCCTCGAGCATACGTCCGAGATGCCAATCCGAAGTATGTAAGATCCGCATGGATAACACCGTCCCTTTCTAAACTTGACTCATTTACATCATATTATAAAACATGTCCTAGACAAAAAGTTGCAGTAAATCTTTAGAGTCAACTGGTCTATTAAGATCTAGATGTTGAAATGATCCCCTATAGACTATAGAATGTCTAATTAAATAGATAACGCACATAATATGAACAATAATTGAGGAAAGAAGGCTTTTTGATGAGTGATTGGTTAGTGCCGTATCTTGCATTTAACGGGAATTGTGAAGAAGCCGTAAAATTCTATCAAGCGGTTTTAGGCGGAGAAAGTCAAATATTTCATTTTGGAGATGCACCGCCCAATCCAGCCTTTCCTGTCACCGAAAACGTTAAACCTCTTGTTATGCATGCAGAATTGAGAAAAAATGGTCATGTCATTCGTATGGATGGTTTCATTTAGGGCGATATAAACCAATGTATTAAAATTTCATTCTTTCCATTTTTCTAAATGAGAACTAATAAACTCGATAATCGTGGCATTTTCCGCTTTCCCTGTACCATTGATAGATAATGGTTCTCCAAAAGCCATATGAATTGGTTTACTACGATTGATTGGTCCTAAATCCTTCAAGTATTTTCCGTTTCCCCAAAAGTCTGTCTTAATGGCAATGGGGACAACCTGAACCTTCGCGTTATTTGCCAACTTTACTCCTAAAGTATTAAATTCTTTTTGTATAAATTCAACGGTCCTTGT
>DAIEHY010000257.1 GCA_027353165.1 Desulfosporosinus sp.
CGGGATGAACGCCACGGTGGTGGCGGCTTTCACGAGGGAGGATGGCTTCGGGACATGAGCGGCAAGGTGACGCTGCGCGTGGACAGCCCCATCGGGCCACTGGACGTGACCCTCTCGTCGGAGGCGGTGCACCGCATCGACTTCAAGGGGTTGGCACCGGAAGGTCCCGTGCCCAAGCCCGTGGAGCCGCTCTTCCGGCGCGTGGAGGCCCAGCTGAAGGAGTACTTCTCCGGCCGGCGCAGCCGGTTCGACCTCCCCCTGGAACCGCTCCCGGATGGCACCGATTTCCAACGGAACGTCTGGGCCGCCCTCTCGGAGATCCCCTACGGCGAGGTCATCTCCTACGCCGACCTGGCCTCCTGGACCGGAAGGCCCAAGGCCGTCCGGGCCGCGGGCGCGGCCTGCGGGGCCAACCGGATCCCCATCTTGATCCCCTGCCACCGCGTCGTGGCCAAGGCCGGCCTGGGGGGATATGGCGGCGGGCTCAAGACCAAGCGCGCCCTCCTGCGGCTGGAGGGACGAGCAAGAAGTGAAAAGCAAGAAGTAAAAAGTAAAAAGTGAAAAGTAAAAAGTGAAAAGTGAAATGGGCGCCGGCGCGCTCCGGGAACCCCTCTGCACCGGCGCCCGCCGCACCGCTTCCCCACCGTTGCACCTCCGGTTCGCCTCATTTCCCATCGCCTAGTCTCCCAGTCGCCCAGTCACCGGCCACATCGTGGAATTTGGTCCTTCTTCCTCGCCAAATTCCGCGATTGAAATGCGGGTGGCTTCGGCTATGGTTCAGGTTCACGGGGGGAAGACATTGTCTCTTGGACGGGGAGGGCCAAGGGCTTCTCTCTCCGGTTCGCAGGCCAAGCCTGCCGAATCGTCGCCTTGCCCTCCGGGGCCCCGCCCCACGGGCAAAGCCCGATGGGCCCCACCCCACCCTT
>DAIEHY010000258.1 GCA_027353165.1 Desulfosporosinus sp.
AGTCCCACTAAGTGAACAAGTTCTTGCGCCCCTAGTGACGGTTTGCCGGTACGATAAAGGTGCATACGTTCGACTGTACCTTCAGCATAATCCACAATGTCATCAAGGACTTGGGCCAGCTTGTAAATATCTTCCCGATCCAGTGGCGTAATGAACGTAGAATTCAGTCGTTCTAAGATTTGATTGGTGACGTTGTCTGCCTCATGTTCGAAGCGATGCATTTGAGCAGCGTCTTCCCCGGAAACACAGTCTTGCTGCATAATGCCTTGAAGCCTGCTAAGGGATTTTGAGATGATATCAGTGCTTTGGGAAAAGAGTTGATAGAATTTATCTTCTTTTGGTGTTATACCAAACATAGAAATTAACCCCCAACCTAAAATTTTCTCAGATCTCCACGGAGCAGCCTATGGTTATTATCAAGTTAATATAATGTCGTGCCACGGAGTATTGTATCAAATCTTAGAATGTTTGTGTTAAAAAAAGAACAATTTCTTAAAATTTCTTTTTGGGCTAAAAATTGCTATGATTCTACTGCAAAAACCTTGAATGCGGGTCAAAAGCAATTTTGCCCGTTCGCACACGCTGCATTTGCTACTCACTTGCCGCTAAAGCTACGATCCACTCGGCCTTCGGTTTAATTTGACAGGTTGGCCTCGGGCGATACTCTCCACAGGAGACTATCGTGCCAAAACCCTTATGTATGACTGCATGTGAACCATTGGCGTGCTTAACGCTTTATCGTCTGCGTTCGCTTACGCAAATTCCGCTTAACGTGCTCTCTCTGCAATATTGCTTTTTGACTTTCTGCAGTGAAATCCAAGATG
>DAIEHY010000259.1 GCA_027353165.1 Desulfosporosinus sp.
AATCGAGTCCAAGAGATTCACCCCCATACATTTGTTGAAGTCGCACAAATTCCAACAGGACCTTTTCGCGGAGCACCGCAGGCTCAATAACCTCCGCACCCGCGCCGATCCCTCGAAGCCAAACCGCTAATTCATCAAGTCCTTCAACTTGATCTCTCATCACCAGACCGTCTTCATCCTCTGTCAAGATACAAGTTTTTCGATTCCTCAATTCTGCTCGCACACGACTTAAAGTTGAGTAATGATCATAAAAACGTATAACAACAGGTACTGGTTTTTGATCCCGATAAACTCCCCAAGCATATTGGTACCAAGTATGTAAATCAAACCCTTCCGCCGCAGGGAATAACTCAGTCAACAAGGTAACATCCAAAATTCTATTTACCAAATACGTTTTAATTTTTTGATCCTGTTCATCCTGAGCAACAAGATACCAATTGTCTAGAACCCAAAAATAGACGATCCCCAATGGGTAAAGTCTAAGTTCGCGCGCCGGTTCCTCTCCTTTGCGATAGAGAATATCAACTTTGCGTTTGTTCCGCGCTGCCTCTTCAAGTTGAAAACAGCACTGGCTGCGATGGATGTCCTGCCTAGGTGTTCTACCATGCACAAACATAGTTTCACGAGTGTTGGCATCCTCCCCAATCGATAGTTTCAATTTTGCTTCGAGTGATTTCAATTCGTCTGGGATAGGAGCTAAGGCGCGCGCGACGTTTAGCGCTTCGAAGAGAAGTGTTTTTTCTCGATCCGCT
>DAIEHY010000025.1 GCA_027353165.1 Desulfosporosinus sp.
AAGACGCAAAAACGCCTTTAGACATTGAACCTATCATGCTTTCCGTTCGGAACCTTGCAATAAATCTCGTATTACTTCCCCAGCTATTAGAAGCCCAACCACAGAAGGAACAAAGGAAATGCTCCCCGGGATATGGCAGTTCTCGCTGGAGGAGATCGGGGTTAGCGGAAGGTCCGGGCTAAACACAACCTTAATCCCATGAGTGATGCCTTCTTTGCGGAGAAGTTTACGCATGGCTTTAGCCAGTGGGTCTCCACTGGTCTTAGAGATGTCGGTTACTTTGTAATTTTCAGCAGTAAGGCGATTTCCCGCCCCCATACTAGATATAAAGGATACTTTGCGCTGTAAACATTCTTTGGCTAAATTCACCTTACTTGAAACAGTATCGATAGCATCGATGACATAATCAAGCTCTCTATCCAGAAAGTGGTCAGCATCAGCTGCAGTATAGAACTTCTTGATCGTTTCGACCTGGGCTTTAGGATTAATCTCTAGAATTCGGCGTTTCATGACCTCGATTTTTGCCATGCCCACAGTGGAGTGAAGGGCGTGTAATTGGCGGTTAATATTCGTGAGACAAATATCGTCATAGTCAACTAGAATTAAATGACCGACGCCTGCACGGGCCAAGGCCTCCACGGTATAAGAGCCAACCCCTCCGATGCCAAATATCATGACAGTGCTTTGGCGAAGTTTATCCAGACCCGTATTTCCAATCAGTAGTTCTGTTCTAGAGAATTCGTGTTGCATTATATCCTCCATTGACTTGTTTTTCCCTTTAGAGTTTATCATAACCTTTTATTTGAAATAAAGTAAGGGAAAGAGCAAGAAGTGGAGGAACGTGGCGTTAAATTTTTCGGCGTTGAGTAAAGCTTGTATGAAGCAATTGATGGGCTTTTTCTCCGTAGGGTTTGCCAATGAAATCCTTGTATAGCTTGAGGACAGCCGGATTTTCATGGGATTTGCGCAAGGTTTTGGAACGGTCTTCTTTATAGATGGCGCTAGCCCGGGCTTGTAAAATTTCTAGGTTCCCATGGTGATAAGGTTGTCCACCCCCTCCGATACAACCGCCAGGACAAGCCATTATCTCGATGGCATCATAATGACTTTCGCCGGATTGGATCTTTTCCAGAATGGTACGGGCATTGCCCAGACCATGGGTAACAGCAATTCGGAATTCGCGCTCCCCAATCGGAATGACAGCTTCCTTGATTCCATCCATTCCCCGAAGCGGCTCAAATTCTACGTTTTCTAAGGGTTGACCGGTAAGCCACTCATAGGCTGTCCTCAGGGCTGCTTCGATGACCCCGCCGGTAGTTCCAAATACGACGGCAGCACCGGTTGATTCCCCTAAGGGGTGATCGAATTCTTCTTCTTTTAGGAGATCAAAATGAATGCCCGCTTCCCTGATCATGCGCGAAAGTTCCCGAGTCGTGATGACGATGTCTACATCGGGAGTGACTGGGTCTTGCCCCAGTTCAGGGCGAGCTGCTTCGTATTTTTTGGCAATGCAAGGCATAATTGAAACAACCGTAATTTTCTGAGGATCGATTCCATAGGTCTCTGCATAATAACTTTTAGACAAGACTCCTAACATTTCATGAGGAGATTTGCAGGTTGATGGGATGTCCAACAAATCCGGAAATTGATGTTCAAAGAATTTGACCCAAGCGGGGCAACAACTGGTGAGGATGGGTAGACGTCCGCCATGCTCTATACGGTGAATCAGCTCGGTGGCTTCCTCAATAATCGTCACATCAGCCCCAAATTCAGTATCAAAGATACGGTCAAATCCAAGTCTCCGGAGAGCGGCAACCATTTTGCCAGTCACAATCGTTCCTGGCTCCAGCCCGAACCCTTCTCCGAGGGCGACCCGAACGGCGGGGGCTGTTTCAACAATAACGTAGCGTGTCGGATCATTAAGGGCTTTCCAAACCTTGTCGACTTGATCAAGTTCCATCAAAGCGCCCGTTGGACATACTGCGACACATTGCCCACAGAAGGTGCACGAGGTCTCGTGTAGAGGTAAATCAAAAGCTGTTTTAACCACGGTTTCGAACCCGCGGCCCACTGCTGAGTAAACGCCAACCGTCTGAACATCGTTGCACATCGTTTCACAGCGACGGCAGCGAATACATTTATTGGGGTCGCGAATAATAGCTAAACTAGATTTATCAATCTCAAACTTAGATTCTTCCCCTTCATAGGAGATATTCCGAACCCCTAAATCCGCAGCAAGAGCTTGGAGATCGCAGTCCAAGTTTTTGGCACAGGTTAAACATGATTTAGGATGGTCAGAAAGTAGCAACTCAACCATGGTCCGTCTGGATTGGATGGCCCGCAGAGTATCTGTTTTAACAACCATTCCACTGAATACAGGGGTTGAACAAGAGGGAGCCAAATTTCGGCGACCCTCTACTTCAACCACACAGACCCGGCAGGATGCAATGTGATTATTCATTCTCATCTCATGTAGGTTGAGGTAGCATAAGGTCGGAATGTCAATATTTATAGTTCGAGCAGCGTCCAAAATGGACATTCCTTCCGGAACAGTAAGGGATATGTCATTGATGGTCAGTTGTATATCCATAACGGAGTCCTCCTTTAAGGGTATCTTAATGGCGGATGATAGCACCGAAGTGGCATTTTTCCATACATGCCCCGCATTTAAGGCAACGTTCTTCGTCGATGACGTGAAGTTCCTTGGCGGAGCCAGTGATGCAGTTAGCCGGACAGTGTTTGGTGCAAAGAGTACACCCTTTACATTTGTCAGTAATCTTATACTTCAGTAAACTTTTGCAAACGCCCGCTGGACAAGATCTATCAACGATATGGGCTAGGTATTCGTCTCTGAAATACTCCAAAGTGGAAAGAATGGGGTTGGGCGCACTTTGGCCAAGCCCACAAAGCGAGGTATCCTTAATGATCTTACTTAATTTCTCCAGACTCTCTAAATCATCTAAGGTTCCTTTGCCTTCCGTGATTTTGGTTAAAGTTTCATGAAGACGTTTCGTACCGACGCGGCAAGCGGTGCACCGACCGCAAGACTCATCTACCGTGAATTCGAGGAAGAACTTAGCGATATTTACCATACAATCGCTGTCATCCATGACAATCAGGCCCCCAGAGCCCATCATCGAGCCGATAGAAATTAAAGATTCATAATCGATAGGGGTATCTAAATATCTGGTGGGTATACATCCGCCAGAGGGGCCACCAGTTTGAGCCGCCTTAAAGTTTCTGTGGTGTTTTATCCCACCGCCAATGTCAAAAATAATTTGGCGTAGGGTTGTTCCCATAGGGACTTCCACTAAACCAACATTGTTAACTTTTCCGGCTAAGGCGAAAACCTTGGTTCCTTTACTTTTTTCCGTTCCAATCCTGGCAAACCAGTCGGAGCCCCTTAAAATTATGGGAGAGATATTCGCGAGCGTTTCCACATTATTAACACAGGTAGGCTTGCCCCAAAGTCCCTTTTGAGCAGGGAAGGGTGGTTTGACCGAAGGCTCCCCTCGAGCGCCTTCGATGGAATGAATAAGAGCTGTTTCTTCTCCACACACAAAGGCTCCGGCCCCGTATTTTATTTCAACATCAAAGCAAAAATCACTACCTAAAATTTCTTTGCCAAGTAAACCATATTCCCTAGCTTGAGAAATAGCGATTTCTAAACGGTGAATAGCTAGAGGGTATTCTGCACGAATATAGATAAATCCATGGGTTGACCCGATCACGGATCCTGCTATAAGCATAGCTTCTAAGACACTATGCGGGTCGCCTTCAAGGATGGAGCGGTCCATAAAAGCGCCTGGATCTCCCTCGTCAGCATTACAGATAATATAGCGTTGCTTCGCCTCACCCTGACGCGTTAATTCCCACTTTACGCCAGTGAGAAATCCACCGCCGCCTCGTCCACGAAGACCACTTTTTTTGATCTCAGCTATAACCGAGTCGGGAGTCATCTTAAAAAGAACTTTGGCTATGGCCTGATATCCATCGGCTGCAATATATTCAAGAATGTTTTCAGGCGCAATATAGCTACAGTTACGGAGAGCAATACGCAGTTGGTTGTGATAGAAAGGGAGGTCAGAGGCAAAACGTTTTTCTGTGTTGGGCTCAATATAGAGAAGTCGTTCGAGCTGTTTCCCTTGGATGAAGTGTTCCTCAACGATATCTGCTACATCGGTAGTGGAAACTTCTACATAGAGAGTATTATCGGGATGAATTTCTAAAATTGGTCCTTTTTCACAAAACCCAAAGCAACCTGTTTGGAGTACTTCAACTTGATCGGACAATCCGCGTCGTTCTAGTTCCTCTTTAAGAAGCTTAGCGATTTCAGGACTATCCGAAGCATGGCAGCCGGTTCCACCACAAACCATAATATGGCGAGGTTTACCTTGGGCGTTCATAGTTGTAATTAGGTTAGAGACACGTCGATTTTCAAGAAGAGCTAGGCTTTTTGCCCTTAGCGCATTTAGCGCAGCGGTGTCTTTGAGTTTCATATGACTTTCCTTCCTTTGGTCGAGGTTTGAGGCGCGAGGCCAGGAGTAAGTGGCTAGTCCCTAGCTTCCGTACGATACTTATCAAGGACCTGGTTAATATCCTCGGTGCTTTCTAAACGTCCATGGACTTTTCCATCCACCGTCATGACTGGAGCAAGCCCACACGCACCAATGCAACGCACTGAATCCAGAGAAAAAGAATTATCCGACGTTGTTTGCCCTGTTTTAATCCCTAGCTGATTTTCAATCTCCTGTTGTAACTTCTCAGAACCTCGCACAAAACAGGCGGTACCCATGCAAACATTCGCAACGTGTTGCCCGCGGGGTTTCATAGTAAAGAACGAATAGAAACTCACGACCCCATAAACTTTGGCGGAGGGAATGTCCAATTTTTGGGCAATATGCCACTGCACTTTATCGGGCAGGTAACCGAAAAGTTGTTGAGCATGATGGAGGATTACGATAAGGTTTTCTTTTTTATAGGGCAGATTGTCAATATAGTTATCCAACAGTTGATAGGGATCTTTAAGTAAAGGGTTATTGCACATGGGAGTCCTCCTTTAGTTGACTACGAATATCTGCTAACGAATCACGCTGAGGTCTTTCTTATGCTTCCCAGTTTTTTATGATTTAAGCGTGTAAGAGTGAGAGTGCGAAAGGGAGAGGCGTGAAATGGGGACCGCCCTCATTTCACGTAAAAAAAAGGGTTGACGTTCACGTAAACTGGTGTCAGAATATTATTAATATTAGATTTACGTTTTGAAAGGGGGTGTTTTATATTGGAACAGCCACTCGTGAGCATTTCAAATTTAGCCCAAGAATTGCTCATTACACCGAGGACCATTCGTTATTATGAGGAAATGGGCTTGTTAACCCCATTACATCACGAGAAAATGAGCCAGAGATTATATGGCCCCCGCGAAAGGGCCCGCTTAACCTTAATCCTGCGGGGTAAAAGGTTAGGGTTTTCTCTAGCCGAAATTAAGGAAATGATCGACCTCTATGACATTGATCGCACAGAAGGCCTCCAACTTGAACGCACAGTAGCGTACGGAGAAAAGAGGTTACAGGAGCTTGAAGAAAAGATTCAAGAGCTCATCCTTCTAAAAGGGGAGTTGACGGATTACCATCAGCAGTTTACGGAGTTACTGAAAAAACGCAATCAAGAACGTCCCAAAAAGGAAGATGCCCCCCGACAACAATAATTTAGACAATTGGTAAAAACTCTCAACAAACGAGGAGGAGAGAAAAAATGTTTGATTTCCTTTTGACCCATGAACAACAAGAACTGCAAAACGAAGCGATCACCTTTGTAAAAGAAAAAGTACCCAAACAATTGATTCTGGATATGGATGCTGAAAAAGTGGTTTATCCCGTCGAATACATTAAAGACCTAGGGAAAGCCAATCTTTTAGGTTTGCGTTTTCCCCTAGAGTATGGTGGCCGAGGGCTTAATTGGGTTGATGAAGTCGGAGTTCTAGAAGAAATCGGTGTTTTAGGTACTAGCCTAGCTTGCCTTTATTCACTACCTTCCATTGTTGGGGAAGCACTTGCTCGCTTTGGCTCAGAAGACCTAAAACAGCGCTACCTAAAACCTACCTTGGAAGGAAAAATCTACACCGCTGAAGCACTAACTGAACCCCGGGGCGGCTCGGACTTCTTTGGGGCGACCACGTTAGCAGTACGAGATGGAGACGATTTCATCCTTAACGGGCAAAAGCGATTTGTCGTTGGTGCTGAAGGTGCGGATTATTTTATGGTGTATGCTAAAACAAATCCGGAGGGCAAGTCTCATGAAAGTATGAGTGCCTTCATCGTCGATAGGGGTCCAGGCGTTGAAGTCGGGCATGTATATGGATTAATGGGGACTCGTGGTGGTGGAGCCGGACGAGTCGTTTTCAAGGATGTGCGGATTCCCAGCAAAAACCTTTTAGGCAAAGAAAATGGAGCTACTGAAATTTTCTATCAGATGATGATCCCGGAGAGATTGACAAGTGCGGCTGGAGCCTTAGGTATGGCAAGGGCAGCCTTAGAAGTTGCTACAGCTTACAGTACCAAACGTAAGGCCTTTAATCACACAATCAAGGATTTTCAAGGAGTTAGCTTTAAAGTCGCAGACTCTATCACACGCTTAGATGCCGCAAGGGCTTTGGTCTACGCAGCCGCTCGAGCCATTGATTCAGGCGTACCGGCAGCGCAGGGAAGGCGATTAGTTTCTGAAGCCAAGAAATTTGCCACTAATACGGCTTGGGCTGTGGTCAATGATGCCATGCAAATCATGGGGGGAATCGGCTATACCAACGTCTACCCTGTCGAAAGGCTCTTGCGTGATACACGGTTAATCATGATTTGGACGGGTACTAACGAAGTCATGGATCTAATCATTCAACATGAATATTACAAGGAATTTCAAACCCAAAGCCAAATGCCAAAATACCGTTTAATCGAAGAGGATGCTTTAAACGCACATTTGACAGAGGAGAAAGTCTACGAATAGGTCTCGATAAAGTATACGGTATTCAAGAATGAACAAAGAGATTCAGGCGCATTAATTATGAGCCTGAGTTTTTTTGCGTTAATAAAAGGGTTAATTTAAAGTAAAAAAGGGAATTAAGTAATAATTGACATAAACTATTTATGGAGATTATAATGAGGGCTATCAATGAAACTCTTATTAAGGAGTGATACCCATGACCAAAGGAAACGAAGCTGTTCTCATGGAAGAGACAGACCATTTGTTTAGAGCGGTTTGGAAAAAGTATCAATGCTTTCTGATGCCTGAAGAAAGTAACTTATCCATGCATCAGATGATGTTTTTGAAGTACTTGGAACGTCGCATTAGCTGTACTCCATCTGATATTGCTCAACAGTTCGGGATTACCTTGGGAGCAGTGACTGGATTTGTGGATCGTTTATATAAGTTAGGTCTTATAACGCGAACCCGTAGCGAGGAAGATCGGCGCGTGGTTATTATTCAGCTTTCTCCTCAAGGGATTGAACCCCTAAAAGCCTTTGAAGAAGAAAGAAAAATCAAGTTTGCACGTATCTTTCAGAAGCTAGATCTCCTTCAAGTCTCGGAACTGAATAAAGCTCTGGAACAGTTGAACGATGTGTTGGACGATTTAACGTTAGAACAAAACGCGGTATAGATAGGAGCATTTTTGATGCAAAAGAATATTAGGCGTCCAATGGTCATCTTATTGATCATTCAATTTTTAGTCATGGTTGGGTTTGGTATTGTAATTCCCATTCTACCTTTCTTTGTGGATAAGCTAGGTGGAGGAGCTCTTTCCTTAGGGATTTTTATGTCTGCTTACTCAATTATGCAGTTCTTTTTTGCTCCATTTTGGGGTCGCATGTCCGATCGTATTGGTCGTCGCCCTGTTATCCTTATCGGACTCAGTGGATATGGTTTGACATTTCTGATGTTCGGAATGGTCAACAATCTTTACTTATTAATTGGAATTCGTGCTGTAGCTGGAATGATTTCATCCGCCACGCTACCAACTGCGATGGCTTATTTAGCGGATATAACGGAAGGGGCCGATCGATCGAAAAGTATGGGGATGATAGGTGCTGCAATGGGGCTTGGAATGATCTTTGGACCTGCCATAGGTGGCTGGCTTGGTCACTATAGTTTCTCCTTGCCGTTTTTTGTTGCTGGAGGGTTAGCCTTATTACTACTTCCATTTACCTGGCTATTTTTACCTGAATCTTTAAAACAACCCATCTCATCAATTTCTAAACGCCATAGGCCAAAGCTCACCCTAGATGTAGTGAAAAATCCCTTATTTGCGCTGTTTGCGTTTAATTTTGCCCTGAATTTTACCATGTCCATGTTTGAAAGTACCTTTGCTTTGCTTTCAGCGGCCGAAGTCGGCTTTGGCCCTAAAGATATGGGGTATACGTTTGCCATAATTGGTATCTTCGGGGTATTTGTACAGGGCTTCCTAATTGGTAAATTAGTCAAGAAGTTTGGAGAGGCCAGTCTCGTGAAGTTTGGGGCGGTTCTCTGTTCAATCGGGTTCCTTTTGATCATTTTGACAGCGAGTGCCTCAAATGCCGTATTACTAGTGTCCTCTACGGTAGTATTCATGGTTGGAAATTCGCTCATGACCCCAACAAGTTCAAGTCTTGTAACAAAACAAAGCACTGGGGGCCAAGGTGCTTCCCTCGGCCTTTTTCAAGCCTTTGCTAGTCTTGGCAGGATTATCGGACCTGTGACAGGAGGAGCCCTATTCGTAATTGGCATGCGCTTACCCTATATTGCAGGCGCAGTTTTAATGTTACTCATAGTACTAGTGGCAGGGAATAAGATAAGCCCAAATCCTAAGACACTGGTACAAGAATGAAAAATAGACTAGAATAGGTGAAGAGTTTATTCTGAGCGTAGGTGGAAAATAATGACGAAAAGAAATAATACACAGAGGGCTAATCTTACCCTAGGGGGTATCACCCTTGGATTTTTGTTTAGTTATCCGTTTCATGGCAACTTTATTGGCGGGCTCATTTCAAGCGGATGTAGTGCTGGGATGATCGGAGGGCTAGCTGACTGGTTTGCAGTGACGGCCCTATTTCGACGCCCGTTAGGAATCCGGACCGGGAAAGTGCTGCGGACAGAGATTATTCCGCACAACCGGGAACGGATCTTCGCAGCCTTAGCAAATATGGTACAGGATGAATTACTATCCCAAGATGTACTCCGACGTAAATTATCCGCTTGGGACTTTTCAAAGGTGCTAATTCAAATTATCTCAGAGCCGGAGGTTCAAAAGACTCTAAATCTTCTTCTCGCCAAACTTGCTAAGGACTTGACGAACTACCGTGAGGGAGAAGTTGAACTTGAGTGCTTATTCCATGAAAGCGTCAGTAGTGTGAATCTCGCCCAAACTCTAGTGGGAGTTTTAGAATTTTCGCTGGAACATGGAGATATAGATCAGCTATTAAAGATCATTTGCCAAACCATTGATCAGTATATGGAACAACCTCAAGTAAAAGATGCGTTGGTAACTACAATTGAAGCAGCTTTAAACAGGTATGGAGACAATAATCCGGCCCGAAAAATGGTGGGAAAATTCCTGCCCTCTCCCTCCGTTTTAGCACATGGGCTTAGTGATAAAGTTAAAACATCTCTCCAGGATGGCACTGTTGAACATTGGCTAAAGGCCTTCTTGCTAAGCTTTTTGTTAGAACTTAAGACAAAATCTTTACTTCAGAACCATTTGAACGACATAATTCTAAGCGTTATCAAAGGGAAGGGGACAAGCTCTCCAAATCCGTCTTTAATGCATTCCTTGCTCGGGCGTTATTTAAATCAGTTAAGGGACAATTGGGAGAGTAACCTAGGGAAATTTGAGCAGAATAACGAGCTTAGGCTTAAAGTGGATGAAAAGGTCAAGCAAATTCTCGAAAACCAAATTGGATTGTACCATGATGCAATTGGTCGCATGGTCAGGGAAGGCTTAGACCCTTTGACGGATGATAAACTTGTTGAGCTAATCGAGGAAAAAGCCGGTAATGATTTACAAATGATCCGGATAAACGGGTCTGTAGTAGGCGGCTTGGCGGGAATGATAATTTATGTGCTGGGGATGGTGTTGCGCTCATGAATTACCATAAAAAAGCAAACATCACGTTAGCCCTGGTTTTTGTCTTTTTTATCGGGGCAGCAGGGTTAGAACACTATTATCCCAATAGCTTTGGAATTAGTCTGATTTATTTTGTTTCAGAAGCAGCATTAGTCGGTGGCATCGCCGATTGGTTTGCGGTCACGGCGATTTTCAGAAAGCCACTTGGCTGGGGTTACCATACGGCACTAATCCCAAGAAATAGAGAAAAGGTCATTGAAGCGGTGGCTTCCATGGTACAAAAAGAACTCTTGGGCCTAGATATGATCCGTAGCAAAATAGAAGGAATTCCATTTACCGAGACAATGCTTAAGTATTTGGAAAAGGCGGGTGGGTCCCATTATCTTACTGAGAAGTTGACGTTATATATCCGAGGGTATTTCAAAAAACAAGACACAAGGCAGCTGGCCCATAAGCTGGCTGAGTTTCTTCGGAATAAGGCGAAGACTTGGGACCTAACTTCGAGAATCCAAGGCTTGAGCGGATGGGCATTAGAATACGGATATCTCGATCAAGGGTTAGATTGGTTAGCGGAAGAATTATGGGATAAAGCCTCGGAAGGGAAAACAAAGAAAGTTATTGTTCATTACCTTGAGGAAATTAAAGAAGAAAAAGTCGCCAGCGGTGGAGCCATCTTTCGAACCATGTTAAGCTTTATCGAAATGTCAGATGGTTTGAATCTTGACGATGCAGCCGAAGCCTTACAGGTGGAGTTATTATTAACCTTGCGCATGCTAAAAGACCCTAGACATCCTCTGCGTTTTAGTCTGAAGGATACTTTCTTAGCAAAAACAGTCGAGTTAGGGCGGGATAGTCAGGTTAAGGAAAAAATTGAGCAATGGAAAGAGGCTGTTTTGGCAGAGGCTTTCTTTGAAGAATTTTTAGAATCAATCCTTAAGGCGATCTGCGAAGTCCCTGACCCATCAACAGTTTCAACAGCTTCTGAGCCGGATGCCCTGTTTCGTACGCTTCACCCGTACATAGATCTGTACTGGGTAACTGTTCGGGAGAATAAGGTATTTCAGAAGATGATCAATGCATTTTTAGCAGATACCTTATGCCGAGTGATTAAAAACGAACATGACTTGATTGGGAATATAGTCAGAGAGACCCTAGCAGCATACACTGACCAGGACCTTAACCAGTTTGTTGAGGACAAAGCAGGCAACGACCTACAATGGATTCGAATTAATGGTTCGATGATCGGTGGAGTTGTGGGGCTCATCTTGTTTTTGTTCTTGAATTTTGTCTATAATCCCTTAATCATGCCGGTGATCAGGGAATTCATTCAAATATATTGAGCCTCGGAGTTACTGCAATTAGTGGAATTAGCAAATTAGCTTAATTAGCGTACTTGGTAGTTCTTTTTTCCCGTAATGCGAATAACAATTTTTTAGGAAATAATATGTTAGGTGCGAAGGGGGAAGGGGACATGGTCGAGTTTACGTCCCACGAGCTGGAGATTATTGAGGTAGCCCTAGTTCAATATATGAAAAGGCTAGAAAGCGGAGTTTTTGCGGAGCGCGAGCGTGGGCGAATTCAAGTAATTCTTGAGAAAATTGACAATTTGTCTAACGATCAAGAAAAGATATAAAGGTATACAGGATTCATGAGATAAGGGTATTGTAAATTGTAACTTCTTCAGTTAAAATATCAAACATAAGGTGTGCACACCGATAACTCATGGAAAGAAAAAGCAAAGCAAAGGCGCTTTGAGCATACTCGCAAGAGTAGCTCAAAGCGCCTTTTATTTTCAAGGAGGTAGGATGATGAATACAGGAGATACAGGATTTATTATGATTTCGACAGCACTAGTTTTTCTTATGACACCGGGGTTGGCTCTCTTTTATGGTGGTATGGTCCGTAAAAAAAATGTTCTTAGCACCTTGATGCAAAGTTGGATCATTATGGGGATCATGTCTTTGCAGTGGATTTTAGTAGGGTATACCTTGGCTTTTGGGACAGACTATCACGGTTTAATTGGAGGTTTAGATTGGCTGGGGTTAAACGGAGTCGGTATGGAGCCTAACTTGGATTATGCGGCTACCATCCCAGCGGTTGTCTTTATGGCGTTTCAAATGATGTTTGCAATCATTACTCCCGCGCTAATAAGTGGTTCTGTCGCAGAACGGATGCGTTTTCCCGCTTTTACTGTCTTCGTACTATTGTGGGCAACCCTCGTTTATGATCCTTTGGCCCATTGGGTTTGGGGTGTCGGTGGCTTTTTAAGAACTTTAGGTGCGTTGGATTTTGCCGGTGGAAACGTGGTGCATATCAGTTCGGGATACTCCGCTTTAACAGTGGCCATAATCCTCGGAAAACGCAAAGGGTTGGGTAAAGACTCCATGGCTCCGCATCACGTTCCAATGACCGTTTTAGGAGCTGGACTTCTCTGGTTTGGATGGTTTGGCTTTAATGCTGGCAGTGCGCTAGGTGCAAATGGTCTAGCTGGAATGGCCTTTGTCAACACTAACACTGCTGCTGCTGCGGCGGCTATTGCTTGGGCAGTAGTAGAACGTATCCATAGAGGAAAATCCACCATTCTAGGCACAGCCAGTGGTGCAGTGGCAGGGTTAGTAGCTATAACCCCTGGGGCAGGATTTGTAACCCCTCTCTCTTCCATATTTATCGGCTTAGTAGGCGGCACGGTTTGTTATCTAGCGATAAGCGTAATGAAGGCAAAATTCGGATATGATGATGCTTTAGATGCCTTTGGTTGCCATGGAATAGGTGGAACCTGGGGAGCCTTGGCAACAGGGATCTTTGCGACTACCACCATTAATCCGGCAGGTGCAGACGGCTTGTTCTACGGGAATGCATCCCTCTTAGGAATTCAGGCAATAAGTGTAGGGATTACGATCCTCTTTACCGGAGCTGCAACCTTTATCATATTAAAAGGAATTTCTCTCGTTATGAAACTTCGTGTCAATGAGGAACAAGAATCCACAGGTTTGGATTTATCGTTACACGGCGAGACCGCCTATTCTGAATTCGTCTAAACGAATCCAAGTTTGCAAGGTGGGGATGGTTCTCAACTTGCATAACTCGAGTGCAAGTATGGGCGTAAATCAGGGGCAGTTACAGACTTTCATGACTAGTATGGAAAACGTAAATTTGAGTTTGGATTAATTAGATTATATTGGAGTGATTAAGATGAAGAAAATAGAGGCGATCATCCGTCCCGGAAAGTTAGATAATGTCAAAGATGCTTTGGGGAAGCATGGGGTTAACGGTTTGACAGTGACCCAAGTAATCGGGTGTGGTAAACAAAAAGGGAATACACAGATCTATCGGGGTGTGGAATATACGGTACATCTAATCCCTAAGGTCAAAATTGAGATCGTTGTATTAGATCAATTCGTAGATGAAGTTATTCAGATTATTAAGCAAGAAGCTCGGACTGGTGAGATCGGGGACGGAAAAATATTTGTTACTGCCGTCGAAAATGCATACACTATAAGGACGGGTGATAGTGGAGAAAAAGCTTTATAGTAAGCTTTCAACGATCATCAATAATATAGTTATAAAATTGAGAATTTCAAGGCAAAGAATTCGTTTAATTATATTGAAGGCGAATTCTTTGCCTATTTAAAGCGGTTAAACTTCCCCAGAAAAAACCAATAGAAGATTTTGAAAAAGCGCTACTTAAATAATTGGAAAAATATGGAACAATAACTTTTGATAATCGTATACTATATCAAAGAATGAAAGGGGGATTTGAAATGGCATTCGGAGCTGGCGGAGTTGGCGTAGCTTGTGGCGGTGGCATTGGCGCTGGTATTGCTGCCGTAGTTGTAATAATTTTACTCCTCATTGCAATGGGAATTGTATTCTAAATCCTCAAACTCTTACGTTCATGGATTGAATTTGAAGGAGGTATAATAATGTACGGATTTGGTGGCGTTGGTTGTGGTTGTCGAGTAGCCCCGGTAGCAGTTGGTACGGGTGTAGGCGTAGGAATTATTGCGATCGCAATATTAATTTTAATTGCTTTAGGAGTTATCTTCTAAAAATGTCTAGTACGGAAAGGGTCCCCCTCAATCAAGGGGGACCCTTTCCGTACTTATTAGGCATAAATTTCTATAAGTTAGGTTTAGCTATTTAGAATTTTTTTAGCAAACTCATCTTGGAAATCCGTGATAAAAGGAATGCCAGTTTCAATTTCCGTCTCACGATTAGCAGAGGAAATATCTGTTCGAGCAATTTGGCTGAGTGAGAATTTACGAGCACCTGCCATAAACTGTTGAAGTCCGCCCGCAAGTTTATCCGCTAAAGTCCAGACAGCAATTGCACCATAGGGAATCTTCTTCATGGCATCCGCACCAATCTTGCTTTGAATGTCATAATAACCTGCAAAGATTTCTTCCGCTTTCGAGCCGTGCTCCAGTACGCTCTTAGGTAAGGTATCCCAATTCCCATTCAAAACATTTCTGCGTTCGGGGTTAAGGGCTCCCTCGATGTTCGCACCGACAAACGCGGGGATCATAACCCCTCTCCCCATACACACCAATTTTGTAAAGGGTGCTCCTAAGGACAAGGCCTTAAAGATATGGTCTTCTCTAGCTAATCCGCCCGCAAAAGCCATATCAACCACTTTGTGTCCTTTAGCGGCTAAAACGCTGGCATATTCATAAGCTTTGGCATGGAGGAGGAGAGCAGGAACGCCCCAAGTCTCCATCATGTTCCAGGGGCTCATACCAGTACCACCACCGGAGCCATCAATTGTTAGTAAATCGAGTTGAGCGTCAGAGGCTAATTTGATAGAGGCTGCTAAAGCTTCCATACCGTAAGACCCGGTTTTCAAAGAGATTCGTTGATAGCCTAAGCCTCTGAGGTAGTCAACTGATTTCATGAAATCGGCTCGAACTTCGTCATAATTAGCAAGATTCGTATAGCCAAGACGGCTATGACGGGCAAATGATTTGAGTGCACCATTGTTATAGGCCGATTGAACCTCTGGTTTACTCGGGTCAGGGTCAACGACGTATCCTCTGTCTTTGAGGAAAAGAGCGTACTCCAGGCTAGTGACTTGGATTTCCCCGCCAATATCTTTAGCTCCCTGTCCCCACTTCAATTCAAGGATAACATCATTGCCATATTTTTTAATTATGTATTCGGCGACTCCGTTACGAGTATCTTCAACATTCATTTGGACGATAATAGCACCATAGCCATCGTAATAATTGAGGTAGGTTTGAATCCGACGGTCTAATTCAGGCGCTTTGATGATCTTCCCATTTTCTAGAACGGATTCCTTATCGACACCGACGACATTTTCACCAATTACAATCGGAAATCCTACCAATGCAGCACCAATAGCAAAGGAATCCCAATACTTGGCAGCAATAAAGGTAGAACCCAAAGCCCCTGTCATTATGGGTACCCTAACCTTAGTTTTGACTTGGCCGCCAAATTCAGTTTCAGTATTAACATTGGGGAAAATACAATCATCCGCACTATTAGTTAAAACGCCTGGCAACCCATAGGCGCCATAGTTAAATCCTTGAATTCGAAGAGAATTATAGTTAACACCGATATGAGTTGTATTGGAACTGCCCGCTGTGACTATTCCGAAATCTCGAGGATACAGCATCTTCCGACCTTTGAGGCTAGACATCCAGTTTTCACATTTTCCTTGACAATCTGCGCGACATAAGGTGCAAAGTCCAGATTCACTTGGGTTTCCGCGGTTTACTGTTCCCAAAACATCATTCGCTTTTGGCCATTGAATCATCTTATATTCCCTCCTCAGATTTTAAGAAAGTGTTCGATACGTACGTATTAATAATACTTCATTCAGAAGAAAAATAGAGGCATATTTTTACATTAATACATAATACATACTCAATATGTAAATTTGGACAGTTACGAGAGAAATGTCCCCTTAAGGTTAAGATTTTTGCGCAAGAAGGAGTTGAATTCCTATTGCTAACGTGAAGAGATTAAAGGCAATTTCGGTGGCAATTAAAGCGCGGGCAGTTAAATTATCTGGCAGGATGTCCCCTAAGTTTGCTGTGGCGATCGTGGTAATACTGAAATATAGAAATGATAAAAACTGGGTTATTAAATTATCTCCTACATCACCCTTGAAACTTGAAGGGAAAAATCGGTAGAGAAGAAGATACTCTGATGTGAAAAGAAGGATAACTGAGGCAAGCGCTCCTCCGATCGGATAAACAAAGCTATGAACGTGGGTTTTTGGATCAGTTACGACACGAGATATGCAGAAAGAAACAGCAATTATAGCACCGATTGAATAGCCGACGAGCCCCAATTTGAAAAAGTTTCCTCCAAAATTTTCAAGGAGATCATTCTCGTCGTTTGCAAAAAGGCTAAGGAAAAGACTACCTGCAATCCCAAAAAACGTGGGAGATAACAGTTGCCAATAACTTAGTGGGAGTGTAGTAAACGAAGGAAGGATCAGTGGGCGGGGAGGGACACCGTAAGATTTAGGAATTTGAGGTGGATACCTCCGAATGAGGTTAGGGTTAATCGGATAAGGTCCATAATGAGTAGGATAAGAATTAAATCCGTTTTTAGAATCCACCTTGAAGCAACCACCTTTCCGTAGATAGTTAATACCATTATATTCCAACCGACGGATTAGGTTAGAAGAAATAATAATCAGATGATAGAGGAAAGGATCTGTTTTTTGTAATCCGAAGGAGGATAATGGAGGATCTTGGTGAAATATAAGAAGAAATATATCATTTTTAAACATATTAGCAGTAATTCATGAATAAGGAGTGAAGATGAGTATCTTACACTTTAGTAAAGAAACTATTTTTTCTGTGCCTCAGGAGGAGTTTTTGAAAAACCAAGTATTCTCAAATTTCTCTCGCCTTAAAATTTTATCTTTAAGCCTCCTTCTAGTAGATCTAATTTTACTTCTTACAGACTTTGGTCATTATCAAAAGGATTCGTGGGGGGGAGCGCCAGGTTATCAATTATTATTTTATTCTCATGTTGTATTAGGATTTGGGATGGTATTGATAACGCTGTTATACTGGAGCATTAACCTTCCTTCGGAAGACCACGTGGGTCGGACACATAAGGTTTACGAGGCCTTTTTCGCTTGCTTTATTTTGTTCCTCAGTGCAGTCACCACAGGGTGGATTGATCCGTTAATTCATGGACAACTGACAGTTTATATTATAGGTTGCTTCGGGGTAGCTCTATTTTTTCATTTAAGGCCAACAATTAGTTTTTTCATATATTTGGCGTCTTTCCTTATCGTTATAGTCGGAATAACTCGCAATCAACATAATATGATTGTGCTTAATGGCCATTATATTAATAGTTTAATGCTTATTTTTGTCTCCTGGACTTTATCATTAACCCTTTAC
>DAIEHY010000260.1 GCA_027353165.1 Desulfosporosinus sp.
TCGATTGAAAGTTATTCTGTAATGCCACGGCGAGCTGCAATCTCTTCTGGTGTCTTAAGTCGTTGCAAACCAGCAAAAGCTGCTTTAACAACATTATGAGGATTATTTGAACCGAGACATTTTGACAGGATGTTATTGATGCCAGCAGCTTCAAAAATTGCGCGGGCAGCTCCACCAGCAATTACTCCAGTACCTGCAGATGCCGGCTTCATTAAAAGTTTACCTGCGCCAAACTTTCCTTCAATTTCAAAAGGAATCGACTGGTTTTGGTTAACAGGAACCTTGATCAGGTTTTTCTTAGCTTGTTCAACGCCTTTGCGAATTGCTTCAGGCACTTCATTTGCCTTGCCAAGACCATAGCCTACATGACCGATACCATCACCAACAACGATTAGAGCCGAAAAGCTAAACCTACGACCACCTTTAACAACTTTGGCAACGCGGCTGATATGAACAACACGGTCTGTAAGATTAAGTTCTGCTGGATTTATTCTACTCAATGAAAGCCTCCTCTATTGCTTTAGAAAAGAAGCCCACCCTCGCGGGCGGCATCTGCAAGTGCCTTGATTCTGCCATGATATAAAAAACCATTACGGTCAAAAACAACTGATGTAAGTCCCTTCTCAATGGAAAGACGGGCTATTTCCTTACCAACAAAAACTGCAGCGGCAACATTACCGGTATATGCAAGGTCACTGCAATCTGATGACAGTGTTGAACAAGCGACAATAGTAACGTTTTTTGTGTCATC
>DAIEHY010000261.1 GCA_027353165.1 Desulfosporosinus sp.
AAGTGCCGGCGGCGCCGGGCGAGGCATGCGGCTTGTCGCCGATCTGGCCGACGTACGCGAAGCCATCGCCGCCGCCCGGACCGAAGCCGGAAGAGCCTTCGGTGACGCTACCGTGTTCCTCGAACGTTTCGTGCCGCGCGTGCGCCATATCGAGGTGCAGGTTCTGGGCGACTCTCACGGGAATGTCGTTCATCTTTGGGACCGTGACTGTTCGCTGCAGCGCAATCATCAGAAACTGATCGAAGAGGCGCCGGCGCCTGCATTGCCTCGACCGGTGCGTCTGGCGATGCTGGAGGCGGCGGTCAGTCTCGCCCGCGCAATTGGTTACCGCTCCGCAGGCACAGTGGAATTCCTTTACGACGTGACCCGGGAAAGCTTCCATTTCTTGGAG
Source organism: Desulfosporosinus sp. (assembly GCA_027353165.1). Classification (GTDB taxonomy): domain Bacteria; phylum Bacillota; class Desulfitobacteriia; order Desulfitobacteriales; family Desulfitobacteriaceae; genus Desulfosporosinus. The sequence continues at coordinate 392 of DAIEHY010000261.1, forward strand.
ATGAACACGCGCATTCAGGTTGAACATCCGGTGACTGAAGCTATCACAGGCGTCGATCTGGTGGAATGGCAGCTACGCGTAGCCCAGGGCGAGGCGTTGGCCTTTGAGCAAGAGGACATCGGCTGCGTCGGCCATGCGATCGAGCTGCGCATAGCTGCGGAAAATCCAGCAGAGAGTTTTCGCCCCCAAACCGGACGGATCTCCTTGTGGCAGCCGCCCAAGGGACCTGGCCTTCGGTTTGACAGTGGTGTGGAGCTGGGGAGCGGGATCAGCCATAACTATGACTCAATGCTTGCCAAGTTGATCGTTCATGGCTCGGACCGTGGGGAAGCGATCCGCAAGGCGGT
>DAIEHY010000262.1 GCA_027353165.1 Desulfosporosinus sp.
GGAACTCCAGAGCAAATTTTTAATAACCCAATACAAGATCGTACCAGGGAATTCTTGAAGCGCACCTTAAAAGACTGAAAACTATTGCTACTATTTAGAAGACACTTCTTTGGCTATTAGTTAAAGGATTGTCTTCTATTTTGTGGATAAAAATAACAGTTGACAACACATAATAAAAGGGAGTATTATAACTGAGCGCCACAAAGACGCACATTGATTGAACGAGTAAGGGGTAAAAGCTACGAGCTAGTCAATCAATACGAAGCAAATTAGTGATTGACAACGAGAGTTGAAGATGCTAAGATGTAGATCCGGCCCAAACGGGCTAAGATAATCCATGGTCTTTGGTCACCTCCCGCCATCCATGGCTACGGTGACACTCAGACACATCACGGCAACTTGCCATCCATGGCATTGCCCTAACCTCGGACATCGTGTCCGAGTCATGGTCTTTGAAAACTAAACAACAAGGACAGCCAATGAGAGGAACTCGCAAGAGTTTCAAAGAAACAAAGAGCAAGTCATCATCTTCTACCAAGAAGTTGAAATAACTTTTTTGGAGAGTTTGATCCTGGCTCAGGACGAACGCTGGCGGCGTGCCTAACACATGCAAGTCGAACGGAGAATTTCAATAAGCTTGCTTAAAGAAAGTTTTAGTGGCGGACGGGTGAGTAACGCGTGGGTAACCTACCCATAAAGCCGGGACAACCCTTGGAAACGAGGGCTAATAC
>DAIEHY010000263.1 GCA_027353165.1 Desulfosporosinus sp.
TCTACATATCCTTCTGGTGGTGCAACATATTTTAATATTGTATCAAAGATAGGAGTCATATCAGCATTATCATCATCTACACTATATCTTGCAAAACCTTCTCTAGCTGATGCATAAATAATTTGGAAATCTAATTGTTCATCATTAGCTCCAAGTTCTACAAATAAGTCAAATACTTCATCGATAACGTCTGTTGGTCTAGCATTTGGTTTATCTATTTTGTTAATTATAACTATTGGCTTTAAACCTAATTCTAATGATTTTTTTAAAACGAATTTAGTTTGTGGCATTGGTCCTTCATAAGAATCAACAACAAGTAAAACTGAGTCAACCATCTTAAGTACACGTTCAACTTCTCCACCGAAGTCAGCATGTCCTGGTGTATCTACTATATTTATTTTTATATCATTATAAATTACTGCAGTATTTTTTGAAAGAATTGTAATTCCTCTTTCTTTTTCTAAGTCATTAGAATCCATTACTCTTTCTTCTACTTTTTCATTAGCTCTAAATGTATGACTTTGTCTAAGCAATGCATCTACCAAAGTTGTCTTACCATGGTCAACGTGGGCTATGATAGCAATATTTCTTATGTCTTCTCTTTTAATTAATTCCATTTTTTTTATTCCTCCATACAGCATTTAAACTGTGAAATTTTTATTA
>DAIEHY010000264.1 GCA_027353165.1 Desulfosporosinus sp.
AAAATCCTTTTCCACAAGACTGTCAACCGTTCCCCAAAGTATGGCTTTGTCCCCTTTAACCTCCACATGAAGTCCTTGACCGCTTTCCCCAAAATGTGTATGAATAAGGTTCTTAATATCCCGTAGGACATCTTGATCGGAACGTGAATTATGCATAAATCTCCCTCCACAATGAAAATCTCCTGTAACATTCTCACTCTAGAGGGTATTTTATCCCAAGACTTCCTCTTTTAATCCTGCGAATTAGTTTTACCTGAGATTGAAAATTTTGTTATGTTAGCTGCAACCTGTTCCAAGCGGTGTAATTGCTCTCTTAGTCCTATAACGATCAAGAGATCTCCTTGCCAAATCCCTTCTTCTGCACCCGGATTACTGATAACCTGGTTATCACGCAAAATGGCAAGAATCATTGCTCCTGTCTGCTGTTTAATACCACTCGTTGACAACGTCTTTCCAACTAGACAGGATCCTTCATCGACCCTCAGTTCTACCATTTCCATCTCAATATTATGATCATGAATCACAGTCTCTAGATACTCCATACTAATCGGTTTCAAAATGGACATTGCCATTCTCCACCCTCCGAGAACAGCAGGAGAAATTACTTTGTCGGCACCAGCGCGTAATAATTTCTTTTCAGACTCCAACT
>DAIEHY010000265.1 GCA_027353165.1 Desulfosporosinus sp.
TATCTATAATAGCAGGCTTATTACTTTAGTTCAAGTTGTCATTGTAGTCATGGTTTTCAGGGTTAGTTACACTGGTTAGCCTCATCGATTAAATGTTCAATGGTTCATTCTAAAGGTTTTATGCTGCAAAATTGCGTACGAATGGATTTTAACAAAACTGGCAGTGGTCCTAATTCGACTGCGAACGGTTTTATAGCTTGAGAACGACTACCCAAGTATTTATATGCCCTTTACATTTCAGCATTTTTTGATTAAAATTATTATATTCATAATTTTCTGAATTATCGGAAGGAGGTGTATTTATGTTAGGGTTAACTGACCCAGGAGTAATAGCTGCTTATCTCTTATCAATCGGCAGTGCCCTTCTTTGTGTTGTCTATGGCGCAATCAACTGGGAAAAAGAATAAGAAGAGTATGTATATGAGGGAGGGGATAACTTAATGGGCGTTTTTTATACCATTTTAGCTGTCTACGTAGTGGTGGTTTTATTTCTTGGTTATCTAGGGTATAAACATACAAAATCTTCTAAAGATTATATGGTAGCAGGCGGAGACATTCATCCTTATGTCATGGGCATGGCTTATGGAGCAACGTTTATTTCCACCTCGGCTATTGTCGGTTTTGGTGGGGCCGCAGGGTTCTTTGGTA
>DAIEHY010000266.1 GCA_027353165.1 Desulfosporosinus sp.
CGTTCAAATTTTCCATTACTTAAACGCATACCCCATTCCCTACGGGACTGAGCCCTTACAACGATATAACCCTCAAAATCCCGGGCCTCCGCTAATACAAGGCGGACTAACGCCTGAATCTCCTTCTGTTCCACAATAACCCTCCTTGACCCAACACTATAATATGGCTATTATACCACGAGGAGAATAAACCTAACACTTCGTTGAGATCCCTAATCCTTACCTGTACTATCTTAAGCCCAATGGAAAAAAATATCCCGTGGCTTGCATAAATAGGAAAGCCACGGGACACAATTTAAATAGTTTAATAGTCAATTCTTTTTTAATCCCCACTCCTCTCTTTTACTTCACTTGCGACGAATTAATCGTCGCAAGCTTTTTTTAGTTCAAGTGTGTTATTTCAAGCTGTTTGACCATCAGCTTTCGTTCCTCTGCAAATCCAAACTTTTCATAAAGATGGAGTGCTCTAAGATTATGACTACTCACAGCTAGACCAAGATATGGAATTTCTTGCTCTCGACAATAGTCTTCTGCTGCACTAAGCAACATTCGACCTGCCCCTTTACCCCTCCACGCCTGAACCACTCCAAAATCCATAATCCATCCTTGATTTACCCCTGTTAACTCT
>DAIEHY010000267.1 GCA_027353165.1 Desulfosporosinus sp.
AGTAGAACCTTTTAATGTGCTCCCGCACGGTCGCCCCTTGCAAAGGGTCTGTCCCCACAAAGGTTCGACAAAATTTACAATAGAGCCTTTCATGAAGGGCTCTATTGCTCCATATATGGGGGTGTGGATTGAAATCACATGCCCTAAAAAAGTACTCATAATATTTTGTTGACTTTTTGTTGACTATTTCGGCTTTTAAAAAGTCAACAAAGGCAAAATAAAAAAGGCCCGGAGGCCTTTCAGTTCTAAGTGGTGCGGTCGAGAGGACTTGAACCTCCATGCCCTTGCGAGCACTAGAACCTGAATCTAGCGCGTCTGCCAGTTCCGCCACGACCGCGTAACATATGTTATTATATGAGAAGATGTGCGATTTGTCAACAAGTATATTTATTCATGATAATTTTGTTCTGATCTATTTTTCTATGATACAATGACAGCATTATGTGGAGTGATATAAGATTGGCCCCTGCTTTAAACTATGCAAGGGGCCTTTCGCATAAGTAAAGGGAAGAGGGTAGTTTATGACTGTAAAAAAGGAATTTCCAGAGTGGGTGCTCTGGGGGGTTGTTTTGATATGGGGAGCGAATTATGTGATTGGAAAATGG
>DAIEHY010000268.1 GCA_027353165.1 Desulfosporosinus sp.
CTGCTACAACGCGCAGGAGGAGATCTGGCAGGCGTGCCTCGACGAGGCGCTGCAGATCCGCGCCGCGGAGCCCGCGATCGGGCGCTGGCTGCTGCCGCCGTGCGCGGTACGCCAGCGCGCCGGGCGTACGCCGTTCTGCCCGGAGGGCGACCGCTTCTGCGGCCTCGCGGTCTGGCGCCTCGATCCGAGCGCCTACCACCGCGTCGTCTGAGGCAGGAAAGCTTGGCGAGTGGATGCTCAGCGACGGAAGAGGGAAGAGGGTAAAGGGGAAAGGGAAGACAGATGCGGCGCGGTCGTCAGGCGACTGAGATTCTGCGCCCGTCTTTCTTTGTTGTTCCCTGACCCCTGACCCCTGATCCCGATCCCCTGTCTCTTCGACCCACGACCCACGAACCACGAACCACGAACCACGAAACACGGTCTCTCACCTCTCCCGTGCTAGCATCCCCGGCGGTGAGCCAGGAAACGGAACGATCGCCGCAGGGCTTGCTGGTTCTCGCCGACGGGGCGCAGGCGGCGTTCGCGGCCGGCGCGGTCGCCGAGCTGGCGCGCGCCGGCGTGACGTGGCGGCGCGGGGCCGGGGCGGGGCTCGG
>DAIEHY010000269.1 GCA_027353165.1 Desulfosporosinus sp.
TAGATGCTCTGCCAGTGATTGACAAAGAGGGTTTTCTGATTGGGATCTTTACCAAAGCCAATGTGCTAGATGCCTTTTTGTCTGAGGCGAGTACCTCAGAACTAATTGAGCAGCATTTTAATCCCCAAGTAGTCACTGTCGAGGCTGATACTCCTTATCTTGAGGTAGAACAGAGGGCGAAAAGAAGTTCAGTAGGGACGGGTGTGGTTGTCGACAAGAAGGGAAAAGCGCTTGGGATTTTTACCAAGGTGGATATGATTTTGGCTCTTTTTCGAGAAGCAGAAGAAATGGCTACTCAACTTAACACGGTTTATCAGGCCATGCCCAACGGTCTTATCGTCATTGATAGCAATAAGCGCATCCAACAGATAAACCCTTCTGGTCAGAAAATCCTTGGCTTGGAGCAAGAAGCACTTATGGGTCGCTTGTTTAATAGTGTTTTCCCAAGCTTAGATCTGAATGGGGTGCTAAAATATTCGCAACATTTAGTAGGGGTTCAGACTCAAATGAACCAGGTTACCGTCCTCTGCAATATTAGCCCGGTAAGTGAGTTGGCAGGAGCTGTGATCGTTTTCCAGGCCCTGACCGAC
>DAIEHY010000026.1 GCA_027353165.1 Desulfosporosinus sp.
TAAATTCACCGGTTTTTTCCTGATCTGGAATAATAATTCCTTCGGGCTTCACTCCCGAAGGAAGTTGAGATAAGGCCAAAATTGGGATTTTTTCGGTTTGAGATTCCTGTAAAGCACTCGGATTTCCCCCTTGATAAATTAAAACCTTTGCCCCCTGTAAAGGAGATTTGGTTCCTGATTTTTCATCCATATATATCACTTTTGCATTTTCTTTCTTAGCAAGATCTTCGATCCCTTTGGAGATTAGCAATTTGTTGGGATCGTCTTCATTTAGAGAGACTGCAATAATTGTTTGACTTTCCGCCTTTTTTGTTGACGTTTTGCTTTTATTTTTTCCTAAAAGGTCTTGTAGACCACAGCCAATTACGGTTAAACTAAGACAAAGAGTTATAATTAATAAGAATTGTAACTTCTTAAACATATTTCACGCTCCTTTCCGAACTTGGTGTTCATTCTTTAAGTTAGTTTTCCCTCATTGCCTTAAAAAATGCGGAGAAGAATTTGCGTGTTTTGACGAGATTAATCTGTCCTTACTCAAATCATTGATAAAATAAAGGAGGGCCTCATTTGCCTATCAAGCTTGAACAAATCTTAAAGCGGGTTCAATCTCTGCCCCCTCTGCCAACATCTGCTTTGCGAGTCATTGCTTTAACCAAAAATCCCAGTACTTCTGTAAAAGACCTTGAGTCTGTTATTGCTCAAGATCCTGCTCTCACAGCCGGTATGCTACGCCAAGCAAATTCTGCCTATTACGGCTATGCGCGGCGAATCTCTTCCCTTCAGGAAGCCATTGTTTTGCTTGGTTTCCAGGTAACCCAAGGTTTAGCAATGGCCTCCGCAGTCGCCCCCTTACTGAGGACTGACCTTGTAGGGTACGGGATCGAGCAAGAAGGTCTCTGGAAGCATTCCCTGCTAACTGCTATGACAGCGAAACGTCTATGTCAACACCGGAAACTTCCATTCGGGGATGTTGCCTTCACGGCAGGGTTACTTCATGATATTGGCAAGCTCGTTATCTCTATCTACGTGCAACAAATTGGAGATTTTCTTTTAGAAAAAGTGAACGAAGCCAAGTTTACTTATGTAGAGCTTGAAGAAAAAGTGATCGGTTTCAATCATGCAACCGTTGGTGGATATTTAGCTAAAACATGGTTCCTACCTGAGATTCTCGTGTCAGCTATTTCCAACCACCATGCCCCCTCCAAGGCACAAAGTTTTGTGGACCTCTCTTGCGTTATTCACGTTGCTAACGGCCTGGCCAGTTTACTTGGAATTGGAGGCGGTGTCGATAGTTTTCTAAATCCTATACAACAAGACGCTCTCGATCGATTATCCCTCCAAGAAAATGACCTTGAACTACTTATGGCAGAGCTCGGAGAATTTATTGTCGATCCTACCCTATTTAATTGATGGATGGATTTCGTCATTAACTTTTCTTTTGTAAATTGCTCAAAATTTGATTTAAGATAGTTTCCCTATAGCTATCTAGTTGATCAAAATTAACTGTCTCCATATAGTACCCTTTTAATTTGGCCCTATGCGTTTGCCAAGACGCTAATGTCTCAACTAATTTTTTACTGAAAGGTCGATCTAATCCTTGATCTTTTAAGTTTTCCGGATTACCTTGCCAAATTGCCAGATGCCTTTCAGGGAATACTATTCCAATTACTTCATCTGGATTAAGCGGATGCAAAACAATATCAATTCTCTGTCCCAATTGCTGGGCTTCACGCAAAACCCAATCCAGGGCATCTAACGTTTCTTCTCCCTCCAACCGGATTTGGTCAAAATCCGCCAAAAAGTAGGGCGCGAGATTAAGCCACCCTTCTGCTGTTAAACCGTGTAGGAAATAAGGATTAACGACGCTTTTTTGTAAGAGCCTAAGTGCATTTTCAGCAAGAGGCCAAGGACCAGTGTACTCCTTCTTTACTTTAAGATGGGCAGAATTCCCCAATATCCAGGAAAGGTCTTCTCTTTCTAGTGGGAGCTTCCCTGGCCTATTCCCGATCAACACTCCCAGTTCTGCCGCCAACTCTTCTTCCAAAATCATTTGAAGCTCCTGAAGTTGATTTTCAAGACTTAAAATCGTGGCACGTTGCTTCTCTAAGTTTAATTCGTTACAAAAACCATTAAAATCAATAAAATTTTCGACAACGCCCGGCGCACGCCAACGCAGTGGAGAAACCTCCATTGCATCCAGCATGGCTAAGCCTTTCCTCGGTATGATAAACCCAGCCATTGAATCCGGATCTCGTGCTGAGCGCAAAAAATCAATGTCATACCCGCGATCCAATAATTCTAAACCAATAACCTTGATTAGCGTAGATTTTCCGGTTCCCGGACCACCTAGTAAGATATAGGCCCGTTGCCAGCTTGGCATCATGTTTGGTAATAGAGATATGTAGCCCCTTGTAGTGATTCCTTCGGCAAAGTAATGTCGCACCCCGGTCTTATTTCTCATGCTGGTTACCCCCGTCGCTTTTTGATGATCAGCGTAGTCTATGCAACAACGCTTGTGACGGCTACTAAATTGAGTTTCGAGGTTCATTGTTTGAAAAAAACTTGACTTCGATTAAGAAAGAAGACACGCTCTGATGTTTGAGCGTGTCTTCTTTAAGTTTAATTATTTTAGTTTACCTTGTAAGGTTAGAAGAGCTTTCTGAAGTTGTGGATCAAAATTTGTGTCTTGAGGGGAAATTGTGGCTGGTTGACCTTTGTTAAGTTCAACTTTAATATCCGGTTCAATCCCCTTTTTGTGAATATCCACCTTATTAGGGGTCAAGTATTTGGCGGTTGTCAATTTGACGCTAGTCCCCATATCTAAGGGGAATATAGTTTGCACAATCCCTTTACCAAATGTTTTTACTCCAACAAGGGTAGCCGTCGCTTTGTCTTTAATCGCACCAGCTACGATCTCAGCAGCTGAAGCACTTTCTTCATTGACCAGTACTACCATTGGCATTCCCAAATAGGTTCCTGTGGACATTTTAGTATCAACGTTACCTTGTTTATCCACAATATAGACAACCGGACCCTCTGGGATAAAGTAACTGGCAACTTGAACAGCTGCATTGAGTTCTCCGCCATGGTTATATCTCATATCGAGGATAAGCCCTTTGAATTTCTTGATGTCCATAGTGTTTAAGGTGTCTTTAAGCTCAGTCCCAGTTTCTGAACCAAACTGAGAAATGCTAATATAGGCGATATCCGAATGCCCTGGCAAAGCCTGCCCATCAACGGTCGGAACGGTAATATTTTCTCTCGTTAAACTCACCGTGAAGGTCTTATTGGTACTCTCCCTGTATAACGCCAAATTAACTTTTGTTCCGGGATCCCCGCGCATTAAACCCACGGCTTTATCTTGTTCCATTCCGGCAGTTTCAGTATCATCTATCTTACTGACAACATCACCAGATTGAATGCCTGCCTTGCTAGCCGGCGAATTCTTGATCGGGCGTAAAACGACAAGTTTCTTAGGGTCTTTTAGGCTCAGGACAATGCCAATGCCGCCAAATTTACCCTCCAATATTTGAAATAGTTCTGTGTTTTCCTTGGCATTCATATATGTTGAGTATGGATCACCTAGTACTTCTACTATTCCTTTTGTCGCGCCCTCTACCAACTGCGTTGTTGTAGCATTTTCTAAGTAATCATGGCGAATTAGCTGCACGACTCGCACAAAGCGCCCCAAATTATCTACGTTAGCGATAACTACTCCACCGACTAACGTAGTAAACAGTACGGAAAAAATTAGGAATACAACCCCGACGTGTTTAGCTACTCTTTTTATGTTCCACTCCTGCAATCCAGTAACTCCTCTCCTTCTTGCACTATTGTACTAGTCAAACATTTAACTTTCTGATTCCAATGGCGGCGCTCTAATCTCGAACATCCTTGTTCGAGTCTTGGCTACAGGGACACTCGGCCATATTACTCGGCCATATTTTTTTAACTTGTCTATTATATGCTTAATTCTTCGTAGAAATACTGCTTATCCGTCAGTTGGGAAAATACTGCAAAGGATCTATGGGATTTCCGCTAACCCGAACTTCAAAATGCAGGTGTGCGCCTGTACTCCACCCTGTTGAGCCAACAGCCCCAATAACTTGGTCCGCTTTGACGGAGTCCCCTTCACTGACATCCAAGCGCGACTGATGCCCATAGAGTGTCGATATCCCACTGCCATGATCAATGATCGTCATATTTCCATAGGCCGTATTCCAACCGGCCATAATTACGACACCTGCTCCCGCTGCATGAATCTGAGTCCCTGTTGAAGCAACTATATCCGTTCCCGTATGTAAACTTTTTTTATGCGTGATGGGGTGAGTGCGCCAACCAAAGGGACTACTGATTTCATAATGATCCGGCAATGGCCAAGTGGATATTGCTCCATTCCCCTTCCCTGACTGTCCAGCTTGTAATTTGCGGATTTTCTCTGTCAAAGCTTTAGACTCAGCTTCCAAACGGTCAATGTCCTCAAAGGCTGCTTGTTGAGCCTTCTCATTTTGATCTAAAGCCTCACGTTGTTGGGATTTCTTCTTTTCGAGTTCTGCACTGGCTGAGGCAGCCTGATTTTGGAGTTCTGCGGCAAGGTCTCTTTGGCGTTGTAAATCTAGCGTTTTTTGTTCAATATCGATTTTCTGCGACTCAATATCTGTTAAGAGCTGGCGATCGTTAGAGACTAATTTTGAGAAATACTCCATTCGCGTAATAAAATCGCTAAGGTCCGAGGACTGAAAGAGTAGTTCCAATTGGCTAATCTGACCACTTTCATAGATTCCACGTGCTCGTTTGCCCAACGCTAGACGTCGGTTCTCCAGTTCCTTTTGTTTTTGTTCCAACTCAATCTGCACTGCAGCCACTTGCTTTTGTGCTTGGGTATAAGCGACCTGCCTCCGACCTAAATCCGCTTGAACTTGAGCAACTTGTGTTTCGATTTTAGTCAGCTGGGCCTTCATATTATCAGAAGAATAGGTTAGCTTGTTGAGTTGCTTTCGAGCTTGATCTTTCTGATCTTGAACCTCTTTCTGCTGTTGAAGATTTTCTCCTAATTGATCGGCCCGGGAAGGCAGTGCCAACGTCCCAAGCAAAAGAAGGCTAACTACAACAGTTGGTATGACTTTCTTCCCGAACAAACGACCCCTCCGTTCTTCAGTTTCCTATAACCTTTCAAGAGCATTACATTAAAGGGCCTAAAATAGTTCCCCAAAAAGCACCTAACTTGTTCTAAACTCGCCCGATCAGGCGTGAAGAACCGCAACTGTTCACATGCAGAAAGCCCAGAAGTTTTACGGTTTAGCCTGAGCGACAAGGGAATAGCAATGGAACGTTTTCGATCACGATAGTCTCCGGTGGAGAATATCGCCGAATGCGCACGGCCCATAACGAATACGATCGCGCTGAGGATGCCAAGAAACTTCCTCCCACCCTAGGCTCGAAGGAATTTCTGCAAGGAAATCCCGCTTCCTAGGGCACCCATGGCCATTCCCGAAAACAAAAGCCCGAACGTTACTTGGCGAAAGAGGACATCATTCTGGACAACAGGTAAAAAGGTCATTTTGGATAGTACATACATTGCTATAGAATTATAGCCCATACCCACTATGCCAGCAGCCATTGCTCCTCCAACAAGACCTAATGCCAACCCTTCAATCAGAAATGGCCACCGAATAAAGCCGTTACTGGCGCCCACCAATTTCATAATCTGTATTTCACGGCGCCGGGAAAAGACATTCATCTTAACGTTAATGGAAATTAGCACAATTGCCGCGACGCTAAAAGCGGCAACAACACCAAAGCCAATCCATCTTAGCCATTGGGTAAATTTCAAGAGTTGATCGACAAATCCCTGTCCATAGCGCACTTTATCAACCTCAGGGAGTGCGGCAACAACTTCAGCAAGGGCAACGACATTTTTCGGATCAGTTGCTTTGACCGTCAGCTTATCCGGAAAAGGGTTGCGTCCTCCTAGATCAGCCAAGAGATTACTTTGGGTACCACCCAATGTTTTGCCGAAATCTTGGAGTGCTTCTTCCTTTGTCACAAGGGTCACCGATGCAACACCAGGCATCTCTAAAATCTGGTTTCTCAAAGCATCTACTTGGGAAGAAGTAGCATTGTCTTTCACAAATGTGGCAATTTCCAGTTCGGATTCGAAGGATTCCGCCATATTTGAAGCGTTAGCAAGAAAAAATATCGAAAAACCAAGAATGACCAATGAAACCATGACAGTTATAACTGAGGCGATACTCAGCCAAGGATTGCGTTTCATGGAGTTTACTGTCTCACGAAGAATATAACGAGAGGAATTAAGTGTCATAGCCGTACCCTCCCTTTTCCTCGTCACGAGCAACCTTTCCATTTTCTATGGCAATAACCCGCTTTTGCATTTTATTGACAATCGACTTAGCATGGGTAGCCATGACTATGGTTGTCCCTCGTTTATTAATATTATAAAGCAAATCCATAATATCCCATGCAGTATCTGGGTCAAGATTACCCGTTGGTTCATCGGCCACTAAAAGGGCCGGATTATTAATAATTGCCCGGGCAACACAAACACGTTGTTGTTCTCCACCAGACAGCTCATGCGGGTAAGAAGTCTCTTTAGACGCCAAACCCACCAGTTCTAACGTTGCACGTGTTCGAGTTCGCACCTCACGCTTAACCACACCGATCACTTCAAGTGCGAAAGCGACGTTTTCAAAGACGGTTTTATTGGGTAATAACTTAAAGTCCTGAAAGATCACACCAATATTACGTCTTAAATATGGCACTTCCCGTTCCTTCATGCGCACCAGATTTTTGCTATTAATCTGAACTTGTCCTCTAGTTGGGCTTTCTTCGCGATACAGTAATCTTATCAGCGTCGATTTACCAGCCCCACTGGGACCTACCAGAAAAACAAAGTCCCCTTTGCCAATTTTAAGGTTGACATCGACAAGGGCTCTGGCACCGTTCGGATAAATCTTGGACACATTTGTCAATTGAATCATACTGTCCTCCTTGATTTTCGCACGCTCCGCCCTTATTTCCCCATAACCCTTATTTAATTCGACACGAGCCGTGGATTTCCTCTCTGTAAATTTAAACATTCGCTGTTTTGTAAGACATAAGGCGGAGTCTTTTTATATCGTAACAAAGAAGGAACCGGCATTATCCAAAATGCTGGTTCCTTCTTATCCAATCGATCTAGTTCAAAGTCTCTGAGGAAATTAACGTTGCTTTTTAGCAAGGACCTCATGCACCGCTTTAACTAACTCCGCCTTTGTTAAACCATATTTTTCAAGGAGTTCCAATGGTCGCCCCGACTCTCCAAAGGTGTCTTTAAGCCCAACGCGCACCATGGGTGTGGGTTGTTTTTCCCCTAGTACCTCTGCAACCGCACTTCCCAATCCACCAATAATGTTGTGTTCCTCCGCTGTCACGACAGCCTTAGTTGTTTTCGCAATCCGTACAATCGTTTCTTCATCGAGTGGCTTCACCGAAGCGACATTGACAACACTGACACTTACCCCCTGGTCAGCAAGCTCAGAGGCTGCTTCCAAGGCCATAGACACCATCACTCCGTTGGCCATGATAGCGACATCTGTCCCCTTTTTAAGAACATTCGCCTTTCCGATCTCGAACCGATATTCTTCACCGAAAAGTAACGGAACATCTAAGCGTCCCATCCGAATGTAAACAGGGCCCTTGTATTGGGCAGCAGCCAAAACCACTTGACGAGTTTCCTCTCCATCAGCGGGAACGAGAACCACCATGTTTGGAACTGCACGCATTATTGCCACGTCTTCGATAGCCTGGTGAGATCCACCGTCTTCTCCAACTGTTATTCCGGAGTGGGTAGCCGCAATTTTAACATTTAACTTAGGATAAGCAATTGAATTACGAATTTGTTCAAAGGCCCGTCCAACGGCAAAAATTGCAAACGTGCTGGCAAAAGGAATTTTGCCTGCTGCAGCAAGGCCTGCTGCTGTCCCTAAAAGATTTGCCTCAGCAATACCCATATTAAAGAAACGCTCAGGATATTTCTTGGCAAAGTCAGCCGTTTTGGTTGACTTCGATAAATCAGCATCTAAAACTACAACGTTAGGGTTTTCAGCCCCCAAAACTAGAAGGGCCTTACCATATGCTTCGCGGGTCGCTACTTTATTAGCCAAGGTTCGCCGCCTCCTCCCGTAATTCTTTAAGCGCTTGTTCACCTTGTTCAACAGAAGGAGCATTTCCGTGCCAACCTGCTTGGTCTTCCATGAAGGAAACCCCTTTGCCTTTCACTGTCTTAGCAATGATAATAGTCGGTCTTCCCTTAACCGTTTTTGCCTCAGCAAAGGCTGCTAGCAAAGCATCAATATCATGTCCATCGACTTCAATGACATGCCAACAAAAGGCCCGCCACTTTTCTGTGAGTGGAGCGGAACACATGACACTGTCCGTCGCGCCATCAATTTGTAAGCCGTTAAAATCTAAAATGGCGGTCACATTATCTAGCTTATAGTGAGCAGCTGCCATAGCAGCTTCCCAAATTTGGCCCTCTGCCATTTCACCATCACCCAGCAAAGCAAAAACTCGATAATCTTTGCCATCGAGCTTTCCGGCTAAAGCCATTCCATTAGCGGCAGACAGCCCTTGTCCTAAGGAACCTGTGGACATGTCCACCCCCGGGGTCTTTTTCATATCAGGATGTCCCTGGAGCATATGCCCCGTTTGGCGAAGCCCTTGCAGCTCCTCCTTTGGAAAATAGCCCTTCTCTGCGAGTGCAGAATAAAGCACGGGCGCTGCATGCCCTTTGGAAAGGACAAAGCGATCCCGCTCTTCCCAGCGCGGATCCTTGGGGTTAATTCGCATTTCATTAAAGAATAACGTTGCCACGATATCTGCGGCAGATAAACTTCCACCGGGATGCCCTGATTTGGCGGTTACAAGCATGGAAATAATGTCTTGACGAATAACATTAGCCACTCGCTTCAGTTCAATTGTGGTCAAGCGATCCCCTCCTTAAGCTTATATGATTTGTCTAAGTCACTAGGTATTTAATCCCCACTTCATAGAGTCTACGTAAACTTTAACCATTTCACTGCACAATTTTTGTTTTTTGCAGGAAAGCAGCTATAAAGGCGTCAATTTCTCCATCCATCACGGCCGATACATTTCCAGTTTCCACATTAGTGCGGTGGTCTTTGACCATGCTGTAGGGATGAAAAACATAAGACCGAATTTGGCTTCCCCAGGCAATTTCTTGTTGCTCCCCGCGAATTTCAGAAATCTCAGCCTCTTGTTCTCTGCGTTTAAGTTCCAGTAACTTCGCCTGTAAAACCCGCATAGCCGCGGCTTTATTTTGGGTTTGTGAACGCTCACTCTGACACTGAACTACTGTTCCAGACGGTAAATGTGTAATCCGTATGGCAGAATCGGTCTTATTGACGTGTTGTCCACCTGCTCCGCCGGATCGATATGTATCAATCCTTAAGTCTTCAACATCAATGGTTATTTCGTTATCCTCGGTTACTTCTGGTATTACATCAACGGAAGCAAATGAGGTGTGACGGCGTCCTGACGCATCAAAGGGCGAAATTCGCACTAAACGGTGCACGCCCTTTTCAGACTTTGCATATCCGTAAGCATTTTCTCCGTTGAAGGACAGTGTAGCACTCTTTATACCCGCTTCCTCACCCGGCAAAAAGTCCAAGGTCTCCACTTTATAGCCGTGACGTTCTCCCCAACGAATATAGAGACGGTAGAGCATTTGCACCCAATCTTGAGCCTCCGTGCCCCCTGCTCCAGCATGAAGGGTTAAAATAGCATTGTTTCGATCATAGGGGCCTGCCAGCAGTAATTCCAATTCCAAATCCTCAAACCGCTGTCTCAGCTTCCTTACCCCTTGCTCAATCTCTGGTTCAAGGTTCACATCATCTTCCTCAGTCGCCAAAAGCCAAAGAGTAGCGGTCTCTTCAAGTTCCTCTTCTAACACCTGAAAAATTTTGACCTTACTTTGATGAAAGGCTAATTCTTGCATAATTTTTTGAGCATTAACTGGGTCATCCCACAAATTAGGACGATGAAACTCTCCCTCTAAAAGACTAATTTTCTCAATACGCTGAGCAACGTCAAAGGGAATCCCTCAAATCTGCCAAGCTCAATGATAACGTTTCCAGTTCCTTTTTCCAATCAGAAAGCACTCTATTCACCCTTCCAAAACCTATTACGTTGTGAAACTCTATTCCCAAACTATTGCCCACAATCCGGAGTTCATAAAGCTCAAGTAAACCTTCCTTACATAAGCGGAGCGGAACACATGGAGCGTGTTCCGCCAAACCTTGACTACTTTTTAGTTGCTCCACAACACTTTTTATATTTTTTCCCGCTTCCACACTCACAGAGATCATTGCGGCCAACCTGGTCTCCTGTGTGTACAGGTTGACTGGGTTCTCCTTCATAGCGGTTCTCAGTTACGTTTCGCGGCTGCTCAGCGACTTCTTCTCGGACTTGGGGAGTCACACGCATAACATAACGAATAATGTCTTCCTGGATAGAGTCAATCATCGCTTGGAACATTTCAAAGCCTTCGCGTCGGTACTCTACGAGCGGATTTTTTTGTCCGTAAGCCCTTAGCCCAATGCCCTCACGTAACATATCCATAGCATCAAGGTGATCCATCCATTTGCTGTCCACAACTTGCAACATGACTGCACGTTCAATTTCTCGCATCAGGTCGGCACCAAACAACTCTTCTCGATTCTTATAAAGCGCTTCAGCCTGCTCCATCAGCATTTCTTCAATTTCTTCCACAGACAGATCTACGAACTGATCAGCCGTTAAATGAATCCCCGGCAGGAAAAAGTTCTCGATATAATCAGCTAAACTAGCTAAATCCCACTCTTCTGGAAATTGACTTTCCCCACTAAACATACTAATACTATCAGTGACTGCTTTTTTAAGCATCTCTAATATATTATCGTGGAGATTTTCCCCCATGAGCACGGCACGACGCTGAGCATAGATAACTTCACGTTGTTGATTCATGACATCATCATAGTCTAGGACGTGTTTACGAATGTCAAAATTCCGATTCTCAACACGTCGCTGAGCAGTTTCTATTGAACGGGAAATCATCTTCGAAGTAATTGGTATGGAGTCATCCATTCCTAACTTATCCATGATACCCATAATATTCTCCGCACCAAATAAGCGCATTAAGTCATCTTCTAGTGAAATAAAGAATTGAGTTGAACCAGGATCCCCTTGACGTCCAGCACGTCCACGCAATTGGTTATCGATACGTCGAGACTCGTGCCGTTCTGTCCCGATAATATGCAAACCACCGAGATCAGGCACACCGTCACCCAAAATAATATCGGTTCCCCGACCAGCCATGTTCGTTGCAATTGTAACCATTCCAGGCTGGCCTGCCTGGGCAACGATCTGAGCTTCCTTTTCATGGAATTTAGCATTGAGGACCTGGTGTGGAACACCACGACGACCCAATAGGCTGCTCAAATGCTCGGACTTCTCGACTGAAACTGTCCCAACAAGGATCGGCTGTCCTTTGGCATGGCCTTCAATCACGCTATCTACAACCGCCAAAAATTTACCTTCCTCTGTACGATAGATTACATCTGGCTGGTCGGTCCGTAACATAGGTCTATTTGTTGGAATTTCCACAACATCCAACTTATAAATCTTTCGAAACTCTGGTTCTTCTGTCATAGCCGTTCCAGTCATACCTGAGAGTTTTTTATACATACGGAAGTAGTTCTGGAAGGTAATCGTCGCCAAAGTCTGAGATTCCTTTTCAATCTTAACGCCTTCTTTAGCTTCAATTGCTTGGTGCAATCCTTCACTATAACGACGTCCAAACATGAGGCGTCCCGTAAATTCGTCAACAATAATGACTTCTCCGTCTTTAACAACGTAATCGCGATCACGTTTGAAAAGTGTATGCGCTTTTAACGCTTGATTAACATGATGAGCTAATTCAGTATGAATATCCTCATAAAGGTTATCTACGCCGAGCATACTCTCCACCCGACTGACACCCTTCTCAGTAAGTGTCACAACACGCTCTTTCTCAATAACTTTGTAATCGTCTTCAGTTTTTAAGCGCGGAATAATCATTGCAACCCTTAAATACAGTTCCGTAGGCTTGTCCGCTTCACCAGAAATAATTAGCGGAGTTCGTGCTTCGTCAACTAGGATCGAATCCACCTCGTCCACGATCGCATAGTTCACTTCACGTTGAACTAACGCCTCAGGCCTTGTTACCATATTATCACGCAAGTAATCAAAGCCGAATTCATTATTAGTGCCATAGGTAATGTCCGAAGCATAACTGTTCCTGCGTTGTTCATAATTTAAGCCATGAACTATAAGTCCAACTGAAAGACCGAGGAACTGGTGAATTTGACCCATCCATTCACTATCCCGACGGGCCAAATAATCATTAACCGTTACAACATGAACTCCTTTACCTGTCAGGGCATTCAAATAGGAAGGCAAAGTCGCTACAAGAGTTTTTCCTTCCCCTGTACGCATCTCAGCTATCCGTCCATCATGAAGTACCATTCCACCGATCAGCTGCACATCATAATGTCGCTGATTTATCACCCTTCGGCTAGCCTCACGAACCACCGCAAAAGCCTCAGGCAAAAGACTGTCTAAACTGTCTCCCTGTTCCAAACGTCCTCGGAATTCAACGGTCTTGCCACGCAATTCATCATCGCTCAGGGCCTGAATTGTCGGTTCAAAGTTATTAATTACTTCAACGCGCTTTTGGTATTTTCGAATTTCACGCGCATTATCATCAAATATACTTAAAAAACCCATTATGTCCACCTTTCTTAATCCTTGTGTTCACTAATTTTAACATCCTTATGAACCGACTGCAACCAAAGCGAGGGATTTACTCGTGGGACATTTTTCCTTCTCAACTAAAACTTTAGTAGAACTTAGTTTACCTCGAACCAATATGTAATCTTAATCTATCTCAAAGTTTGACAAAAAGCCCGCCAAGGCGGGCCTTTTGCGTTGATTAAAAAGCTCATATCTGTCTAAGTCTGAGGTTGAAGCAATCCGTAATCTCCATTGTTACGAAGGTAGACTACGTTCATTTCTTGACTTTCCGAATTTGTAAATACAAAGAAAGTGTGACCGATTAGATTCATTTGCATAATTGCCTCTTCTACAGACATAGGCTTGGCAGGGAACTTCTTATTTCGAACTACCTCTTCACGCGGTTCCTCATTCAATACCGATTGCTTAGGTTCATGATCCTTTAGGACTTTTGAACGCATACGTTTATTGATTCGAGTCCGATATTTATCGATTTGGCGCTCCAATTTCTCAACGACCATGTCGATTGAAGAATACATATCTTCAGTTTCTTCTTCACCGCGTAAAATCATGCCGTTAAGTGGGGCTGTTACTTCCACACGATGCCGACCGCGCTCGACTAGTAAGGTGACTTGAATGTCCACAAACTCATCCGAGTATTTAGAAAGTTTACCCACTCGTTTCATAACATACTCTTTAAGGGCGTCAGTTAGTTCGATATGTTTACCGCGAATGTTAATGTTCATTATTTCAACCCCCTTCTATGTTGCTACATTAGTAATATTCCCGCTTTACACAAAAAATCCTGCAAAATATAATGTTTTAACGCTTATATTTTTTTACCAATACCCAAAGAGAGAACCGTTCTTAATTTTCAACGATTCTCTCTTTAGCAAAATCCTTCAATGAACTACAGTTAACGAACCGTCACATTCGAAGCTTGTTCCCCTCGTGGACCTTGAATAATATCGAATTCAACAGACTGTCCTTCTTCGAGTGTTCGAAATCCATCTCCAATGACCGATTGAAAATGAACAAAGATATCTTGCCCACTTTCCTGCTCAATGAATCCATAACCCTTTTGTTTACTAAACCATTTAACTTTACCTACCACCTAAAAAAAACCTCCTTGAAAATGTTAAATTCTTAGCCTATGACTAAACGCTTTAAGCCCATGAATTAACTGCTACTTAGGAGGATAACCATCATTGCTAAACTTTAAACGTTTTTAACCCCAGAAGCGCCTTTCTACAAAGCACCCACTCCATTCTCCCTAAACCCGCCCCATAGGAGCGCTTTTATGCTGTATTAACCCGTGCGAAGACGGTGCTGCAAGAATGTTTAACCCATGCGAAGACAGTGTCTTCGTCGTTCTGCTAAGCGGATGATTTAGTGCAGCCGCGCTCCAGACGAGCGCCCGACGGTTCGCATCCCCCGTCAGCGCGCCGTAGGTTCACATGCATCCAGCCCTGAGGTTCGGACGCGCTTGCGAACCGTCCAGCCTCGTCAGCGGCGTAACGTGCAAACGCGTGCAGAACGAAGACACTGTCTTCGCACGAGTTAACATAGCAGAAAAGCGCTCCTCGGGCCTTAGCCGAAAAGCGCTTTCATACAAAAAAGCCTACAATATTTTACTTAAAAACGCTTGCGTCCTAGGATTCTTAGGATGAGCAAACACTTCGTTCGGCTCTCCCTCTTCCATAATGATCCCCTCATCCATAAAGATCACTCTATCCCCAACTTCACGAGCAAACCCCATCTCGTGAGTTACAACCACCATAGTCATCCCTTCACGAGCAAGATCTTTCATGACCGCTAGAACCTCGCCTACCATTTCCGGATCCAAAGCCGAGGTGGTTTCATCAAAAAGCATAATCTTAGGTTTCATCGCTAAGGCACGTGCTATCGCAACCCTTTGTTGTTGACCTCCAGAAAGGCGGTCCGGATACTCATCCGCTTTGTCGGATAAACCGACCTTATCTAAAAGTTCTAAGCCGATCTTTCGTGCTTCTGCCTTACTCGTTTTACGAACTACCTCTTGGGCGAGTATTATATTTTGAATTGCTGTCATATGGGGGAAGAGATTAAACCGTTGAAAGACCATGCCCACTTCTCGCCTTATCGCATTAACATTCACTTCAGAGTTGAGCGGAATTCCATCAACAATAATTTCTCCGCTCGTTGGCTCTTCTAGTTTATTAAGGCAACGCAAAAAGGTGCTTTTCCCTGAACCACTAGGGCCAATGACAACCACGACTTCTTTCTCTCGAATATGACAATCAATCCCTTTGAGAACTTCTAGTTTACCGAAATATTTGTGCAGATTCTTAACGAAGATCATTCTTACCCAACCTCCTCTCCATATAGGCAACCCATTGGGCAATTAACTGAGTCATAATAAGGTAATACAAGGCAGCTGCTATATACATGGGGATTGGTTGATAAGTCCGTCCGGCAATAATTTTCGCGCTATAAAACAGTTCTTGGATCGCTATGATCGATAAAAGAGATGAATCTTTGAGTAAGGCAATAAACTCATTGCCCAAGGGCGGTATAACCCGCTTAAACGCTTGAGGTAGGATTACATATCTTAATGCCTGACCTTGAGTCATTCCTAACGAACGTGCCGCTTCCGATTGTCCACGGTCAATAGACTGAATTCCAGCCCTAAATATTTCGGCAATATATGCGCCGGAATTAAGGCCCATCGCCAAAACCCCAGCAATATATTGATAGTTATCTGGTAAGGTATCCCAATTAAGGAGTTTGGGAACTAAAAAATAAACCAGGAAAATTTGCACTAACAATGGAGTTCCTCTAAAAAAGTCTATATAGGCAATCGAACCTGCGCGCAACAACTTCTTCTTGGACAAACGCGCCAAAGCCATAAAAAGTCCAATCACGAGTCCAATAGCTACTGCACCAGCGGTCAGCTCCAACGTAAGTAATGCGGCTTTATTCAGAATGGGGACGCTATCTATGGCTGCCTTCCAGTTTAGACCCACAAAAAAATCCTCCTTCTCATAGCAAATTAGCTTAGCTAAAATTTAATATTTGGGACTTCATGACGTAGCCTCCAATGACGTTAGTCCCTTAACAAATACTATCACGCTGTAGATCCGGTCTCCCAAAGCAGAAAAGTGGAACTCCCACTTAAAGAAGTTGGGAGCCTTAGAATTAAAGTAATCTATGCCCGACAATTAGATGCTATGTCTGCATAAAATTATACATTTTACCGTTAATTTATACAAGGAAAAAGTTATTCTCAAAGCACAATTTTTTCGAATGAATATACACAACAAAGACTAATTATACACATAGGAGACCCTTAATTCAATGTCCAAATTCCTCCATCATCTCCTAATCTGATGAAGCTCACTGAACTCCTTCAGTTAAGCTGTACTTCATGACATAGCCCCAGTACGAAAAAAAAGGAGGGCACATTTTAAAGCGCCTTCCTCTATCATTTAGTTTTATACATTATTGGTTCAAACGGGTTCTTTAGAACTTCGGTGCATCTCTTTTGAACCATTTCTTGTAAATATTGTTGTATTCTCCATTGTCCATGAGTTTCTTCAGAGAGGCATTCATTTTGCTGCCTAATTCTTTATTGTCTTTCTTCATCGCTATGCCATAAAACTCTTGGTCAACATTTGCTTCTACCGAGGTAATGTCAGCCTTTTCATTTTGAGCTTGGAACCAGAGTACAACAGGACCATCAGCGACAACAGCTTCAACTCCACCGTTGAGAAGATCGTTCATGGCATCAGGAGTTGTATCAAACTTTCTTGGTTCGATTCCAGCTTTTTCAACGACTTCTTGCCCGGTCGTACTTAGTTGAACCCCAACCTTTTTGCCTTTTAAGTCAGCCAATACTTTAAAGCTGGAACCTTTCTTCATGGCTATATATTGAATAGCTCTAAAATACTTATCGCTAAATTGAACACTTTCGGCCCGCTTCGGAGTGATTGTCATAGCGGAAATTACCGCATCGTATTTTCCGGCTTCTAAAGCTGGTAGTAAACCGTCAAAAGCACATGTCTCAATATTCACCTTCGTGTAGCCCATGTCTTTCCCAAGGGCATTAATCAGCTCAATATCGAAGCCCGTTGGTTGTTGCTTTTCATCCATAAACTCAAACGGTGCATAGGCGATATCCGAACCAACCTTCAAGACCTTTTCAACTGGAGCAGGAGCTGCTGGTGCCGGTGTTGCTGGCGCGCTAGTACTACCGCATCCAGCTAGCGTCAGGAGGCTTAAACTAAGTAACCCGGCTAATAGAAGACGAAATTTTGGTTTAAACATTTTATATTCCCCTCTCTTTTGGATGTGTTCCGCAACAACTTTCTAAAAGCTTCTGCATTATGCGTTAGTTCATCCTTGTCTATTCCGATTATACATACTAATGAATATCTATACAACACTAATTTACGCATGTTATAGCTATTTTTTT
>DAIEHY010000270.1 GCA_027353165.1 Desulfosporosinus sp.
AATTATTAGCTTCTCTAGGATTTTGAAGAGAACCTCCAGCAGAAATATATTGTTTCTTTATAGTTTCTCTTAATTCTAAACCTTTTTTAATTCTTTGAATAAATGCATTTCTATCGAAGTTTGCATTAGTAATAGTTGCAAATAAACTTTCCATTATAAAATTATCTACTTCTTCATTTATAATGCCAAATTTTCTAGCTCTTGTGCTATAAACTGATATTCCTTTTGTAATAAATATTAATAAATCTTGAGTTTTTGCCAAATCTTCGGTTTTACCGCAAACACCCTTCATTGTACAACCTTTTCCACCTGCAGCTTCTTGACATTGATAACAAAACATACTCATATATTTTTCCTCCTAGATTCTTCTATTATCTTATTTTTACATATAGTTATATACATGCTTTAATATTTATACTGTATTAACTTCAAGTAAGCGCTTTCGAGCTTATGTGATTATTATAGTGTAGAATATACTACTTTTCCGTAACCATAGTTACGAAAAATCAATTTCTAATAAAAAATTTTACTGTTTTTGATTTAGTAATTTTAAAAGGCATATATTATGCAAAATGGAGTTGTAAT
>DAIEHY010000271.1 GCA_027353165.1 Desulfosporosinus sp.
CAATTTGGTCGTTGGTTAAACTGGAGAATGAAATCCCGGAGCTATTCATTTTATAAGACCCTCCTTTAAAATACCTTGATACATATATTTAATATATATTTCTATTTTGCCCAAGTATATTAAAGTTTATACTTGCCTTTAAAAATCCGACAAGCCTATAACTAGAATATTACAATGTTACTTCCATAATAAGAATGAATGTGTTAATATTATTGTCGACGATGGGGATGGATGGTGGCTGGTGCTGCTCCCGGACTTCAAATCCGCGTGTCGGGACGCAGAACGTTCCGAGGTGTGTTCGATTCGCACGCATCCCCGCCATATTCGTAGTTCTTAGTTCGATTTGGACCATTGAACAGGACCCTAGATAGGTTGTTTCATAGGTTGTGTGCCAAGGCAGCGAAAAGCTGTCTTTTTGACGTGTTAGACTGCATCTAAGGCGACTGAATTCGTTAGCCAAGTTTTCCTTAAAGGCAGGATTTTAAGGGGCTTAACCCGAATATTATGGGTTAGCTAAGATTGAGTCTGATCGTATGGAAGGGGGAACTACATGAATCTTATTGATGTTCTCATTTTAGGAT
>DAIEHY010000272.1 GCA_027353165.1 Desulfosporosinus sp.
GTCTCACCGACCATCCCCAGTACTAAATATACCTCTTTCACTCCGATCGGATCATCCTGAAGAAGACATTGATCCAAAATACTTAAGGCATCCCTGAGTCCTCCCTCTGACTTCTGAGCAATCACCACTAAAGCACTCGGATCAACTTTACGATTTAAAGACGTACATACTTCAGCTAGTCTTGTCTGAATATCTTCCACTGAGATGCGATGAAATTCAAAACGTTGTACGCGCGATAGAATTGTCAGAGGTATTTTTTGAACTTCAGTTGTTGCTAAGATAAAAATGACTTGTGGTGGAGGCTCTTCCAATGTCTTGAGCAGGGCATTAAAAGCTTCTGTCGTCAGCATATGTACTTCATCAATAATATAAACTTTGTGTTTCCCCTGTATCGCACTTAACTTGACATTTTCGCGCAAATCACGGATTTCGTCAATCCCCCGGTTTGAAGCAGCATCAATCTCGAAAACCTCCATGGACGAACCATGGTCGATGCTAAGGCAGGAAGAACAATGATTACAGGGTTCCACCCCCTTAGGTTGTTCGCAATTTACAGCCTTAGCAAGGATTTTAGCTGC
>DAIEHY010000273.1 GCA_027353165.1 Desulfosporosinus sp.
TACTTCACCGGATCTTAAAGGGAAAATCCCGAACAACTTGTACGCAACTTCTAGTTTTTCTGAGCCCACAGAATTGGAAAGTTTCCCCGAAGCTACTGAAACGATTTGATTTGACGATGGTATTTTCTCCACTTTAATAATTCTTGACCAAAATCCATTTAATTGAGGTTCCATTTGACTAACTTGATATTGTTCAGGAAATTCCACTAACTGTTGAAAACTAGGATTCATACAAAGGAAGGTGCAGAACAAGAGACTGACAATAACCAAAACGCTCTTCTTTTTCACTCTCTTATCATCCTCCACTCTATTCTCCCCATTTTTCTTCCCTTTTCCTCATAATTAGAGCGTTTCTAATAAGTTAAGTGAATTATGATCTTAAATTAACCAAATTTCTTCTGTTTCATCCTGTATAATACGTTCCATATTTCCTTAATGATTAGCAAATTAGACAAAAGAAAAAGACTGCATAATTTTGTGCAGTCTTTAACCCAACGAAATTTATGAAAAATAATTGAAAACACTAGTCATAAAATAATCATATAATTTAAATCATTCATCACTAACGTT
>DAIEHY010000274.1 GCA_027353165.1 Desulfosporosinus sp.
TAGGAGCTTGGGTTGGGGCTGACGTTGGGCAATGGTGATAATGTTGTTGCATCATAGGTTCACCACAAGGCGAGCATGCCATCTGTCCACCGAGATCAAGCGAGACAAAACCAGGATCCGCATCCACATCAAGGTTGACTAATCCACTTGGCGGATACATTCCAGGCCCACCAGCCATCGGCATTCCTTGCATCCCTGGCATCATCCCTTGCATTCCTGGCATACCTTGCATTCCCGGCATCATCCCTTGCATTCCTTGCATTCCCTGCATTCCAGGGGCCTGGGTTGGATTATAAGCAACGGAACGTAATTCCATAATAATTTTCCTCCTTTAAATTGC
Organism: Desulfosporosinus sp.; assembly: GCA_027353165.1. Lineage (GTDB taxonomy): Bacteria > Bacillota > Desulfitobacteriia > Desulfitobacteriales > Desulfitobacteriaceae > Desulfosporosinus. The sequence goes on from DAIEHY010000274.1 coordinate 341, forward strand.
ATTAATTGATTTTGAAGTGTGCTTTCTTCTCTTTATCTATTAACAATATATGGCAATTATCGGATAGTGTGTTTGTACCTTAAAAATTTGAAACTTATTTCTATACCCAATTTGAAAGAAATGATTTCAGTCGGCATAGGTGCAACTAGCCAACCGCTGGCCATGAATGGCCGAGTGTCGCTGGAGCCACGGATGACGAGAAGGGCTAATCCGTGCGAAGACAA
>DAIEHY010000275.1 GCA_027353165.1 Desulfosporosinus sp.
GACGAGAAACGTTTTTCGATCGAGGAGGTGACCCGCTACTTTCTTGCCCGGACCGAGGAGCTGAACAGGTCCCTGAACGTCTATCTCTCGATCAACCGGAACGCGGTGAACCGCGCCCGTCAGCTGGACAACCTGATGGCGAGGAACCGGGCGACCTCCCCGTTTTTCGGTTATCCCCTGGCCGTCAAGGACAATATGGAGATCGAAGGCCATCCGACCACCTGCGCGTCAAAGATACTTGCGGGATACCGCTCGGAAAGAACGGCGACCTCGATCCACCGGCTCCTGGAAAAAGGGGCGGTCGTTCTGGGGAAAACCAACCTCGACGAGTTTGCCATGGGCTCCTCGACGGAGAATTCTTCCTTCGGCCCCACCCGGAACCCCTGGGACACGGGACGGGTGCCGGGAGGCTCCTCCGGCGGGTCTGCCGCGGCGGTGGCGGCGGGGCTCGCCCCTCTCGCCCTGGGATCCGACACGGGAGGGTCGATCCGGCAGCCGGCGGCCTTCTGCGGAGTCCTGGGAGTCAAGCCGACCTACGGGCGAATCTCGC
>DAIEHY010000276.1 GCA_027353165.1 Desulfosporosinus sp.
AATCTATATTATGGAAATTCGCAGGCGCTAAAAAATGTAAATATTGATATAGAGAAAAATTCAGTTACTGCACTTATAGGACCATCAGGTTGCGGAAAATCAACATTCTTACGTACTATTAATAGAATGAATGATTTAATAGATATTGTTAAAATAGATGGAGAAGTAATATACGAAAATAAAAACATATATAGCTCAGATTATGATGTTATAGATTTAAGAAAAAAAGTAGGGATGGTATTTCAAAAACCCAATCCTTTTCCTATGTCAATATATGACAATATAGCTTATGGTCCAAGAGTTCATGGACTAACTAATAAGAAAGAACTTGATGAAATTGTAGAGAATAGTTTAAAGGGAGCTGCGCTTTGGGATGAAGTAAAAGACAGACTTAAAAAGAGTGCATTAGGATTATCTGGTGGGCAACAGCAACGTCTATGCATTGCTAGAACTTTAGCTGTAGAGCCTGAGGTCTTACTAATGGATGAGCCAACTTCTGCCTTAGACCCTATTTCAACTTTAAAGGTTGAAGAGCTGATGGATGT
>DAIEHY010000277.1 GCA_027353165.1 Desulfosporosinus sp.
CTCTGTGAGTTCCGTATTTACATCCTTTATTCATCATGAGTTCCTCCTCTTATATATCCATTATTTTTAGATTTTCTGATATGATTAATTCTTCTTCAGTAAGTGATTTAACTTCTTCAACTGTTGTATCTTTATGAATTTCAGTAAGTACAAGCCCTTTATTAGTAACTTCCATTACTCCGAGTTCCGTAACTATAAGATTTACTTGTGCTTTTGCTGTTAAAGGCAATGTGCATTTCTTTAAGATCTTAGAAGCTCCTTTAGCTGTATGTTGCATTGCAATAATAACCTTTTTTGCTCCTACTACTAAGTCCATTGCTCCACCCATACCAGGAACCATTTTGCCTGGTACAATCCAGTTAGCGAGGTTTCCTTCTTGATCTACTTCCAATGCTCCAAGAACAGTCATATCAACATGTCCACCTCTTATCAAAGTGAAAGACATTGCACTGTCAAAGAAGGCTCCACTTGGAAGTACTGTACTAAGTTGACCCCCTGCATTGGTTATATCTTTATTTTCTTCTCCTTGTGCTGGAGTAGCT
>DAIEHY010000278.1 GCA_027353165.1 Desulfosporosinus sp.
AGTTCTCTTCATTACGTCAAGCTTGGACAACGGAATCCGAACGTATTAAAGGAATTAACAATCAATCCTTTTTAACGGGAGGAAAGCTCATAACACTACCGTCAAGTGAGAGATTTAGAGTCGTGGCTAAGCGAGTACGAATCCCCGGGGAATGGAGTTCCCGTACGATGTTGCTCACGATGAATAGCGTTCAGGGGCATGCCAGCGTATACTTAAATGGAATCTCAAGTAGTCAAAAAATTGGCGAATTTGAAGGAAGCGGCGGGGCAGACGAAATAGAAATTCCTGCTAAGGCGTTTCGCTATGGCGAAGATAATATTTTGATAGTTGAGCTTGCAGGAAGTGCAGGGCAACGAGCTACGTTTTTGGGCTCCGCTTGGCCAAGTTCGGGGCGCATCACAGGCGATTTCCGTTTAAATGCTGTCGTTGAAACGACGATTATGTCTCCGCAGGTGCACGTAGCGTGGACGGGAACTACCGCACAAATTACGGTAGAATCAAGTTTACAGCTGCGGGGTTTT
>DAIEHY010000279.1 GCA_027353165.1 Desulfosporosinus sp.
GGATATTCTTGGCATTGGCTAGAGCATAGTAGCCTATCCATCCCATCAAATATCGTGACAATTGCTTAACCCTTTCTACTAAAGGAATCGGGTGATTCCGTTGGGTTAATTCCCGAATTTTATTCTTTAAGCGTTCAATGGTTTTAGGCGCTAGACGAATGCCTACTTGCTTTCCCGTGTAAAAGCTAAACCCAAGGAACTTCCGTTTCCATGGTCGGTCTACGGCACTTTTCTCCTGATTGACTTTCAGCTTCAATTTACTTTCCAAGTATTTGGTTATACTTTGCATGACGCGCTTGCCCGCTCGAAAGCTCTTCACGTATACGTTACAGTCGTCCGCATAGCGGACGAACCTGTGCCCCCTACGAGTAAGTTCTTTGTCGAAATCATCTAACATAATATTTGCTAGTAGTGGACTAATTGGGCCACCTTGAACTGTTCCCTCTTCCGATTTAACCGCAGTTCCGTCAAGGAGTATACCTGCTTCAAGATAGGAACGAATAAGTTTTAGAATACGTT
>DAIEHY010000027.1 GCA_027353165.1 Desulfosporosinus sp.
CCTTCTGCTTCCAAAATTTGTTGACGTGCTTCCCGTGAAATAATCGCTTGGAAGTGTTTGACGAGGGTGGGGTAGGGATGAGGCCCCACGGCAGAACCGAGCATATAAAAGGTGGTTTCGTAGTTAACTGCAAAGTCGCCTAAAGCTGCATCTACTGCATCTTTAAGGGTGCGTGTGCCAGAAGTAACCGAGATTACTTTGGCTCCAAGGAGTTCCATGCGGAAGACATTCAGGGATTGGCGCTTAGTATCCTCTTCTCCCATATAAATTACGCATTCCATGTCAAATAGGGCACAGGCCGTGGCAGTGGCAACCCCGTGTTGCCCGGCACCGGTTTCGGCGATGACTCGTTTGGAACCCATGCGTTTAGCAAGTAACGCTTGACCGAGGACATTGTTGATTTTATGGGCACCTGTATGATTTAAGTCTTCACGCTTGAGATAGATTTTTGCTCCGCCTAATTGTTTAGAAAGTTTTTCCGCAAAATAAAGTGGATTGGGACGACCAACATATTGGCGTAGATAGTAATCAAGTTCCTTATTAAAAGTAGGGTCATCCTTATAGGTTACAAAGGCCTCGTCCAATTGATTCAGTGCAGCCTGTAATTGAGGTGGAACAAAACTACCGCCATATTCCCCGAAATAACCTTTTTCCATGTTAAAATTCCTCCATTTTTATTATTTTTGAAACTAAAAACTTTCCGCCCTTCAAAGGACGGAAAGTTAATTTCCATTATGCCACCTTTTCGTATGGGACCCAAATAAGCCCATACTTAAGTTCTTAGATACGGAGTAGCCGTGAATCTCGTGCATAATAAGCAGATGCGGAGAGTCAACCTCTCGATATCCGTGTCTCTATAACGGGAAACCCCCGGTATCACCTAATGACGCCAAAGCGTGTTCGGATTACGACTCAGAGATCCATTCGGTCTACCGGAAGTGTATCAGACTTTCACCTTTTCTGACTCGCTAGAACATTCCGCAAAAGACTTACTAATTCTCATCATTGTCTTGCATGTTAATTTACTGAATTGTAATATAACAACATAGTTTCGTCAAGGGGTATCTTGTAAAAGATTTTCACTTGCGTACCATTAATTTTTTGATTGCCCGATCAAGGCCCTCGAGGGTTAATTCAAACATAGGGAACATATCACGCACGATTTTTAGGGTTTGGGAGCCGTGAACACGTTCCCAATACTTCTCTGGAAGAGGATTGAGCCAGACGTTGTAGGGGAACTTCTTTGCCACACGCTCTAACCAAGTGATTCCAGGTTCCTCGTTGCCAATACCCCAATAGATGTTACCATCGCTCATCATCAGTTCACTTGGTGCCATGGCAGCGTCCCCAATGATGATCACCTTATAATCAGAGTTGAGCGAACGTAGGATATCCTCTGTTTTAACGGCTTTTTTCGGGTTATTTGAAGCATCTAGATAGAGAAGATCATACAGGCAGTTATGGAAGTAGTAGAACTTTAAATCTTTGAAATGGGATGACTTATGAACCGCTGAGAACAATTGGCTGCAAATGTTGGCATAAGGCGTCATTGAACCACCAACATCCATCAGAACGATCACTTTGACAGAGTTTTTACGGGGTCTTGTCCAGACAAGCTTTAAACGTCCAGCATTTTTACAAGTTTCATCAATCGTATCCTCTAAGTCTAGTTGATCCTTAACTCCATCAAGGCGCGTACTAAACTGGCGCAGCTTGCGTAAAGCGACTTCAAACTGGCGTACTCCTAACGTTTCATCACTGCGATAGTCTCGGTAATTACGCTCGGCCGCCACTTTCACTGCGGATTGGCCGTAGGATTCACCCCCGATTCTTACTCCACCAGGATGAAAACCGGAGTGCCCAAAGGGCGAGGTCCCGCCCGTACCAATCCAATTACCTCCACCATGATGCGCACCATCTTGAGTGCGCAAACGTTCTTCCAAAGCTGCCTTTAAACTTTCCCAATCGGGCAAGCCTAACTTTTTTAACAGCTCATTGCGTTCTTCTTCTGAGAACATTTTGGGAGGCAAAGGATTTTCCATCCATTGAGAAACTTGATCCAATAATTGTTCTGGGGTTTCCAACCCTTGAAAATACGTCTGAAAAGCGAGATCATATTGGTCAAAATGACTTTCACTTTTAACCAGAATGGCTCTTGCCAAGTAGTAAAACCCTGATAGGCTTGATTCAGCTAAGCCAACCGAAAGCGCCTCCATTAGGGTCATCCATTCTGTGATAGAAACAGGAACCCCCTCACGACGTAAGGCATAAAAAAAGTTTGTATACATAGTCTACCAGCCACGTTTGGCCCGAGACGGAGCTTCAGTCCCGCGCGTATGGAGTTGTCTCAAGGTTAAATCAAAATCCTGATTCTTTTTTAATAAGGCCCCTAAGAAAGGTATTTCCTGAGCAATCTTAGCGGGCTCTATACCACCGATCGTCAGGGCTTGAACCCAATCGAGAAGCTCACTGGTACTCGGTTTTTTCTGTAGACCTGTGATACTGCGCAACCAATAGAATGCTTTTAAGGCCTCGGCAAGTAATTGATTTTCTAAGTCTGGAAAATGGACATGCACAATCTCTTCCATCATGGTTTGGTCAGGAAAGTCAATATAATGGAATATACAACGTCGCAAAAAAGCATCGGGTAGTTCCTTTTCGGCGTTGCTCGTAATAATAACGATCGGCCTATGTTTGGAGGAGATGGTTTCTCCGGTTTCGGGTATGTAAAAGTTCATGACGTCCAATTCCCAGAGTAAATCATTCGGAAACTCTAAATCAGCCTTGTCAATTTCGTCAATTAAGAGAACAACCCGCTCGTTGGCTTCAAAGGCCTCTCCGAGTTTGCCTAATTTTATGTATTGTTTAATGTTAGAAACATTCTGATCCCCAAATTGACTGTCATAGAGGCGCTGAACTGTGTCATAAACATAAAGACCATCTTGGGCTTTGGTGGTCGATTTAATATTCCAGATAATTAAGTTTAGACCCAGAGAACGAGCAATGCTCTCCGCTAAGACTGTTTTACCTGTGCCTGGCTCCCCCTTAATTAAGAGGGGTCTTTTTAAAGCGACAGAAATATTGACACTGTTCTGAAGATCACTGGAAACAATATAATCTTCCGTTCCTTGATAGAATAAAGGGTCGGTCATCAACAGCTTCCTCCTTAAATACCTTAAATCTTCTTTCACCCTAATAATACCACTATTGTCTAAAGTTTGCGTTAATTTTGTCAAACTATTGAAAAAACTAATTTTAAAAAATACAAAAGATATGGCGACGCCTGAAAACCTTATTAATATTATGTTGTTTATGGTAGACTATGGGGAAGCTGTTTTAAAGGGTTAGAGAAAACGTTAGGAGAATTTTCATGAGAAAACCAGAATTGTTAGCCCCTGCCGGAGATTGGGAAAAGTTAAAATATGCCCTGGTATATGGAGCGGATGCGGTCTATATGGGTGGCCAGGCGTTTGGCCTTCGCGCGTATGCAGGGAACTTTAGTTTAGAGGAAATGAAAAAAGCAGTGCAATGGACGCATGAGTTTGGCAAAAAGCTCTATGTGACGGTTAATATTTTTGCTCATGATGCAGATTTCGAAGAACTCCCGGCATATCTAAAGCAATTAGAAGGGCTAGGGATTGATGGAGCTATTGTCTCTGATCCGGGCGTCATTGCCCTGGCCCAAGAAGTAGCCCCACGATTACCTTTGCATTTAAGTACCCAAGCCAATAATACGAATTCCTATTCTGTTCGATTTTGGTTGAAGCAAGGGATAGAGCGTGTCGTGCTTGCTCGGGAACTGTCACTTGAGGAACTCCAGGCAATGCGTTCCAAGGTAAAGGGCGGACTGGAGATTTTTATCCATGGAGCGATGTGTATGTCCTATTCAGGTCGCTGTTTGTTGAGCAACTATTTAACAGGACGGGATGCCAATCGCGGCGAGTGTACCCAGCCTTGTCGCTGGGGATATAATCTGGTGGAGGAGAAGCGCTCAGATCAAAGCTTTCCGATTGAGGAAGATGAACGCGGAACGTATGTCTTTAACTCACATGATTTATGTCTTCTGCCACATTTGCCTTTGTTGAAGCCTATTGACCTAGACAGCTATAAGATTGAAGGGCGAATGAAAAGCGTTCAATATGTTGCCAGTACGGTCAAAGTGTATCGGGAGGCAATTGATACGTTGTGGGATGAGGGAGAGAATGCTTTTCAGGACAAGCTCCCTCAATGGTTAGAAGAGATGGACAAAGTGAGCCACCGGGATTATTCTCCAGGGTTTCTCTTTGGTAAACCGGGGGCTAAGTCCCATAACTTAGTGTCCTCTCATTATGTGCGAGATTATGATTTCGTCGGAGTGAGTTTAAGTGAAGATGGCGCTGGAAAGATTGCGGAACCTTTTGAGAAAGATGCCTGGATAGAACAAAGGAACCACTTCAAACGTGGAGAGATTTTAGAAGTGCTAACCCCACAGGGAGTGTCCTGGTCCTTCGAGGTCAAAGAGATGTGGGATACTGAGGGGGAACCTATAGAAATCGCTCGTCATGCTCAGCAAAAGATTAGGATGGCAGTCCCAGCAAGAATTTTGCCATATAGTATTTTGCGGAGGGCAAAGAACGAAAAAAGATAGAGCGATTGGAAATGAGGGGATAATCAATGAATCCTTTTGTGCAGGTGAGTTCTGGATATGCGGATACTGATATTATAGTCAATGCACGCTTAGAACGAGTAGACATGCAGATGTTAGATAAACTGGTCGAGGGTTTAGGGCACCTTGGCATTGTGACTACGACAAATAAAGCACTTGGTGAAGTCATGATTCAAACGACGAAGGATTGCTGGCCAGACTTAAAAAAGGCCATTGAAAGAATGCCTTTTAAAATAGAGTTCATTTGACAGTCAGATAGTTTAATAATGCGCAGTCAAATGATGATATAAATTTTCTAATGTTTGTTGAAAAGTGGACAGGAATAAGGAGATAAGAGGATGAATCATGGAGTACAAGCGAATGCCTTGTTTTGTGAAATAGATACAATCATCAAAGCACGTATAGACCGCTCAGAAATCCAAATGCTTTGCAAATTGGTGGAGGGATTGGGTCATCTGGGCATTGTCACTACGACGAATAAAGAATTAGGAGAAGTTATGATCCAAACGACGAAGGATTGCTGGCCGGAGTTGAAGAGATTGATCGAGAAGATGCCGATGGAGATTGATTTTATTTGAACGACGGTTATTGTGGATAGGCAAATTCTGCCCCCCTCAAGCATAAGTATTAGAACAGTGCGAAAGGGGCGGTGAAGATGTTCGCAGAACTATTTTTTGTCAGTATGGCACTCTCTGTCCTGAAGGGAGTTTCCTTACTAGTCTCCTATATCAACAATAACGCTTTTCCCCAGCCCTTGAATGAGCAGGAAGAAGCGCGTTATTTGAAAATTCTTGGTGATAGTAAAACGGAGCCTTTTATTTTAACCCGTGAAGTTGAGAACGCGCGCAATACTTTAGTGGAACACAATTTACGGTTAGTGGCTCATCTTGTCAAGAAATTTGATGGAACTGGGGAAGATGGGGATGATTTGATTTCGATTGGTACAATTGGGTTAATTAAGGGTATTAATACGTTTGATCCCGGAAAAGGGACAAAACTCGCCACTTATGCTGCTCGTTGTATTGAAAATGAAATTTTGATGCATTTAAGGTCCTTAAAAAAATCCCGTGGCGAGGTTTCCATTTACGATCCGATTGGGATGGACAAAGAGGGGAATGAAATTTCTCTGATCGATGTCTTGGGCTCGAACGAAGAGGACATCTCACTGAAGGTCGAAAATGAATCGGAACAAAAAGCTTTACTTGAACTCGTGACAAAATTGACGAAAAGGGAAAAATTAGTACTTCAATTGCGTTATGGATTAATGAACAGCCCGAAACGGACCCAGCGAGAAATTGCCAAAGCCTTGGAGATTTCCCGGTCGTATGTATCACGCATTGAGAAGAAAGCTATCCAAAAATTAATGGAAGAGATGGCAAAGATTGATCCAAATAGATAAGTCCATTACTTGCTCTCACGGCCTCCTCTAGGGTATAATATATAATAAACTTCGGCGCTTTGGAGGAATCAATGTTTGAGTATTTTCGACCGACACTTCAAGCTAATTCGCTCGATCTTATTTCGGTAGATCAACTTGTTAAAGATGGGATCCGTGGGCTAATTATCGATTTAGATAATACCATGACTCCGTGGAATAATGTCGAAGTGGGTCCTAAAGTGGAGGCGTGGTTTACAAAGGTCAAACAGGCGGAAATTCGGGCCTGCGTGGTATCAAACAATAGTAAACGTCAGCGCGTAGCGGTGGTTGCTGATCGCTTAGGAATACCTTTTATTTTCGGAGCGACAAAGCCACGACGAAGAGCTTTTCAAGCAGGAATGGACCTTTTGGAGACTGGGCAGAAGGATACGGCTGTGATCGGAGATCAGTTGTTTACAGATATCCTGGGTGGGAATCGGTTGGGCCTTTATACGATTTTAGTTACACCCATCAATGATCATGAATTTATCGGAACACGCTTTATGCGCCGGATGGAGAAAGTACTTGTCTGGTTAATGAAGCATTTTGCACCTGTGAAACCGTTCAGCCCAAAAATTCATTGAGCATCTAGGAATGGCTTAGCCATTCCTTTTGTTATACTGAAGGCTTGGCGCCAGTCAAGTTTTCTTTATACATTTTGAATTCCTTGGCTTGTGCACTATTATTAGCTTCACGAAACTTAGAGTTGGTATCAGCAGAATATTCATGATATCCTTGATGTCAACAAGGACGGGGGAATAAAAATGGAAAAAAATATGGATGAACTAGAAAAACATTTTGCAGTGATTGGTGATCCAATTCAGCAATCACTTTCTCCTTGGATGCATAATGAGGGATACAAAGCTTTAGGAGTTAAAGCAGAGTACTATCGTTTTCGAGTAAAGCCCAATCAATTGTCTGAGGCGGTAAAGGGACTGTGTGCTTTGGGGTTTTCGGGTTGGAATGTTACAATACCCTACAAGGAACCCATCGTTTCCCTTCTCGATACATTAACCCCAGAAGCTCGACGCGCTGGTGCTGTAAACACTGTGAAAATCCACGAGGGGCAGAGAATTGGTCACAACACGGACGGGGCGGGGTTTGTTCGGTCTGTGGAAACGGAAATCAACGGTTTTCAAGGAAAAAAGGCAGTCCTTCTTGGTGCTGGTGGAGCGGCAAAGGGAATTGCCCTAGCACTAGCGGAGCAAGGAATGTCTTTACATATTATTAATCGGACTCCAGAAAAAGCTGAGCAATTAGTTCAAGTGATTCAACGCTGGGGAGGAACTGCGACATCAGGTGAATTTGCTCCGGGAAAATGGCTGGAGGATGTGGACCTGTTAGTTCAGACTACCTCCCAAGGGTTACTCAATGAATTGTTTCCCTTTTCTATTAATGGGATTTCTAATCGGGCGCTCGTGGTTGATATTATTGTTAATCAAAGAGAAACGGCCATTTTAAGAGAAGCTAAACTACTAGGTTGTCGCACGCTCAACGGACTAGGAATGCTTTTATATCAAGGAGCTTTAGCTTGGGAGTTCTGGCTCGATGGACAGGCTCCTGTCGAGGAGATGCGACAAGCGTTGAAAAGTCAGCTCTTTCAGAGGATGTTTGACAAAGGGTAACGTTTGGAGTTAGAGGGATGAAGAAAATGCCAAATCGACAAGGGGAAGATTTTGGATTTACGCTTCTAGAAATGATCCTTGTATTGATGCTGTTTGCGGGTGCGAGTTTTGTTCTCCTGATTAAGATTCCTTTAAATTTTGAAAATGAACGACTTGCCTTGGCGACAACACAATTGTTGGCAGAAATTCGTGATGCGCGGCAGGCCGCACTTGCGGAAAATAACTGGTATTCGGTTAAGTTTTACCATCAGACTGACCATCATTATCAGATTTTTAAACAAGGTACAAGGGTTAAAGACGTCTATTTCAAGGATGGGATCCAATTTCTCGGAAGCCCACAAGATTTAGAATTTAATGCTTCTGGTCGAAGTGTAGGATCAACGATTATCTTGACAACCCCTTCGGGTAAGCGAAGAAGTGTTATTGTAGCTCCGGTAGGGATGCGGATTAGAGAACACGATTAAAGATAGAGAGAAGGGATAGTAGATGCGCTTTTTAACGGCTGGAGAATCACATGGCCAAAAGTTAGTCGGTATTATAGAAGGACTTCCGGCTGGAATGGAGATATCTAAAGATATAATAGATATGGCCTTAAGGCAGCGCCAAATGGGACCTGGACGTGGTGGGCGAATGGCTATTGAACAGGATGAGATACAAATTATTTCCGGAGTTCGAGGAGGATTAAGTACAGGCGCACCAATCGCTTTGGAGATCCTTAACCGTGATTGGGAAAACTGGGAGAAAATCATGGCCTGGGGGGAATCGGCTGACTTAAATAGCCGAAAAGTGTTAACCCCTCGGCCAGGACATGCTGATTTAACTGGTTACCTTAAATATCGTACAGAAGTTCGAAATATCCTCGAACGAGCAAGTGCTCGTGAGACTGCCATGCGGGTAGGGATAGGAAGTATTGTTAGGCAAGGTTTGACTGCCCTCGGAGTGGAAATTAGAGGGCAAGTTTTAGCGGTGGGCGGTGTTCATGCGCAGCGTTCAGATAAGGAAGAGTATTGGCAGCAGGTAAAACAATCCGAGTGGTCGGTAGGGGATCCACTTGCTGAAAAATTGATGGATAAACAACTCCTCACGGCTCGAGATCAGGGCGAATCCTTGGGAGGACTATTAGAGGTGCAAGTGTATAATATCCCAGCAGGGTTAGGATCCCATGTGCACTGGGACCGAAAGTTAGATGGAAAACTAGCTCAAGCGGTTCTCTCAGTTCAAGCGATGAAAGGGGTTTCTTTTGGGCTTGGATTTGAAGCAGGAGAACGTGTGGGTTCTTTAGTGCATGATCCAATCACTTATCGCCCAGGTCAGGGCTTTGCCAGAGCTTCTAACCATGCGGGAGGGATTGAAGGAGGCATGAGCAACGGGGAACCTATTATCCTTCAAGCAGTCATGAAACCTATTCCGACCCTGTATCACCCTTTAGATACAGTCCATTTGGAAACCAAAGAAACGATAAAGGCCAGTGTAGAACGATCGGATGTTTGTGCCGTACCGGCCGCATTAGTTGTGTTGGAACATGTGGTGGCTTGGGTAATCGCTGAAGCGGTCCTTGAGAAATTCCCCGCAGATAGCTTTATAGAATTAAAAACGACATGGGAGGATTATAAGCAACACTTACGTAGGTTGTAGGTTAAAACTAATTCTATGGATTGGACTTATTAGGGCTTATGCTATAGGTGTGATTTGTGTTCATCGAATGATTGTATTAATCAGCGAGAGGATTGATCTCCATGCGAAACATCGTTCTCATTGGATTCATGGGAACTGGCAAAAGTACGGTTGGTAAGCGCTTAGCCCAAGCGCTTGCATGGGATTTTGTCGATACTGATTGCGAAATTGGGGAAGTTACAAATCTGACCGTGACCGAAATTTTTCGTCGTCATGGGGAGAAGCGTTTTCGTTCAGAAGAAAGTATTGTGGTCGCGAGGCTCAGTCAACTAGAGCATATCGTTATTGCAACAGGAGGCGGAACCGTATTGAACCCGCTCAATTGGGAGGCGCTGGCTAATAATGGGACTGTCATTGGTCTCCATGCTTCGCTAGAAGCAATTCTTCGGCGAATAGGTCATAAAAATGACCGCCCACTCCTCAAGGGCCCAAAAGAGGAGATAGAAAAATTATGGTCTGAACGCCAACAATGCTACGCTCAGGCTGACTTTATGGTAGACACATCCGAAAAAAATATTGATGAAGTTGTCAATGAGATTCTTGATCGGCTTGGAAGGAGCGTTAACAATGAATTTAGAGGAGTTGCACAAGATTGAAGTTATCGCAGATAAACCCTACCCAGTATTTTTAGGAGTGCCTATCGAAGATCTAGGGGAGTACCTTCATGCTCAACTTAAAGATGTAGAGCACATTCTGATTATTACCCATCAGGTAGTTGCGGAGCTTTACGCAGATCGTCTTCAGAAAGGTCTGCTTGATTATCGCGTTAATTTATTGACAGTCCCTGCGGGAGAAAGCGAAAAATCGCTAGAACGGTTAAGTCAGCTAACAACGGCGGCACTGCGTTGTGGTGCGGACCGCAAGACTCTCGTCATTGCTCTTGGAGGAGGGGTAATTGGGGATTTGGCAGGTTTTTTTGCTAGTGTCTTCATGCGAGGGCTGCGTTTTATCCAAGTTCCTACGACGCTATTAGCACAAGTTGACAGTAGTATCGGTGGAAAAGTAGCCGTAAATCATCCGGCTGGAAAAAATATTCTGGGTGCCTTTCATCCACCGTTGGCAGTCTGGACGGATTTTAAGACCCTAGAAAGCTTACCTTGGGCAGAAGTTGAAAATGGGCTAGCAGAAAGCATTAAACATGCGATGAGTGCAAATCCGGACCTCTTTGAGTTTTTTGAAAGACAAGAACAAAGCATTAAGCAACGAGATCCTTTGATTTGGAGCGAAATGGTGACACGATCTTCGTCGGTTAAGATAGGGATAGTGTCTGAAGATGAACGCGAGCAAGGGATACGTGCTTTGTTGAATCTAGGGCATAGTTTCGGGCACGCCTTAGAGACGGAAATGAATTATCGCGGAGTGACCCATGGTCAAGGGGTTAGTATTGGGCTCGTAGCAGCTTCCTATTTAGCAAAAACCAAAGGACTCATGACCTCCGAGGAGGTTAGTCGAGTTGAGCAATTACTGAATAACTTTGGTTTGCCGACCAAGATTGCTAGAAAAGGGCTAGACTCTCAAATTTTATTGCAACATATGCAAACAGATAAGAAAAACCAAGGTGGACGAAAAATTCTTATTTTGCCTAAAGGGATTGGACAAGCGGTGATTTCTAAGGAATGTACTGATCCGGAAATATTAAACGCTTGGGAACAGGTTATATAATCTGATTCGTAGGACTTTAAAAAGAATTCAAATCTGACAGAGATCATGGGATCTTTGTCAGATTTCTTGTTTTAAAGTGGAGATTAGCGCGTTATTTTGAGAATAAATAAGGGACGATGGCAATAGAAAGTACTTATAAGAAAGATATGTCGAGTCGGAAGGAATTTAAAAAAGAGTAGAGAAATCAAAAAGAATTAAATGCAATGTAGCTGGTAATGTTGAGAATTGTAACTGCGGATCAAACATAAGAATTGTCGACAATAAGAAGTTAATAAGGAGTGAGGCCTTGAAAAGAGAAAAAGAATCGCAAAGTGGTTTTACATTGTGGGAACTTCTCCTTGTTCTTTCCATAATGGGAGTTCTATTAATCACCTTTACCCCTCATTTCGATTCAGCCGCGAATCGAGTTAGAGTTCAGGTGGATCTCGCAAATGTAACCAAAATTGAAGGAGCTGCTCAGCTTTACAAGATTGATGTGGGAGAGTTTCCTCTGTGGGTGGCGGATCTGGTTTACTCCCCAATTGGGGTGAGTGGATGGCGTGGTCCCTACTTAAAAGAGGTTCTACAAGATCCTTTTGATTCCACAATAAGTTATCAACTTGATGGATTGGGACGGGTCAAAGCAAGAACAAATTTATCGTTCTAGAAAAGATTCAATCATGATCCGAGTATGGCTTGCGCAGTAACATGAAAATAACAAGGGGGGATGATAACGAAACGAGCGTATACTTCTCGGGGGTATGTATTGTTTGATGTCTTACTTGCTTTGTTTCTTTTTTCTCTAGGGTTTGCAACTCTCTTTGGTTTGACAGAGGGCGCAGTTGCCGAATCCCGACAAGCCTCTAACCTTATGGAGGGTGCCAATCTTGCTCAGATAATTATGGAGCGATTGGCGAGCCATGATTGGAGAGATAATCTTGCTCGACAGGATTGCAAACCAGGAGGGAAAGTGGAAGGACACGAAGGAAGATTCCGGTGGGCCATTCGTTCAGATTGGCAGGATACTCCTCAGCTTTTGAAAGTTAGTGTGGAAGTCTTTTGGATAGAGAACGGCAACCCTTCTCAGTTTAAACTTGAGAGTCTTTATGATGTCGAATAGCTGTAATAAACATGTCAGTTATTCTGAACGTGGGTTAACACTTATGGAAGTTATAGTTGCCTTATTAATTATCGGAATTTTCTTAACAATATCCGTGAGCTTTTTCATAGGGCAATGGCGGGGTGGGCGTTCTCTTAAAAATCAGTTTGAAGCTCACTATTTCGTGATGACGGCCGGTAAAACCGTCTCAGATGTGATCCGAATGGCTGAAACGGTAGAATGGGTTCCAGACCTCGAAACGCTAAAAGTTTTACCCTTGCCGGATGACATTAATCTCACCCCGTCTCTAGATTCCTATTTCGTTGATGACTTAGATCACAACGGTATCCGGGATCTTTATTGGAGACATTTAGGGGCATCTCAGCCTGTAGCAAGTTATGTAACAGGCTGGAAATGCGTGGAGGTGGAGCCAGGACTTTGGGAGATCTTCTTGCAAGCAAGTGTGGAGGGACAAGCGGTTATTTGGCGGAGTATGATCCGGCAACGTTTCAACTCAACAATAACTTGCCTGGCACCACCCACGTAAATGGTTCTAACCAGAAATCTACAGGGTATGTTACTTTTCTTATCCTCCTTTTATTAACCACTTTGGCTGGGTTTGGGACTGAAGTCTATCTAAAGGCTAATGCGGAGAACCGTATGGTGAAACGAGAAACCCAAAGTAGACAGGCTCTTTACCTTGCTGAGGGAGGAATTGAATGGGCAAAAGCTCACCTGCTAGTCAATCCAGAACTTCGGCAGGGAAACGTTGCTCTGGAAACTGGACGTGTAAGTATTGTTATTGAGTCAATTGAAGGAGGGTATAAAGTGATTTCTAAGGGGCGTTCAGGTTTAGCTATCCGGAAAATCGAGGAAACATTGCAATTGGGTCCTGGAAATTGGGTTTTAATAAGTTATCAGGAACTGCACTACTAACGATGGAAAAGCATCTTGAATTTAGTCAGTTTTTGCTTGTTAATGGCTATATTGACGAAAAAGGCTTGGCAATGGGATTGGAGTTTGCGCTAGGTGGCAGAGAACCAATTGGGGATGTCCTTGTGCGAATGGGAGTGTTGCCCAAAGCAAGGTTATCAGAAGCCGTGCGTAGATATTTGGGCATTCCGGAAGTTTCGCTGACCCGAGTCATAATTGACCCTGAAATTGCTGGGCAAATTCCCGAAGAAATGGCTCGTCGCTATACTCTCATTCCGTTTGAACGACATTCAGGGATCTTAAGAGTTGCTATGTTAGAACCCACTCACGAACGGGCGCTTCGGGATGTGCGAATGTTTACGGGATTAGAGGTTGAACCTGTTTTCGCTCAGGCAGAAGAGATTCATGCAGCAATTCGTAAATACTTGACGGTGGAACAGTCCGTCGCCCGACTTACCGATCACGAGGATCATATTTTAGAAGAACCAGGCATCTGGGGGAACGAATTTCTTGGCTCTGCCGAGTTCGATGCCCAAGTTGATGATCCACCTACGCTCAAATTGGTTTATTCTATTTTGCATGAAGCGGTTTTACAAGGAGTCAGTGATATTCATTGGGAACCTCGTAAAAATCAGTTTGTCGTACGTTATCGTATAGATAGTAAACTTCTCAGAAAACACGTGCTCTCTTCTAAAGCCGCCCGGAGTATTGTTGCTTGTTTAAAAGTCATGGCCCAAATGGATGTTGCAGAACGGCGAATCCCGCAGGATGGACGAATGGCGTTCAGCGCGGGGGTTCGGCAGGTCGACTTCCGTATGTCCACTATGCCCACTGTTTATGGAGAAAAGATAGTTGTGCGTATTTTGGACCAAGAGATGACTCAACGTTCTCTTAATGACCTAGGTATGCGTTTAGAGGTGGAAATAGGGATAAAATCCTTGTTGAAACGTCCGAATGGCTTAATCTTGGTAGTAGGACCAACGGGAAGTGGTAAGACCACAACTCTTTATGCTCTGCTCAGAGAATTGAATTCTGAAGAGCAGAACATTATTTCCATTGAAGACCCTGTTGAATATCAACTTTCTGGAGTAAACCAAGTTCAAGTCAATCTTCCGGCAGGACTCAGTTTTGCAGTTGGATTAAGACATATCTTAAGGCAAGACCCAGATGTGATCATGGTTGGCGAAATCCGAGATGAAGAAACAGCTAGAATCGCGATAACGGCTGCTCTTACGGGGCATTTGGTATTATCAACCCTCCATACTAATACGGCAGCAGAAGCGTTGGTGCGGCTTGTCGATATGGGGATAGAACCTTATCTTTTGGCGGCAGCTGTCAGTGGGGTTTTGTCCCAACGCTTGGTACGGCGGTTATGCGAACATTGTAAAACAAAGTATAGGTTATCCGAAACAGAAAAACGGGCCCTTCGCTTACCTGCCTCGATAACCTTATTCTATCGCTCAAAAGGATGTCAGGAATGTTTTGACACGGGGTTTCGAGGTAGGATCGGGATTCACGAATTTTTACTTTATAATCAAGAAATAAAAGATCTTGTACTTACTCAACATAATTCTAGGGATATTGAGCAACAAGCGTTGGTTTCGGGGATGCTTACGGTTTTTGAGGATGGTCTGTTAAAGGTAACCCAAGGATTAACCACCATGGAGGAATTACTCCATGCAGCCTCTGGAATTTGAGGGTAAGAGGGTAGAAAACAATGCTTACACTAAAAGAATTATTAATATTAGCCGGAGAAAAAAAGTCGTCGGATATCCATCTAACTATAGATAGTCCGCCTGTCTTGCGTATTGATGGTTCTATGGTTCAACTTCAAGAGGACAAACTGTCCCCTTCTGACATAGAGAGCTTCGCCCTTTCTCTGATGAATGACATGCAAGCCAAACGGTTTACCGAGTGTGGTGAACTCGACTTATCCTATAGTTTGACAGGAATCGGACGATATCGGGTTAATGCTTTTCGCCAGCGAGGAGCGATTGGAGTGGTTATTCGCTTGATCCCCTTTGTCATTCCCAGCCCGGAAAGTTTGGGCTTACCGCCAATAAGTCTCGAGCTAACACGCTTACAAAAAGGGTTGGTACTAGTGACTGGACCAACTGGAAGTGGAAAATCAACCACCCTTGCTTCATTAGTGGACCACATAAATCGTACGCGATCCTGTCATATTGTTACCATTGAGGACCCCATTGAATATTTACATCATCATAATTTGAGTTTAGTCAATCAGCGGGAAGTCGGCAATGATACCCAGTCGTTTACCAATGCCTTACGCGCGGTATTACGGCAAGATCCTGATGTTATTTTAGTCGGGGAAATGAGAGATCAGGAGACGATTGCAACGGCGATTACTGCCGCAGAGACTGGACACTTGGTTTTTAGCACACTTCACACGAATGATGCAACCCAAACAGTGGAGCGGATCATCGATGTTTTTCCCCCACATCAACAACAACAAATTCGTGTCCAGTTGGCAGCGGTTTTACAAGGGATAATGTCCCAACAACTATTTCCACGGGCAGATCGACAAGGGCGTGTGGCAGCGATCGAGGTCATGCTGGCGACCCCTGCGGTTCGCAGTCTGATTCGTGAGGGCAAAACTCATCAACTGCAGACAGTTATTCAAACCAATGCTAAACTGGGTATGCAGGCCATGGATAAAGCTATTCTCGATTTAGTCCAAAAGGGTCTTATTTCGTTTGTGGTTGCTCAGGAGAAGCTACAGAGCCCTGATAGTTTGAGGAGATGAAGATGCTGCGTTTTGTATGGAAAGCGGTTGATTTGAATGGGATTCTTAGGCGCGGCGTCTGGGAAGAGGAAGGAATTACTGAAGTTCAGACTCGCTTAAGGAAAGAAGGATATTTCCCAGTCTGGGTTCGAGCCAAACGGACATGGAAAAGTATTAGGTTTCCGTTTGGTGCCACCTTCCAGTGGACCTTTTTCGCTCGCAGATTGGCGATTCTCTTAGAGGCAGGGATTCCATTGCTTCAAGCATTAGAGATTATCACTTTCCACGTGAAAAAACTAACCATGGAACAAGAACTGTGGAAAAGTGTCAAGCAACGAGTGGAATCAGGGAGCGACTTATCGGAGGCCTTATCCGTAATAAATCCTTCTCCAAATTCATTTGTGCTAGCGATGATCAAAGCAGGAGAATACACAGGGACATTAGCTAAAGTTTTAAGTGAAGTGGCGGACGAATTAGAACAGGAACAGGAATTATATAAAAAAATCAAAGCAGCTCTGGCCTATCCCCTACTTTTATCTTGTGGGGTAGTTGTTGTACTTTACGTTCTTTCTGTCTGGGTGCTCCCTATGTATGAAAAACTTTTTTTGAATATGGGGAGTACAGATTTGCCAATGGTGACTAAAGTGATTTTTGCCAGTGGTCATAAGCTTCCCGTTCTTTTATGGTGTGTGTTGGGATTGGGGACAATTTTTATGGTAGTTCTGAGATTTTCAAATCCAGATGATTGGAAACTACGTCTAGAGCGTTTAGTGGAACGGTTACCTATTATCGGAAAAGTTTATCGTCTTCGCGATTTGGTTCAATTTAGTCGGATGTTAGGCAGTTTAATAGCGGCTGGAATCCCTTTACTGGAAGCTCTGCGCTTAACGGCGGGAACGCTACGCACCCCAATGATGCAGGAGTTAACGAATCAGCTCGTGCTATCTGTCCGTCAGGGAAAACGGATGGCTCCACTTTTAAGGGCAAGTCATCTTTTCCCCAAAGAGGGAGCAGAAATGATCGCAGTGGCTGAGGAAAGCGGACAATTGGAACGAATGCTAAACCATGTTAATCAACTTTTTCGTCAGGAACTCGAGGATCAGCTTACGCAATTACTACGAATGATTGAGCCAACGCTGATCCTCGCTTTAGCTGGGTTAATCGGTTTAGTTGCTAGTGGGGTAATGATTCCTATCTTTGATTTGAGTTCACATCTTGAGTAGCGGAGGGCAGAGATCAGAGGTCAGAGGTCAGAGGTCAGATAATGTGAGCCATGGAGTTAATCATGTGGGCCGATGGTTTGAGGATACAGTTTCGCTATACTTGGGAGATCGTTCGTGAAGGGTCTAGGAATATAAGGAGGTCGTGAGATGAATTATATTAAGTCAGACAAGGGGTTTACGCTAATTGAAGTGTTAGCAGTGATTATTATTATCGGCATCTTGAGCGCAATCG
>DAIEHY010000280.1 GCA_027353165.1 Desulfosporosinus sp.
CGCGGTTTATTGGGAAGGTACTTTGGCAGGGATTTCGACGAAAGACCCCCTAAAAGAGATGATTCCCTTTCGTAATAGTGAGTAGGAGGAACGAAGGCATGCCAGACTGGGAAGAACAATCGACATGGCAGCGGTTGAAAGAAGAAGCGGTAGTCCGAGAGGATTTCTTAGCCGAATCTCAGACGTTTATTCGTCATGTGGCTAGCCAGGCATGTTTCCATACTTTGGAATGGGGCCGAGATGAAGAATTGTCTGAGGCCTTGATCGCCTTTAATGAAGCTATCGATTTATTTGTAGTGGATAGAGGGGTGCCATTTTTAGCCTATGCTCGTGTTTTGATGAAACGTCGGTTGATCGATTATCATCGAAGGCAGAAGAATTTGCAGCAAGCTATATCGTTTGACCAAGAGGAAGTAGGACGCAGTGTAGACGTTCATCTTGGCATGGAGGAATTTAAGGAGAGAGAGCAGAATGTAGAGCGGGCAGCGGAAATCCAACAGTTTTCCAAGGCCTT
>DAIEHY010000028.1 GCA_027353165.1 Desulfosporosinus sp.
AAAAAATGAAGAACTATTCCGAGCCTTTGGCCGTTATGTTCAATCACTCAACGGTCGTTACATCACTGCGGAAGATGTAGGCACTTCTGTCCAAGATATGGATTGGGTGCATTTAGAGACCGATTTTGTGACAGGAGTATCTTCTTCCTATGGCGCTTCAGGAGACCCTTCTCCGATGACGGCGCGTGGAGTATGGCGGGGAATGAAAGCTGCCGCGATGGAAGCCTTCGGCAGCGATTCTTTGAAAGGTAAAACCATTGCCATTCAAGGGCTCGGGCATGTCGGCTATTATTTGGCGAAACACTTGCATGGAGAGGGTGCCAAACTTATTGTTACGGATATTCATGATGAACTAGTAAAACGAGTGGTTGACGAACTAGGAGCAATCGCCGTTCGTCCAGAAGAAATCTTTGGTGTCAAAGCGGATGTCTTCGCGCCCTGTGCCATGGGAGCAGTGGTGAATGATGAAACAATTCCACAATTTAAATTTCAGGTGATCGCAGGTGCAGCTAATAATGTGCTGAAAGAAGAACAGCATGGAGATAGACTGCATGAGTTAGGAATTCTTTATGCGCCTGACTATGTTATTAATAGTGGCGGTGTTATCAATGTAGCAGATGAGTTAGAAGGGTATAATTATGAGCGCGCCCTTAAAAAGGTAGAAATGATTTATGATAATGTTGCGAAAGTCATTAAAATAGCCAAAGAGTCTAAAATACCTACCTATATTGCAGCGGATCGGATGGCGGAACAACGCATTGAGAGGATTGGACGAATTCGCTCGAATTATTTAGGCTAATCATTGAAAGAGTTCAGCATAGAGAAGGAGGAGCTCTGTATGCTAAAAGTTGAGTTCGATGAAGACCGTTGTAAAGGATGTGAACTTTGTGTGGAGGCTTGCCCAAAACACATTATTAGCATGGCGAATCGCTTAAATACAATGGGTTTTTATCCTGCCATTGTCATAAACCAAGAAGAGTGCATATCTTGCGGATTTTGTGCCAGAATGTGTCCAGATGTCGTGATTACGGTTCGAAAGGAGGAGAATAAGTAATGGCGAAGGTGCTTATGAAAGGAAATGAAGCTTTGGGCGAAGCTGCAATTAGAGCTGGTTGCCGTTATTTTTTCGGGTATCCGATTACCCCTCAAAATGAAATTCCGCAATATCTCGCGAAACACCTTCCAGAAGTCGGAGGAGTATTTGTACAGGCTGAATCTGAAATTGCAGCCATTAATATGGTCTACGGGGCGGCGGGGGCTGGAGCAAGAGTGATGACATCTTCATCAGGCCCAGGTATTAGCCTTAAACAAGAAGGTATTTCCTATATTGCAGCAGCGGAGCTCCCCTGTGTTATTGTAAATATGCAACGAGGAGGGCCGGGACTTGGTGGAATTCAGCCTGCTCAATCAGACTATTTCCAGGCAGTGAAAGGAGGGGGGCATGGGGATTATAAATTGCTTGTACTCGCCCCGGCTTCTGTTCAGGAGATGGCTGATCTCATGGAGAAAGCCTTTGACCTTGCTGACGAATACCGCAATCCTGTCATGATTCTAGGGGATGGCATTCTCGGACAGATGATGGAAGCAGTTGAATTTAAAGAAGAAAAGAAAACTTCTCAAATGGAGAAACCATGGGCCACAACGGGTGCCAAAGGTCGGAAGCCCAATTTGATCAACTCTTTGTTTTTAGATCCACTAGAACTGGAAAAGCATAACCTGCACCTGCAACAAAAATATGACCGAATGGCTAAAGAAGTGCTCTGGGAAAACTATAAAACGGACGATGCGGAACTGGTTTTGGTGGGTTACGGTTCTTCGGCAAGGATTGCTAAGGCGGTAGTAGATCAAGCAAGAGTGCAAGGAATCAAGGCAGGTTTATTCCGACCGATTTCCTTATTCCCCTTCCCCAAAAATGCCCTTCAAGAGGCCTGCAAGTGTGCCCATAATGTCCTTACGGTCGAGATGAGTCTGGGACAACTTGTAGAAGATGTTCGCTATAACTTAGAGTTTAAAGTCCCGGTTCACCTCTATGGGCGTGTCGGGGGAATGGTCCCTACCACTCGTGCAGTTCTTGAAGAAGTCAAACGCTTGGTTAATGGCGATCAGGGGGTGGAAACGCATGAAAACTGTTTATGATCGACCCGAGACACTAACTTCGTCCAAGACTCATTATTGCCCAGGTTGTACACATGGCATTATTCATCGTCTTGTTGCCGAAGTGATTGACGAGCTGGGAGTTAGAGAAGAAACCATTGGAGTGTCTCCGGTAGGCTGCTCAGTCTTAGCCTATAATTACTTTAATGTTGATATGCAACAAGCTGCTCATGGCAGGGCACCGGCAGTCGCCACGGGAATCAAACGAGTTCATCCCCAAAAGATAGTTTTTACCTACCAAGGTGATGGTGATCTGGCGGCCATTGGTACCGCAGAAATTGTCCATGTCGCAGCCCGCGGTGAGAAAATCACTACAATTTTTGTCAATAATACCATCTATGGAATGACCGGTGGGCAAATGGCTCCTACAACGCTTTTAAACCAAGTTAGTATGACTTCCCCCGAGGGACGAACTGCTATTCCCCAAGGGTATCCGATCCGAGTGTCAGAGATGCTCGCCACGTTAGACGGGGCAGCATATATTGCCCGGGTATCAGTCCATAACCCTCAAGAAGTTTCCAAGGCCAAGCAAGCAATTAAGAAGGCTTTTGAATTACAAATGGCCGGTATCGGATTTACGTTCGTGGAAATCTTATCAACCTGTCCAACGAACTGGGGATATACCCCTAAAGAATCGTTAAAATGGTTAGTGGATAATATGATTCCTGTTTATCCGCTTGGTGTCAAAAAAATGCCTGAAGAGAGGTGAAGGTCTAATGCTTCAAGAAATTATCTTAGCTGGCTTTGGGGGACAAGGGGTTATGTCTATGGGGCAACTTCTTGCATATGCTGGTCTTGAAGAAGAGAAACATGTAAGCTGGATCCCTTCCTACGGCCCGGAAATGCGCGGAGGAACTGCAAACTGTTCGGTTACGATATCGGATGAAGAGGTAAGTTCTCCAATCATTACCGAACCGGACACCTTAATAGTCTTGAATCGTCCCTCCCTCGAGAAGTTCGAACAGGATGTCAAACCGGGAGGGCGCTTACTGATTAACTCGTCGATGATTGATATACCCTCTCAGCGTCAAGATCTTAAAGTTCTAAAAATTCCGGCGGCAGAACTCGCTCAGGAGAAATTAGGAAATACTCGTGTTTCCAATATGATTATTCTCGGCGCCTTTATCGAGTTGACCCAAGCGGTGACTCTTGAATCTGTCATTGGGGCTTTGAAGAAAGTCCTGCCAGAATATAGACACAATCTTATCCCGCTTAATCGTCAGGCACTTGAGATAGGGGTTATGTTAGCAAAAGAATCAATCTAACTAAAACTAATTCGTTTTAATTTTCAAACTAACTATAATAACTACGACCGGATAATCATAAGGTCGTGGTTATTTTTGTTGTATCCCTCAATCTTGTTGCGCCATTGTAAACATAAGTCTAGCAAATCGGTTTGCGAATATAATCTTTCACGATCAACTTGAATCTTAGTCAGAGTATAGGGTAAGATAATAATTAGTAGGTTAAGGAAAGAGGTAACCGAATGGAAGAGGATAATCGACGGGAAGAACGAATCACAGGCCAAGTTGTTTTTGAAGGCCGTATGATTCGACTAGAACGGGATATAGTTCGTTTACCTAATGGTTTAGAGACATCTCGTGAAGTTGTTAGACACCCTGGAGCGGTAGGAATTGTCGCCTTGCAGAATGACCACCTTCTCATGGTTCGTCAATATCGTTATGCAATTGGCCAAGAAACCCTTGAAATTCCGGCAGGTAAACTCGATTCTCAAGAACTGCCAAAGGATTGTGCCGAACGAGAACTGCGTGAAGAAACAGGATATCGTGGGACTCTGGAACCTATAGGTTCTGTTTATACCACCCCCGGCTTCACAGACGAAGTTATGCATCTTTTTTTAGCCCAGGATTTAATCTGGGATCCGCTGGCGCCAGATGACGATGAATTCTTAGAAGTTGAAAGGGTGGCTTGGGATCAGGCTGTCCTAATGGCACAAGAGAGTAAGTTTAAGGATGCTAAAACCATCCTTGGGATCCTACTTGTACAGGGGCTCATTAAATGATCTTCGCAGATTTACATATTCACATTGGGCAAAGTCTAGACGGGAAATACGTGAAAATTACTGGGGCTAAAACGGACCGCTTGCTTAGCATTTCTGATCGGCCAATGGGTAAACAGAATGTTTCAACCTATGTCCATCAGGTTCCACTTAAACAGCTTCCGGGAATAGGGCCGAAAATGTTTACACGACTATTAAAGGCTTTTGGGACTGAAATGGCAATTCCTCACTATGTTGATGAGATAGATTTAGCGAAGGTGGCAGGGGAAAAAGTCGCTCGAGGGATTATAAAAGCACGTCAGGGTGATTTAATCATCGAGGCAGGCGGCGGAGGTATTTTCGGAAGAGTTGTGGACATACTTTCTCTTTGAATGGAATAAACTTCCCATAGAAAGGTATGGGAGGGGATGCGGGGATGTGGAAACAACTCGGTGAACACATTCGTCAATATTGGGTAATTTATCTCACACTTTCAAGCGTTTATCTTGCAGGTGTGGTGTTTGGGACGGTAGGAGTCGGTGCTTTGGGAGTGTCCGAAACCTCTCAGCTTGGTAAGTTTTTGGACATGCTGTTAAAAAGCCAACCTACAACGTTTGAACCTACATTCCTGGGGCAACTCGCCAGGGACATGTTTATTATGATGGCTGGAATTTGGATTTTAGGGCTTACGATCATCGGCGCACCATTAATCTATCTGATTGTTTTTACAAGGGGATTTATTCTTGGCTTTGCTGTGAGTTTTATCATTGGCGTAAAAGGAACCCTTGGAATTGCTTTGATTCTTACGACTGTACTTGTCCCCACAATTTTTGCTATTCCATTGTTGCTCCTTGGGGCAGGATTAGCAACTATCTTCTCATTTCTGTTACTCCGAGGGAAAGCTAGAGGCGAATCTTTGCGCAGAGAATTTCTTTACTATACGGCTGCAGCAGCCTTTGTTTCGATTGGAGCGGTTGCGGTAGGCGTTGCACAAGGCTACTTTTCGATCCTCGGCCTTCGTTTATTGAGATTGTAAGACTTGATTTTGGGTTATATTGAAGACAAGCAACAGTATAAACTGCTTGCTAAGGGCACAATAGTTAATTATAATAATACACAAGGCCTAATGATTGAGATGGAGGGTAAACTAATGCTGATTGGCGTACCAAAAGAGCTTAAAAACAATGAGAGTCGTGTGGCTATTACTCCTGCAGGTGTCCATGCTTTTGCTTTGACAGGGCATCATGTGGTTGTGGAAAAGTCTGCTGGTGAAGGCAGTGGCATCACAGATCAACAGTATGTTGATGCAGGTGCTCAGATCGTTGATTCTGCAGTAGATGTTTGGAATGCCGACATGATTATAAAGGTTAAAGAACCTATTGCTTCTGAATACGAATACTTTAAACCAGGACAAATTTTGTTTACCTATTTACATCTTGCCAAAGAACCAGAATTAACGAAAGCTCTTATGAAAAAGGAAGTAGTCGCGATAGCCTACGAAACGATCCAACTCGATAACGGTTCTCTGCCTTTACTGATTCCAATGAGCGAAGTAGCTGGTCGAATGGCGATTCAAATCGGAGCTCAGTTACTCGAAAAGCCCTTCGGTGGAAAAGGTGTTTTACTGGGTGGAGTCCCCGGCGTTACTCCTGCTAACGTCACCATTATTGGAGGCGGAATTGTCGGGACAAATGCAGCTAGAATGGCAATTGGTTTAGGCGCTGGAGTTACGATTGTTGAAAAAAGCGCTCAAAGGTTAAGAGAAATTGATGAAGCCTTTAATGGTCGAGTTAGAACCTTAATGTCCAATCCCTTTAATATTGCCAATAGTGTTGCAAAGGCAGATTTGCTGGTGGGGGCAGTGCTAATTCCTGGAGCCCGTGCACCGCATTTAGTAACGGAGGACATGGTAAAAGCAATGTCCCCTGGAAGCGTGATCGTCGATGTTGCAATTGACCAAGGTGGTAGTATTGCTACGATTGACCGTGTTACCACTCACAGTGACCCAACCTACGTAAAATACGGAGTAGTGCATTATGCAGTGGCCAATATCCCTGGAGCAGTTGCCCGAACGTCAACGTTTGCTTTGACCAATGTGACGTTGGGTTATGCTCTTGAGATCGCCAATAAAGGTTATTTCAAAGCAATTCAGGAAAATCGTTCTCTTCGTAAAGGGGTTAATGTTGTCAATGGCAAATTAGCCTATAAAGCAGTCGCTGAAGGGTTGAACATTATGTATACTCCGTTAGAGGAAGCGTTGCTTTAGAACCCTGAAAGCCTATTCTAAAATAATGTCGAGTGGAATCCGTCGTTTGGGTTCCACTCGTTTTTTTGGTCCTTTCTTATTTCTAGGATAAGTACAAACTGGAGGTGCATAGGTTTAAAGGATAGGGGGGAGTGTATAATGCCATCAACCAAACGCTGGAGTGATGTATTTCTTTATCTTGGAAGGGTTTTAATCCTCCTTATTATACTTGCGGTGCTGCTTCCCAGGTTAGTTATGATCTGTAATAATTGGATGTCTACGTTTTTACATAATGACCAAAAACCCGTTGGTCACCCAATGCGAGTGGATGTACCCCTTAGAGGAGATGTCTATTATAGTCGAAAAGACGGTTCAGTAAAGTTTATACTTTGACTTCAGTCTGGTACAAGGAAAATTCTCATGCTGTGTAGAACAAGTATAGGGGTAACTTAAGGCGACCGCTGGCCAAAGGGGGAAATAAGGGTGGTCTTCGAGGAACAACTCATTGAACAGTATCTGACCTTCTTGCATGTTGAACGGGGACTTTCAGAGAACACGAGGCAGGCCTATAAGCGAGATTTACGCCTACTCTTAAGCTTTTTAAGACAGAGGGGAACGAATATCACGCTCTGTGAAGGCAATGATCTGTTTTTATTTCAGCTCAAATGTAAAGAGAATGGCAAGGCACCTCGTACTATTGCCCGCTGTAATGCTACGCTGAGAGGATTCTTTGCCTTTTTACAAGAGGAAGGTCATCGAAACGATAATCCAAGTACTTATATTGTGACTCCAAAACTAAATCAGCCACTTCCGAAGGTGTTATCAGAAGTGACAATGGACAACCTGTTAAGAGTAGATGATAAAACAGACCTTAATCTACGCAATCTAGCAATGTTAGAGGTTCTTTATAGTAGTGGTCTTCGTGTTTCTGAACTGATCGGATTGCGTTTGACGGATGTATCGTTGGACGTCGGATATGTTCGTTGCATTGGCAAAGGAAGCAAGGAACGGATTGTACCGTTAGGAGAACCTGCGATCCGAGACGTGATGTGTTATTTAAACGGTCCAAGAGAGCGTTTATGTGGTAAGCAAAAAACCGATATCCTTTTTTTGAATGTCCATGGTCAACCTCTTACGCGTCAAGGAGTCGTGTTCATCTTGAAAAAGTGGGCACAAGCTCATAATTTGCAACAAACAATTTCTCCTCATGTGTTTAGACACAGTTTTGCAACCCACCTGCTTGATAACGGAGCTGACTTGCGTTCTGTGCAAGAATTGCTCGGGCATGCCGATATTGCTACGACTCAAATTTACACGCATCTAACCCGCAATCGTTTATTGGATGTCTATAGAAAAGCGCATCCAAGGGCGGATTAATGAACAAGGAAGTGAATCAAGAACATGTCACGGAGAGCCATAATTATTGTCTTAGATAGTGTAGGCATCGGGGAAATGCCTGATGCCGGCGATTATGGAGATCTTGGGAGCTATACTTTAGGAAACATCGCAGATTTTCGGGGGGGCCTTCATCTTCCGCATCTTCAAAAACTCGGACTGGGTAATATTGAGCAAATCATGGGTGTTCCGGCTATCCACCAGCCAGAAGGTTGTTATGGGAAAATGGCAGAGAAGTCTGTTGGGAAGGATACTACGACTGGACATTGGGAAATGGCTGGGGTCATTTTGGAGAGGGCACTTCCAACCTTTCCTGATGGCTTTCCTAAAGACTTTATTCAACGCTACGAGTCAGCCATCGGGAGGGAGGTCTTGGGCAACGAAGTTGCCTCTGGAACGGAGATCATTCAGCGCCTTGGGGAAGAGCATGTTAAGACGGGAAAGCCAATCGTATATACTTCTGCAGATTCAGTTTTTCAAGTGGCAGCCCATGAAGAGATACTCCCACTTTCGGAACTTATGCGTATCTGTCAGATTGCGCGCGACATGCTAACCGATGAGATGCAAGTTGGACGAGTGATTGCAAGGCCATTTCTCGGCACGGTCGGGACGTATTATCGTACTCCAAACAGACATGATTTTGCGATGCTGCCCCCACATAAAATTCTATTGGAATCTGTTCAAGAACGAGGACTTGAGGTCTGTGCGGTTGGAAAAATCAAGGATATTTATGCAGGACGGGGTGTAACCGACTTTGTGACCTCAAAGGGGAATATGGAAAGCGTGGATAAAACCTTAGCTTATATGAAAAAGGTAGAAAAGGGATTGATCATGAGCAACTTAGTCGACTTCGATATGTTGTATGGTCACCGCAACGATGCCGAAGGGTATGCGAGGGCCTTAGAGGAGTTTGATGCACGTCTACCAGAGCTCTACGCTGCTCTGAGACCGGAGGATATGCTCATCATAACAGCGGATCATGGGTGTGACCCGACTATTTTAGGTACGGATCATACTCGGGAATATGTGCCTTTACTAGTTTATGGGCTAAATCTGCTTCACGGCGCAAGCCTTGGAGTGAGATCTTCCTTTTCGGATCTAGGGGCGACTGTCGCAGAATATTTAGGGACTGAGCAGATCGTTAATGGAAAAAGTTTTTACGCAGAAATTGAGGGGGTATAAGTTTATGATTTCGGAACTAGATCAGAAAGCCAAATTAGAAGAAGCACAACATTACCTTAGGGAACGAGTGGGGTTATCTCCTGAACTTGGAATAATTTTGGGTTCAGGATTAGGTTCTTTTGCCGACTTGATCGAAGAGAAAATTGCCATTCCTTATCAAGAAATTCCTCATTTTCCAATTTCGACAGTGGAAGGGCATGCTGGGCAATGGGTTTTCGGCAAAGTGGATGGTCGACCAATTGTCGTTATGCAAGGGCGTTTTCATTATTATGAAGGGTACGAGATGCATGAGGTGACCTTCCCGATTCGAGTTATGCAAGGACTAGGAATCAAGGGTTTACTTGTTACAAATGCCGCAGGGGGAATCAATCCCGAATTTCGTCCAGGTGACCTTATTCTTATCAAGGATCATATCAATATGATGGGGGATAATCCATTACGTGGGGCAAACTTATCAAGTTTTGGACCTCGTTTTCCGGATCTCAGTGAAGGGTATGATCAGGAATGGCGTCAAAAGGGGTTAGACATCATGCCAAACTATGGAATACGCCCTCAGGAAGGAGTTTATGCGGCTATGAGTGGTCCGAACTATGAAACTCCTGCCGAAATTCGTTTCTTACGAACGATTGGCGCTGATATGGTTGGCATGAGCACCGTGCCAGAAGTACTGGTAGCCAATCACGGGGGAATGCGAGTTTTAGGGATCTCCTGTGTGACCAATATGGCTGCTGGAATCTTACCCCAGAAACTCAATCACGCAGAAGTAATGGAAACTGCAGATCGGGTTACTAAGCAGTTTGTGAGCTTTGTTCGAGGGCTCGTTCAGGAGCTGTAGGAAAGACCTGGGAACTGAGAATTGTGATATAGAGAGAGTGATTCTAATGCGTATGGTGGATCTGATCGAAAAGAAACGGGAGGGAGAAATCCTTTCCAAGGAGGAAATCGGCTTCATTATTGGGAACTATGTCCAAGGGGTTATCCCTGAATACCAAATGTCAGCCTGGGCTATGGCAGTATATTTCCGGGGGATGTCGCTTGATGAAACTGCTGACCTAACTTTGGCGATGGCCCAAAGTGGAGATCAACTGGATCTATCGACGCTCGGAGGACGATTTGTTGATAAACACAGTACTGGAGGGGTAGGAGACAAAACTACCCTCCTTCTTGGGCCCATGGTTGCGGCTTGCGGAGTGCCAGTGGCGAAAATGTCGGGCAGAGGGCTAGGGCATACAGGAGGAACTATTGATAAACTAAGTGCAGTACCGGGATTTCGGGTTGAGCTTAATCAAGAGGAATTTTTAGCACAAGTAAAAAAAATCGGGTTATCCATTATCGCTCAAACGGGGAATCTTGTCCCAGCCGATAAAAAGCTTTATGCTCTTCGTGATGTCACGGCGACCGTAAGCTCCGTTCCTTTGATTGCCTCTTCAGTCATGAGCAAGAAAATTGCTGCTGGAGCCCAAGGGATCGTCCTCGACGTAAAGTATGGTTCAGGTGCCTTTATGAAAACTCTCGAGGAGGCACGGGTGCTCGCTAAGACCATGGTGGGTATAGGAAAAGAACTTGGACGTCAGACGATTGCGGTGTTAAGTAATATGAATCAACCCTTAGGGCGAGCCGTGGGGAATAGCCTTGAGATCCTTGAAGTGGCTGACGCCCTTCAAGGGAATGGGCCTATCGATTTAATGGAGGTAAGTCTTGAACTGGGGGCCTGGATGCTCGTGGCCGGACAGGTCGTTTCGGATGTCGAGAAAGGTAAGGAAAAGTTACGTGCTAGCTTAACTAGTGGAGCTGCGTGGAATAAATTCTTGTCCTTTCTATCCGAACAGGGGGGAGATGCTCAAGCGGTAGCAGGTCGTCATCTAAAAATTGCACCATGGAATCTACCGATTCTTGCCCATGATTCTGGATTTGTACAAGAATTTGATGCTCACAAAATTGGGATCTTGGCTATGACCCTTGGGGCAGGGCGAGCTACTAAAGAAAGTTCAATAGATTTAGGAACTGGGGTTGTCCTTACTAAAAAAGCTGGAGAGTGGGTTGAAGCTGGAAAACCCATCTTGCAACTGTATGGTAGCTCTAAGGACACGTTGGCAGATGGACTTATGCTTGCTAATCGCTTAGTTTCAGTTGGGAACGAAGCCCCTGAGTTGCCTCCGTTAATCGAAGAAGTAATTCAATAAACAGCGCATTATTCATAAAATCCCCTTCTTCACGTATGCATAATATGAGTGCAACTGGGGAGGGGGATTTCATGATGGTGAGGGAAAAGAAGTATTACCCTTTAGCTGAAGGGTTGACAACTCAAGATACGTATGCCGCGCTTGGGGATGTAGAAAAATTCAAAAAGCATAAACACGCTTGGAAGGTTTGGAGGGCATTGAAAGAGTTGGGCTGTGTGGTTTATCCTGTGGCAGAGGAAATCAAACGCATAGACGGGAGTAAGGTTTATCCAAATTTAGCATCACTAACTGGGAAGGTGACGGTCGTTGTGCCCTGCCTACTTCCGGAGAGACTTGATTCGCTGGTCAATGACGCAGTATCCGCAGGGGTTAGCAAAATTTGGTTCCAAGAACAGACGTGGACACCGGAACTTCAACAAGAATGTGAAAACTCAGGAATTGAAGTAATTCGCGGGTGTGTGTTACGGCATAAAGCTTATCCGTCTAAAATAAGCTTGCGTTATTTTAGTCCTTGTTATTGGCACGGTCTAAGAGATGTTAAGGTGCCAGCGAAGCGTTTTGGCAGGTATTAGGGCCCTTTTTCATTTAAAATCTTCTTTAAGATTTAGAAATTTGGATATCATCTTAATGAGAGTGACAAAAGGTAAGGGGATATAGAATGTTCTGGGTATTATTCAAAGACCTAGCGATCAATATAAGTCTGATTGTTACGTTAGCGTATCTGATGACTCGAACCAAGTTATTTAGGCGTATGTTGCGAGGCAAGGCGAATACGCAGGAAAAGGTTTCTCTGGTTTTGTTTTTTGGGTGCCTTGGGATAGCAGGAACTTATACAGGGGTAGAAATCAAAGGTGCATTGGCAAATTCACGGGTTATTGGAGTTGCAGTTGGAGGGCTTCTCGGTGGGCCTCTCGTTGGGATTGCTGCAGGGCTACTGGCTGGGGGGCATCGCGCTCTTTTGGGTGGATTTACTGGGATTGCCTGTGGTATTGCAACGATCGTCGAGGGAGCTATTGCCGGATACTTGGGGCGGAAATTTTCTGGAAACCTAACCGGAAAACGGTCATTGTCTATCGGTATGGGTATTGAAGTCGTCCAAATGCTTATTATTCTGTTGATCGCTCGGCCCTATACTGCGGCTTGGGATTTGGTCAAAGACATCGGGCTGCCTATGATTATTATGAATGGCATAGGAATTTCTATTTTTGTGACCGTTATTAATGGATCATTGGAAGAAGAAGATCGAATTGGCGCGGTTCAAGCGCAAAAGGCACTATATATTGCTAATTTAACCTTACCAATCTTACGTATAGGATTAACTAAAGAAACGGCACGCAGTGTAGCACGAATTATTTATGAACAGACCGATGTGGCTGCCGTGGCCTTAACGGATCGAGATCAAATCCTAGCCCATGTTGGAAAAGGTTCCGATCACCATGAAGCAGGACATGCCATCCAGACGCTGGCCACCCATCAGGCCCTGGATTCAGGTGAATTGAAGCTTGCCGCGACTCGCGTAGAAATTGGCTGCGCTGAACCAGATTGTCCGCTCTTTTCCGCATTAGTTGTTCCGCTCCATTTTCAACAATCGATTGTCGGGACACTAAAAATTTATCGGGAACGGGCACGGGGGATAAGCCCAGTGGATTGGGAATTTGGTGCTGGTTTAGGCATGCTTTTTTCCACGCAATTGGAATTAGCCACTCTGGAAACACGTGCAAGTTTAGTGAGGCGGGCAGAACTTAAAGCGCTTCAGGCCCAAGTTAATCCCCATTTTTTGTTTAATGCTTTAAATACCGTAGTCTCGTTTTGCCGTACTGATCCAGAAAAGGCGCGCCATCTTATTTTGCAACTGGGAGATTTCTTTCGCAAGAATCTTAAAAGTGGGGAAAAAATTGTTACGCTTCGTGAGGAGTGCGAACATATCCGTGCCTATTTGGCGATTGAACAGGCTCGCTTTTCCGAACGCCTTTGCGTGCGTGAGGAGATTACGGATGAGGCATTAAACTGGAGATTACCAGGACTTACGTTGCAGCCCCTCGTCGAAAATGCCATCAAGCATGGGATTTATCCCATGAGCACACCTGCAGAGATCCTGATTTCTGCACTTGTCGAAGAAGAAATCCTAGTGGTGCGGATTTGGGATAATGGGGTGGGGATTCCTGCTGAAAAATTGACCCGTATCCATGCCGGTGTTGAAGTATCGACTTCGGGACTGGGCATTGGTCTCCAAAATGTTGCACAGCGTCTTCAGATTCTATATGGAAAAAGAGCTGATTTTGACATTGTAAGCTGGGAAGGGAAGGGAACTGAGGTTACTTTAAGGATTCCCCCTGTTACGGCAGTAGAACGTTTTGAAATGCTGGAATAAAGGAGAAGATTGCATGCGGGTAATGGTGGTGGATGATGAACGTCCTGCACGAGACGAACTGTGTTATTTATTGCGTGAAATTCCCGGTGTGGAAATCGTTGTTGAAGCTGGAACTGGAGAGGAAACGATTCGAAAATTCCAAGAGTATAAGCCAGATGCCATTTTTCTGGATATTCAGATGCCAGATACTTCGGGGTTGGATATCGCTAGGGAATTATCTCTGCTAGGGTTCTCACCAGCAATTGTTTTTGCCACAGCCTATGACCAATATGCCATAGAAGCGTTTGACGTTAACGCAGTGGATTATCTCTTGAAACCTTTTCATGAGGAGCGTTTATGGGAAACCGTAGAGCGTATTAAGAAACGTCTAGAGGGGAGAACTTCAGAAGGGATTCAAACCATGACCGAGCAGGGTCAAACTCGGGAATTTATGGCTAAATTAGATCAAATTTATACCTCGTTACACGCTGTAGAGGGACGAGAAAGTAAGTTAAAAATCGAAGAGAATGGGAAAATATTGCTCATCCCTTTTGGCGAGATTTTGTATGCCACCATTGAGGAGCGTTCCGTACGTGTCGTTACACGAGAACGGAGTTATCTAACGAATTACACCTTGACTGAATTAGAAAGTATATTGAAGTCGTCCTTCTTGCGTGTTCACAAAAGTTACTTAGCTCATCTGGATCAAATTCATTCCATTATTCCTTGGTTTAACAATACATATAATTTGATCATGAACGATCATAGTGAGATTCCGGTTAGCAGAACGTATGTTAAAGTCTTTCGTGAGCGAATGGGGTTATAGTCTAATCGAACAACCAGCCTCTAGATAAATACGACGTAGAGTTACACAGGATTTTGGGTGTATTAGACCTCAAATCTTGTGTTTTTTGTTCGATTTTACGCAACGATTCCATTCGATTGTATACTGTGCACATAACGTTTTAGTTTATTGTGAAAGGAGTAAAAAACAATGAATGCCTTAACTCTCATTATTGCTGCAGCACTAATTCTTATGTTAGCGTACCGTTTCTATGGGGCCTTTATCTCTGCCAAAGTACTTGCCCTAGATTCAACTGTCACTACTCCGGCGGTGCGCCTAGAGGACGGGCAAGATTATGTTCCGACGAACAAGTGGGTTGTCTTTGGACATCACTTCGCTGCGATTGCCGGGGCGGGTCCCTTGGTTGGACCAGTATTGGCTGCTCAGTTTGGTTATTTGCCGGGTACACTTTGGATACTGATCGGAGCCGTATTGGGAGGCGCGGTCCATGATGCGGTCGTACTCTTTGCCTCTATTCGTCATGATGGTAAAAGCCTTTCTGAAATAGCTAAGGAAGAAATCGGGCCGATCACGGGTTTTATTACCGGGATTGCCATTCTCTTCATTATTACCATTACGATGGCTGGATTGGCTATGGTTATCGTCAATGCCTTGTATAAAAATGCTTGGGGTGTTTTTACAATTTCCATGACGATCCCCATCGCCGTTTTTGTGGGCATCTATATGCATAAACTGCGTCCTGGTAAGTTGGGGGAGGCATCGGTCATCGGGGTTGTCTTGATCCTTTTAGCAGTGGTTCTGGGACCAGTTATCAAAAATTCTCCTCTTGCCTATTTATTCTTCTATGATATTAAAACGCTCGAAATCATTCTTCCAGTGTATGGCTTTGTTGCAGCCGCCCTTCCCGTCTGGTTGCTTTTGGCCCCTCGGGATTACCTTAGCTCTTATATGAAAATTGGAACTATAGCTGCGTTAGCGCTGGGGATTGTCTTTGTGCACCCACAACTTCAAATGCCAGCAGTTACTCAATTTATCCATGGCGGCGGCCCAATCATTAATGGGAAATTATGGCCATTCCTCTTTATTACGATTGCCTGTGGCGCAGTTTCCGGGTTTCATGCCCTGATTGCTTCTGGAACAACGTCTAAAATGTTGAAAGACGAAGGGGAGATTAGGCTGGTTGGGTATGGTGGAATGATCATGGAAGCCTTCGTGGCGATGATGGCTCTTATTGCCGCTACGGTATTGGCTCCGGGAGATTACTTTGCTATTAATACCGCTCCGGCTGTCTTTGCTAACTTAGGGATGCAGGTCAAAGACTTACCGATACTTTCGCAAATGGTGGGAGAAAATGTTGCTGGACGTCCTGGTGGTGCAGTAAGCTTAGCTGTTGGAATGGCCCACATCTTCTCAAGTATTCCCGGTATGAAATGGTTAATGGCCTACTGGTATCAGTTTGCCATTATGTTTGAAGCGCTCTTTATATTAACGACGATTGATGCAGGGACCCGCGTCGCCCGTTATATTGCTCAAGATTTTCTGGGTTTAATATATAAACCGTTAAAGAATTCTAAGTCAATCATATTGTCTATTGTGTTAAGTGCTTTGGTATCTTTTACCTGGGGATATCTTCTCTACGGCGGAGACATTACAACGATTTGGCCAATCTTTGGAGTGTCTAACCAATTGCTGGCAACGTTGGCTTTGGCGATTGGCTCCAACATGATTCTACGCCATACTAAGAAACTAAGTTATATGATGACGACTTTTATTCCGATGCTGTTCATGGGGATCACGTCTTCAACTGCCGGATATTTGACGATTGTGAATAACTACATTCCAAAACATCAGCTCCTTCCCGCTGTGTTGGCTGGTTTAATGATTATTCTGGCGGCGATCATAGTAGTCGATTCAATTCGCAAGATCTTACAGACCTATGCTTCCATCTCTAACGGATTGGTTCAAAAAGTCGCAACAAAGTAAAGCTTGCGAAACCCACTTTCCCTTTAAATAATTATATTTAATGTTAAAGCCTTAGGGTTGCTCTTCTGATGATAAGCAACCCTAAGGTTTTTTGCTATTTCTTGGTCATCTACGATTTAGCTCCGGGAGCTATGGTGAACGTGCAATATCATTTCATATGTCCAATATAATTTTATTTTTTGGGAATAATAAAATCACACTATATTGAGGGGGGTTTATGATGAGGAAATGTTTCGCGATTGTTTTAACCATGCTGCTTGTCTTGGGGAATATTGGTTTTGCAAGCGTGCAACCGGCGCTCGGGGTTGAGATTCAGACAGAAGCTGCAAGTGCAATTTTAATGGATGCGGCATCCGGAGAGATTTTCTATGAAAAAGAATCTCATAAAGAATTGCCACCGGCAAGTGTCACAAAAATAATGACCTTACTGATTGCAGCCGATGCCGTGGCTTCAGGAAAAGTAAAATTAACAGACAAGGTGACCGCCAGTGAGAATGCAAGCA
>DAIEHY010000029.1 GCA_027353165.1 Desulfosporosinus sp.
AGGACGCGTGATTACAGAAATCACCTGTCAGGGTAGAGGATGCCATGCTTATTTCCCGGATAATGCCTATATTCTTGACTTAGGGGGGCAGGACGCTAAGGTTATCCGGAAGAACGCCGAGGGAAAAGTTGTTCAGTTTATCATGAATGACAAGTGTGCTGCCGGAACCGGGCGTTTTTTAGATATTATCCTCAAGGGATTAGATCTAACGACTGAGGAACTGAATTTAGCTGCAGAAGCAAAGCCAATGCCCATCAATTCAATGTGCACGGTGTTTGCTGAATCTGAAGTCATTACTATGCTTGCTAAGGGGACTCCAAAACCAGAAGTGATTGCGGGTCTTTTCAAAAGTACGGCCAAACGTCTCGCTAATTTTGTCGAGTCTGTCGGACATCCGGAATGTTTGATTTTCACGGGAGGGGGCGCTCATTATACCCTCTTGGTTCGCTTCCTTGAACGGGAATTAAAGGGGAACGTTATGATCCCACCGGAACCCGAATTGACCGCTGCTTTGGGTGCAGCATTACTTGCATAACCTCTGAAGAATAGCACTTGTTTGAGTTAAGCAAGTGCTATTCCCTATAGCCAATTATTTCTCTTAAAGGTTATAATTATCGAAGATATTAAGATAACGATTAAGCCATAAAGGACATACACTCCATATTGATAATGGATCAACGGCATCTCGGTAAAATTCATTCCAAAAAAACTTGTTAAAAGGTTGATTGGTAATAATATCGTAGCTAAAATAGTAAGGAATTTCATAATATCGTTTGCTTTATTATCTACGGAGGCTTGATAGGCTTCCCTTAGGCTTTCCATGAGTTCCACAAGTTGTCTCGCATTATCCAATTCGCTCTGCACGTTTAGTACTAGTTCATTCCACAGCGGGTTATCCTGTTTCATCCGAACAAATACGGACAAATGACTATTAATTTGCTTCTTAAATCGGATAGCATTTCTATGTAATTTCATAATTTTTATTTGTTGGGACTTCTGCGGGTTTTCTAGGATTTGTTCTTCTATTAAATCCATGGTTAATTCTAGGGTTTCTAGCTGATGCTGGATTTTATCGACCACCTCAAAGCCAAGATGACACAATACATCGTGCGGAGTTTGTATCAGCTTTGCAGTATTCCAGCTGTCTATCTGCAGTACCGGCTTACTATGCTTGTGGAGAATAAATGAATTAGTACTTAATAATAGTTTTGTTTGGAAATGATCGTCTTTAATACTCACAAAATATGTAGAGTCATTCAATTGTTTAGTAATGCTCTTTTTGGCTCCAAGGCTATTGGTTTGTTTAAAGAGGGTTTCGTCAGTATTTTGAAGCGAGAGTTCCTGACAATTAATGACCTCGTCCCAAGAATCAAAATTAATTGTTTTAAATTCCACGGATCGTTCCACCTTTATTTAATATTTTCCGTTATTTGGTCTAAATTATTATTGGTGACTAATTGGAATTCCTACTAATTAATGATAAAATGAAATAAGGAGGTGAGTTTAGAAATGAGTGATGATAACAAAATGTGGCAATGTCAAATGCAAAATTGTGGATATATCTATAATCCTGAAAAAGGTTGTAAAAAAAGTAAAATACCGAAGGGCGTTCCATTTGAGGAGTTGCCAGATACATGGAGATGTCCGTTATGTGGAGCTAGTCATAAAATGTTTAAACCTGTATAAGGAACATTAATGACTTGGTATTAGCGTCATACTTAACTAATTTCACAATTCATAGTGTACAAGAAATGTGAAATAATATAAAAGCTCCTGCATTGCAGGAGCTTAACTCTTAAACCATCGTTACTTAAATGACTTACGTCAAATTGAAAATAGTTAACGTTTGAAGTTTTTTGTTTTCTTGGTTAA
Organism: Desulfosporosinus sp.; assembly: GCA_027353165.1. Classification (GTDB taxonomy): domain Bacteria; phylum Bacillota; class Desulfitobacteriia; order Desulfitobacteriales; family Desulfitobacteriaceae; genus Desulfosporosinus. Next base: position 1,873 of record DAIEHY010000029.1, read on the forward strand.
ACACATTTGTCAGCGAGATGTCCAAAGCATTAGATAGAGCAGCTATATAAAAGAGTTGCTTGCCTAATTCCGCTTCTATAATGTCACGGCAACTATCGCAAACGTTTCCTTCGAGCTGACTGTCCAAAAGTTCCTTCAAATCAGCGAGGCTTGCATCAGTGGGTAGGGATTTCTTACGTGCATTAACTGCATGACAACCACAGCTTGTCACAGATTTGACAACGGCTCGGTTAACACGCGCGGAAGTTTCTTGCCCTTTTGACAAGATATCTAAAATGCTTTGATGGCGGATCAAGAGAGATTTTACAGTGTTTTGGAATTGGTCAGTGAGTTGCTCCATGAGTGCTATCCTCACTCCTTTCTGCCATCTCTATTATAACGAGACGGCTGGTCTGTTGTCAATTTTCAACAGAATTATGGCTAAAAAAGGTAAATTGACAGCCTAAAGACTGTGTGATATAATTTTAAAATTTTGACCCGGGCAATGTTCCTTGCTATAATGATAGATAAGGGGGTGGCTGAATGTTTAAGGTTGGTGACAAAGTAGTATATCCGATGCATGGTGCCGGGATTATTGAGTCGATAGAAGAGCGGGAAGTTCTAGGTGAACTAAGCCAATACTATGTCATGCATTTACCAGTGGGGAATATGAAATTATTCATTCCTTTAAATAATGTGGAAAACCTTGGTTTGAGGCAAGTAATTTCTCCTACGATGGTTAAAGATGTGTTGGAAGTACTCAAAACCAAGGATACAGCCGCAACCCTAGCGTGGAACCGCCGCTATCGTGCGAATTTGGAAAAGATCAAAAGCGGAGATATTTTTGAAGTTGCTAATGTCGTTCGTAGTCTTGCCCAAAGGGATAATGAAAAGGGTCTTTCTACTGGAGAAAAAAAGATGTATGAAAATGCCTGTCAAATCTTAATTAGTGAACTCGTTTTAACTGAGGGGTCTGAGGAAGCGGCAGTCAGGCAATGGCTTTCAACAGCTTTGGTATAAGGCTTTCAAACTTGTTAGATACGGTAGATGGCAAGAAGGGAGCCATCGCCGTAATGGCAAGCAACGATTTGATTTGGACCACAAAGGACTCAGTTTGGGACTAAATCGATTGAAGGAAAAGGATTAAATTCCCTCAGGTTGAAAAATAATGAAGTCCGAAGTATAATTGGAAAGACTTTTAGTCAGAATAAGTTAAAAGGAGGTGAAACGATGATTCGCAATTTAATTCGCGGGATCATCACCCTGTTATTAGGGGCGGTTGGATTTTATCTTAACTATGTACTCTTACGACTTGATTTTTTAAAAACCCTTGGATGGAGTTTATCTCCTGCATGGACTTACGCAGTAATGACAATTTTATTTGCAGTCTTAGGCTTTTTGGTAGCACCAGTTAGTATCCGTTCATTTATTGCATTAATGCGTTGGATGGATTCACGGTTGAATAGAGTCCCTACACACGACCTTATGAGTGGAGCCATCGGAGGGATTATCGGACTTATTATCGCAAGTTTATTTAGTAATTCTTTTGTTACTATTACATTTTTCGGACCATTATTAGCAGTTCTTTTAAGCCTTTTCTTAGGTTATCTGGGTTTAACGATCGGAATGAAGCGGAGAGAAGATGTGCTAGGCTTTCTTAACTTTATTCCAAAGTTTCGTGACCGAGGGGACAAGGCAGATAAAGTAGAGAAACAAAAAGAAGCAAAAAGTGGTCGCTCACGTGAACTGGTGAATTATAAGATTCTTGATACCAGTGTGATAATAGATGGTAGAATCGCGGACATTGTCAAGACAGGTTTCATTGAGGGAATCTTACTTATTCCAAGTTTTGTCTTAGAGGAGCTTCGACATATCGCGGATTCTTCGGATTTACTCAAACGAAATCGGGGACGTAGAGGACTTGATATTCTCAATCAAATATCTAAGGAAACCGTCATCAAAGTGCATATTCATGAGCAGGACTTTGATGATATCAATGAAGTTGATAGCAAACTGGTCCGTTTAGGACAGGTCTTAGGATCTCCTTTATTAACTAATGACTATAATCTAAACAAGGTAGCTGAACTTCAAGGAGTTAAGGTTCTAAATATTAATGAGTTAGCTAATGCCCTTAAACCCATTGTTTTACCGGGTGAGGAAATGCAGGTTCAGGTCATGAAAGAAGGAAAAGAACCTGGTCAGGGTGTAGCCTATCTAGATGACGGAACCATGATTGTGGTGGATATGGGACGACGTTATATGGGACAGAGCGTAGTCGTCTTAGTGACGAGTGTTCTTCAAACGGCGGCCGGGCGGATGATTTTTGCCAAGCCTAAGAGCTCTTTAGAAAAAAAGCCGATGGGCCTTCGTCCAACGGATGAGGTGAATGCGATTGGCTAAGATCGGGATCGTCATCCCTGCAGCCGGTCAGGGCAAACGGATGGGGGCCGGATGCAACAAGCAATTCCTAAAATTGAGGGGACAGCCGATTTTAGCACATACGATTAGACTTTTTGAAGAATCGTATCATGTTTCGCAAATTGTCATTGTTGGAGCAGAAGGTGATATTCCCATTATCGAGGAGCTTGTACATCACTTTGCATTTAGAAAAGTTGCGACCATATGTCAAGGTGGTGTACATCGCCAAGATTCCGTTCGCGCGGGGGTTCAAGCTTTAAGTACCACTATTCAACGGATAGTGGTACACGATGGGGCTCGGCCCCTTTTGACGTTACAGGCGTTTGATAATTTTTTGAGAGAGACGGAAGACTTCACAGCTGCGATTATGGGAATTTCCGTTAAGGATACCGTAAAACAAGTTGATTTATCGGGTAAGGTGATCCAAACCTTGCCACGTGATAGTTTATGCGCCGTGCAGACCCCTCAAATTTTTGATCGGGGGATATTGGAAACAGCACATTATAAGGCATTATCTGCAGGTTACTATGGCACTGATGATGCCTCTTTGATAGAATGGATGGGATGTCCGGTGCAGGTCGTAATGGGAATGCAGGAAAATATTAAGGTTACAACGCCCGAGGATTTATGGTTAGCCGAACGAATACTATCGATGCGTCAGTCACGAGACATGAAAAGTGAGGCTGACAAAAGATAAAGGAATGAACTACGAACCTCGAACTACGCGAAGGGGGTGTTGGATATTAAAGTAGGTATCGGTTATGATGTACATGCACTGGTAGAGGGACGGCCCTTGATTCTTGGTGGGGTGGAAATTCCCCATGAACGAGGTTTGCTGGGACATTCGGATGCGGATGTTCTCATTCATGCAATCATGGATTCGCTTTTGGGTGCTTTGTCCTTGGGAGATATTGGAGGTCATTTTCCGGATCGTGATCCCCGCTACCGTGGTATTTCAAGTCTCACATTATTGGAACATGTCATGAAACTCCTTGAAGCACGAGGTTATCGCGTAGGAAATATGGATAGTGTCATTATGGCAGAGCGCCCTAAACTTGCTCCGTTTATCTCAAAGATGCGTTATAATTTATCAAGCGTTATGAAAGTAGAGGAAGCGTGCGTGTCGGTAAAAGCAACGACAACCGAACGATTGGGGTTTGTAGGTAGAGAAGAAGGAATAGGAGCTCAGGCAATTGTAAGCTTAGAAAGGGTTGGAGGATAAGTTATGGGAATTCGCGTTCGTTTTGCGCCTAGTCCGACAGGTCCATTACATATCGGTGGGGCGAGATCAGCTTTATTTAATTATTTGTGGGCTCGAAAGAATAAAGGGACGTTTATTGTTCGGAGTGAAGACACTGATTTAGAGCGTTCCAGCAGAGAGTCAGAACATAATATTTTGGAAGCACTGCGTTGGCTAAATATCCAATGGGATGAGGGGATCGAGGTGGGTGGGGTGCATGGCCCTTACCGACAAACGGATCGTCTAGCACTATACAAAGAGTATACTGAGAAACTCATCGCTAATGGTGATGCTTACTTTTGTTATTGTACCGAAGAAGAGTTGGAACAAGAGAGGCAGGCTTTGACAGCTAAAGGGGAAACTCCACGCTATCTAGGCAAGTGTCGTCATTTAACCTCTGAACAGCGGGCAGACTTAGAGCTTCAAGGGCGTAAGCCTGTTGTACGATTCTGTGTGCCGGAAGGACAAGCAATTCATATTTCCGATCAGGTTCGTGGGGATGTTGTTTTTGATAGTAATGGAATTGGAGATTACGTGATTGTAAAATCGGACGGGATTCCAACCTATAATTTTGCAGTGGTTGTGGATGATATCTCCATGGAAATAACTCATGTTATTCGTGGTGAGGAACACCTCTCTAATACACCACGCCAAGTTCTTATTTATCAAGCACTGGGGGTAGCTGCGCCTGAGTTTGCACATATTTCTCTTATCCTTAACACAGAAGGTGGAAAAATGAGTAAGCGCGATGGGGATACAGCCGTTATAGATTACCAGAAAAAAGGGTATCTCCCGGAAGCAATTGTTAATTTTATTGCCCTTCTTGGATGGGCTCCCTCTGGGGAAGAAGAATTTTACACGATCGATGAACTGACAGACGTGTTTTCCCTAGATCGTGTTTCTAAAAGCCCGGCTGTTTTTGATCGCAACAAATTAAACTATATTAACGCACATTATATTAAAAAGGCAGCCCCAGAACGCTTGGCGGAGCTTGCTTTACCTCATGTTGAGGAATTGGGTATTCCTCCGCTCGGAGAGCGGTCTGAAGAACAGCAACAATGGTTTAACGACTTTATTAGTGCCATCTCTGAAAAAATATCTTATATGGCAGAAGCCGGGGAATTCGTTCATTATTTCCATGGCGATAGGCCACTTAGTCCCGAAGGGGAGGCTTTAGAGGTGCTTAAGGGCGAACAGGTCCCAAGTGTCCTAGCATTATTTAGGGACAAAGTCATGGAATTAGAATCACTTTCTGGGGCTAACGTTAAGGCGCTCTTAAAACAAATCACAAAAGAGTTAAAGCTTGGTGGTAAATTAGTTTTTATGCCAGTAAGGGTGGCTTTGACCGGACAGATACACGGACCGGAACTTTATGATGTTATCCCTTTGTTGGGCCGTGAAAATGTTTTAAAACGAGTTGAAGTTACGATGGCACGTTATTTGGGTTAAACAATAGGTCTTGATTGACAGAGATTAAAGACTACCCTATAATAGGTACAAATAATTTTCTGTAATTTAATAAAAATCTTAAGCGATGATGAGAAAGAGTACAAAAAGGAATTGCGCCAAGCGAGAATGGGGTAGTGAGAGCCATTGGCAAGGAACTTTTGGAAGTGCGTCTCGGAGTTGATTGGAAGAAGGGACAGTATTCCGATCCGTATAACTGCGTTAAAGTTAATAAGTTGGAACGACGACATGGTCGTTCAATCAGAGTGGGACCGCGGAACCTTTCGTCTCTGGACGAAGGATTCCGCTTTTTTGTATGGGTATGAACAGAAGGAAAAGGGTGAGGCGAAGATGTTTCAACAGATGAAGCGCGATATTCGGGTCATATTTGAGCGAGATCCTGCGGCTAAAAGTATTTGGGAGGTCATATTATGTTATCCGGGGTTTCATGCTGTGCTTTTTCACCGAATGGCGCATTGGCTATATCTGCGGAATCTAGTACTCTTGCCACGCATGATCTCTCAACTCTCCCGCTTTCTGACAGGGATTGAAATCCATCCAGGTGCCAAGATCGGACAAGGTCTCTTTATTGACCATGGTACGGGTGTGGTTATCGGCGAAACGTCGGAAGTGGGTGATAACGTCACCTTATATCAGGGAGTAACCTTAGGTGGAACAGGTAAAGAGAAGGGTAAACGGCATCCTACCATTGGCAATAATGTGGTAATTGGAGCAGGGGCCAGAGTATTAGGTTCGTTTAAAGTTGGAGATAATGTTAAAATCGGAGCTGGTTCGGTCGTTAATAAACCTGTCCCAAGTGATACAACAGTGGTGGGGGTTCCGGGGCGGATTGTCCTGCACCATGGGGTCCCGATTAAAGACCCTGATTTAAGACATGATGATCTGCCAGATCCAGTGAATGAGATGCTTAAATGCTTAATGCAGCGTGTGGAATATTTAGAACAACTATTAAAGGAGGAGAGCCGATACAATGTCTTTGAAATTATACAACACAATGACTCGCCAAAAGGAGCAGTTCCAGCCCCGGGAGAGCAAAAAGGTTGCAATGTACGTTTGCGGACCGACGACCTATAATTATTTTCATGCTGGGAATGGGCGGATGTTTGTCGTATTTGACATGATTAGGCGTTATTTGATGTATAAAGGGTATGAGGTTCGATACGTTCAAAACTTTACGGATGTGGATGATAAAATCATTCAGCGGGGGAACGTTGAAGGAATGGAACCGCTGGCTTTGGGCCAAAAGTATATTGAGGAATATTTCAAGGATGCCTTGGCTCTAAACCTTCTGCCGGCTACTGTACACCCCAAGGCCACAGAACATATTCCGGAAATGATCGAGATTATTCAAGGACTTATGGATAACGGGTTAGGGTATGAAGTTGAAGGGGATGTTTACTTTGCAGTCGATCAGTTTCCTAACTACGGGAAACTGTCAGGGAGAACCCTCGAGGATATGAAGGCCGGTGCAAGGGTTGAAGTTGACGAACGTAAGCATTATCCGATGGATTTTGCACTTTGGAAAAAGGCTAAATCAGGAGAACCCGCTTGGGAAAGTCCGTGGGGTTTGGGACGTCCCGGTTGGCACATCGAATGTACCGCCATGTCACTCAAGTATCTGGGCGCAGGCTTTGATATACACGGTGGAGGAGAGGACCTAGCTTTCCCTCATCATGAAAATGAAATTGCTCAAACCGAAGGGTACTTAAAAGGGCAAACCTTTGCCCGTTATTGGATGCATAATGCCTTTCTTACCATTAATCAAGAAAAGATGTCCAAGTCCTTAGGAAACTTTTTTACAGTCCGGGAATTACTGGTCAATTATCCGGGCGAGGTCATTCGGTTCTATTTACTAGGGACTCATTATCGCAGTCCTTTGGATTTTAATGATCAAAATTTAGTCATGGCCCAAAAAGGGCTGGAGCGGTTGCAAACGAGTGTCCGTTTGGCCCAAGAAGCCATAGAGCGGGTCGGTTCTTTAAATAACGAACCAAGCCAAGCAGAACTATTAAAAGCTGCTAGTGATGCGCGTGAAGCGTTTGAAAAAGCGATGGATGATGATTTTAATTCAGCTTTAGCCTATGCTGCGCTGTTTGAATTAGCTAAAACCATGAATGGGTATGTACAGGAACATCCGACCTCTTCAGAAGGCTTAGTTCAGGCGCAAAAGACCTTAATAGAGCTTGGAGAGGTACTCGGCTTCGATTTACTTCATCCTGCCAATATTCAGGTTGAAGACGAGGAAATGATGGCCCAGATTATGGATGCCGTTTTGCAGATTCGTTCACGATCTCGACAGAAGAAAGATTGGGAAATGGCCGATTTTATTCGAGATGTTATGAAAGAAAAAGGTATTTTGATCGAAGATACTCCACAAGGTGCGAGATGGCAAATAAAGAAGTAGTTTGAAAGGTAACGTATGCGAAATTGGCAAGAAATGAATGCTTTAACTCTAGCTTATTTAGGGGACGCAGTTTATGAACTTTGGGTCCGAACCCATTTATTAGAGCTAGGGCATGAAAAAGTTAAGGAACTTCACAAGCAGGCCGTTAATTATGTTCGTGCCGCAACTCAGGCACGTGTTTTACATATTCTTTTACCAGAACTTGACGAGGTTGAACACCAAGTTGTATTGCGCGGAAGAAATGCCAAGGGTGGGCATCCTAAAAATGTTGATGTTGTGACTTACCGCCATGCTACGGCGTTTGAAAGCTTAGTCGGCTATTGGCAATTGAACTGTCAAAGCGAGCGCATGCGCTGGGCATTTGATAAAGTGGATGAAATACTTCTTGTTCGCGAAGAAGTGGTACAAAACATGGATTCGGAATGACTATGAAGAGAGAGGATCGTTCGATGAGGGTAGAGCTTATTCAATATACACCAGAGCCGGAGAAGGTTGTGGCTGCCGCCGCCCGCTTATGTTATTCTGCGGACCCGGTACCCGATTTACTAGAGAGATTAGATGACGATACTGTGGCAAGGTTCGTCCAGAAATTGCAAGAAATGGGGCATCTTTCTCCGTTTGAACATGTGAGTTTTCAGTTTTCAATTGATGGGGTCTCAAGAGCCTTATCCCATCAACTTGTGCGCCATCGAATTGCAAGTTATTCTCAGCGTTCTCAACGCTATGTCTCAGAGAAGGGCTTTAAGTTTGTTACTCCACCGAGTATCAAACGGAATCCGAAAGCGTTAGAACAATTTGAGCTGGTTATGACTCGACTTCAGGAAGACTATCAGGAACTTTTAAATTGTGTGCCTGCAGAGGATGCCCGCTATGTTTTGCCTAACGCTTGTGCCACCTCTTTAATGGCAACGTTTAATGTCCGATCGCTCTTAAATTTTTTTGAACATCGAACCTGTTTAAGAGCTCAGTGGGAGATCCGCGCTTTGGCAGAAAAGATGTTGGGCTTGGTCCGTGAAGTAGCACCTAATCTTTTTCGCGAAGCGGGTCCGACCTGTGTAACACAGGGAGTCTGTCATGAGGGTACTTATAGTTGTGGAAGACTCAAAACCCTTGAAGGAAAGAAGGAAGCTACTTGAACGAGGAAATAGTTTATGGGAAAAATCCCGTAGTTGAACTTTTAAAAAGCGGTAAACCCGTTAATAAAGTTCTTTTTCTGGCCGATGGACCAGGAGGGCGAAATCAAGACATGCTTGCTTTATTGCATGAACGAAACATTCCCTATCAGTTTGTGGATCGTCAGACCCTAGATCGGTTAAGCAATCGTGAACGACATCAGGGAATGCTTGCTTATGTTGCAGCAAGGGAGTATGCCAGTATAGAGGACATCTTGGCCTTAGCTAAGGAACGGCAAGAGGACCCATTTATTTTAATGCTGGATGAAATCGAAGATCCGCATAATTTAGGGGCATTACTGAGGACTGTAGATGCAGTTGGGGCCCACGGTGTAATTATTCCAAAGCGTCGAAGTGTCGCCTTGACAGGTACGGTGGCTAAAACCTCCGCTGGGGCAGTGGAACATGTGCTAGTGGCCAGGGTAAGTAATTTGGTACAGACACTACAGGAATTAAAAAAACAGGGATGTTGGGTATCAGGTGCTGAAGCGGGAGGAAAACAGGCTTTTGAATCGGATCTTACCGGACCGCGGGTTATTATTATTGGCAGTGAAGGAAAAGGTATAGGACGCTTGATCCGAGAAAATTGTGACGAGATTGTCAGTTTGCCGATGAAGGGGAAGGTCACCTCCTTAAATGCCAGTGTTGCAGGGTCTATTATGCTTTATGAAGTACTCAGACAAAGGGCAATGAGCAATGTGGGAGGCTCGAAGTGCGAGACCAAAGGCCTATAGGGTGATGTTTAAATTGAACCTTGTGACAAGTTCACACACGTAACCGACAGAAGAACCAAAACTTCGCCTTGACGCTTTTCTTCAGGGTCGAGTATAATGAGGATGTTCTCGTGGACGAGGGCTAGGTGAGATTGCGTCTTCTTCATGACGACATTGTAGGGGGGATCAACTTGACTCTTCAAGCCCAACCAGAATTATTAGAGTGCGAGATCATCGACGTTATCGTGGATGAAGAGGTGGTTGAGCTTGCCAAGGAAGGCGACACTACGGCACTTGAGTATCTTATCAACAAATATAAAAACTTTGTAAGGGCTAAAGCACGTTCATACTTCCTTATCGGAGCCGATCGTGAAGATATTATACAAGAAGGCATGATTGGACTCTATAAGGCGATCAGGGATTTTCGGGGTGACAAACTCTCGTCCTTTCGAGCTTTTGCCGAATTATGCATTACTCGCCAGATTATCACGGCCATCAAAACTGCAACAAGGCAAAAGCATATTCCACTGAACTCCTATGTATCTCTTAATAAACCCATATATGACGAGGATTCTGATCGGACACTGCTGGATGTAATATCGGGAACTCGAATTACCGATCCAGAAGAGCTGATTATTAGTCGGGAAGAATTTGACGACATAGAGGAAAAAATGGGTGAAATCCTCAGTTCGCTTGAGTGGAAAGTACTTATGTCCTATCTGGAGGGGAAATCTTACCAGGAAATTGCAGTAGACTTAAGGAGACATGTAAAATCGATTGATAACGCTTTACAAAGGGTAAAGAGAAAGCTTGAACGTTATCTTGAACGCCGTGATGGATAATTTTACATTAAAAAACTACTTGCATTACGGATTAATAAGTGGTAAACTGCAATAGTGCTCAGCGATGAACAGTCACTTAAGTGACCGTTTCAGCGCATTGGACAATGCCGACGTAGCTCAATTGGTAGAGCAACTGATTTGTAATCAGTAGGTTGCGGGTTCGAGTCCCATCGTTGGCTCCATTACAGATTTAAAGATTGCTAAGTCAATAAAAATACAGCAGAGTCGCTTTGCTGGGCGGTGAATGAAAAGACACCACTTACGACATTTGATGAAAACGTCGCGGGGTGGAGCAGTGGTAGCTCGTCGGGCTCATAACCCGAAGGTCGTCGGTTCAAATCCGGCCCCCGCAACCAAGTTATTACGACAGCAGGGCTGTCTTTTTTGTTACCAAGATCTTTGTCTTGACAGTGGAATTATCTTATGATAAAGTATTTTGAGTAACGGATTAAAATACAGCGTCCTACCGTTGTCCGGGAGGTGTTCGTGAATGCGTGTTGGCATTATTTTAGCGTGTACGGATTGCAAGCACCGTAACTATGCTACGATGAAGAATAAGAAAAATAACCCTGATCGCTTGGAAGCTCAAAAGTTTTGCAAGTTCTGCAAAAGCCATACTCTCCATAAAGAAACGAAGTAATTTTTTTTTTTGCTATGGCTAATGTACGCCAGGAGGCGTTGTCACTGTGTTGATGACATCGATGTCTTGTTAAGGATGTGAAGTGATGGGCGAGTTGAAGAAACCGGCCAATACTCAGCGACAGAAGGAAAAGACTGCGGAGTATTTCCGCGGGGTTTTAAGCGAGTTAAAGAAAGTTCATTGGCCAAGCCGTACCCAGTTGCTCGCCTACACAGGAGTTGTGTTCTTAGCGGTGGCGATTGTATCCATTCTAATGTGGATTGTGGATAGCGGTTTAAGCGCGGCCATGAGCCGACTGGTGCCCTAACCGGCGAGTTTCTGTGCTAGAGCCTGAGGAGGTCCCTGGGAAAATGGCGAAAGATTGGTATGTTATTCATACGTATTCCGGCTATGAGAACAAGGTAAAGATGAACCTTGAAAAACGAGTCGAATCCATGAACATGGAAGAAAAAATCTTTCGAGTCCTTGTTCCTATGGAGGATGAAATCGAGTTCAAGAACGGAAAACAGAAGATCACAAAGCGTAAGGTGTATCCTGGCTATGTACTTGTGGAAATGGAACTGACCGATGATTCGTGGTATGTAGTGCGTAATACTCCGGGAGTAACTGGCTTTGTTGGAACGGGAACTAAGCCGATTCCGTTGCTTGAAACTGAAGTAATCAAGATTTTGCAACAGATGGGAATGGATGAGATCCACACACGGATTGAATTCGAGCTTAATCAGAGCGTTCAGGTCATTGCAGGCCCCTTCAAAGATTTTGTGGGAGTAGTGCGTGAAATTTTTGCGGACAAAGCGAAATTGCGAGTTGAAGTGTCCATGTTTGGGAGAGAGACTCCAGTAGAACTTGAATTTACGCAAGTTCAAAAACTAGATTAATAGATTATCCTATCAAGGAGGTGTAATGACAATGGCAAAAAAAGTAATTGGTATGGTAAAATTAGCGATTACAGCAGGAAAAGCGACACCGGCACCTCCAGTGGGTCCGGCTCTTGGTCAGCATGGAGTCAACATTATGGGCTTCTGCAAAGAATACAATGAGCGTACTAAGGATCAAGCTGGCTTGATTATCCCGGTTGAGATTACTGTCTACGAGGATCGTTCCTTTACCTTTATTACCAAAACACCACCAGCTGCAGTGTTACTGAAGAAAATGGCTAATATTACTTCAGGCTCGGCAGAACCGAATCGCAAAAAAGTTGCAAGTCTTCCGAAATCAAAAGTCCGCGAAATCGCTGACATCAAGATGAAGGATCTCAATGCAGCAAGTATCGAAGCGGCAATGCGTATGGTTGAAGGTACGGCGCGAAGTATGGGCATCGATATCGTTGAAGGGTAGAGATAGTTCATATTATTACTGGGTATTTAATAATGGTGGGAGGGCCTGGCCCGAATTACCACTAGGAGGTTAAAAGAATGGCTAAAGTTGGAAAAAGGTATCAGGAAGCTGTAAAATCATTTGACCGCGCGACTCTTTATGAACCTACAGAGGCTATATCGGTTGTGAAAGCTAACGCTAAAGCGAAGTTTGATGAGACAGTTGAAGTTGCCTTCAAATTAGGAATTGATACCCGTCATGCAGACCAACAAATTCGTGGCGCTATAGTGCTTCCGAATGGAACGGGTAAAACCCGATCAGTTTTGGTGTTTGCTAAAGGGGATAAGGCCAAAGAGGCAGAGTTAGCTGGTGCAGACTTTGTTGGAGCTGAAGATATGATTGCGAAGATCGAGCAAGGTTGGTTCGGTTTTGAAGTGGTTGTAGCAACTCCGGATATGATGGGTATGGTTGGTAAATTAGGGCGAGTTTTAGGGCCAAAAGGGCTTATGCCAAACCCTAAAACTGGAACTGTGACACCTGATGTAACCCGTGCGATCAAAGAGATTAAAGCTGGTAAGATTGAATACCGTGCAGAAAAGGCAGGTATCATCCATGCTCCAATCGGTAAAGTATCGTTTAGCACGGAGCAACTATTTGAGAACTACCGTACATTAGCTGAGACTATTGTGAAAGCTAAGCCTTCAGCTGCTAAAGGTCAGTTCATACGAAGTGTAACTGTGACCTCAACAATGGGTCCGGGTGTACGCATCAATCCACTGAAAGCACTCTAATAGTTGTCGATTCTTGACATTATTCTGCAAGTAAGATATGCTTACCAAGGTTTAAATAAAGTCCGCTGAAGAAAGCAGGTGCCGTAAGGCTTAATGACCTGCCGAGGTTGGAAGATTAGCCGATAGATACTATTTTGGCATTCTTAACCTCTGCAATAGCGGAGGTTTTTTGCTGAGTAGATCACTAGGAAGGAGGTACACAGAATGCCTAATCATGAAGAAAAAGGTCTTGTTGTCTCGGAGATTAAGGAAAAGTTCCAGCAAGCTTCTGGGGTCGTCTTAGCAGATTACCGTGGCTTGACCGTAGCTCAAGTAACGCAATTGCGTGCTCAACTACGTCAAGCGGGAGTAGAGTATCGGGTTATGAAAAATACCCTCGTACGCCGCGCTGCGAATGAACTTGGGGTAGAGGGACTTGACTCCTACCTTAAAGGCCCAACAGCATTTGCCTTTAGTGCAGATCCTGTTGCTCCGGCTAAAGTCTTAATGGATTTCGCCAAAGCCAATAAACTGAAGAAATTCCAAATTAAAGCCGGGGTTTTAGAAGGAAAAGTAATTGGCCCAGAGGGTGTTAAAGCCCTAGCTGATCTTCCATCCCGCGAAGTGCTGCTTACTATGGTTCTGCGCGGAATGCAGGCTCCTCTTGTTGGTATGGTCAATGTTCTCCAAGGTCCAATTCGAAAAATGGGATACGCATTGGAAGAAGTGCGTAAACTCAAGGCAGCTCAATAATTGGCTGCGTGAGATAGTTACAGAAATGCTTATATAATATTAAGGGGGAAATTAAAAATGTCTAAAGTAAATGAAATTCTCGAAAGTGTTAAAGGTCTAACTGTCCTCGAACTATCCGAGCTCGTCAAGGCATTCGAAGTAGAATTTGGTGTAAGTGCTGCCGCTCCTGTGGCTGTTGCAGGTGTAGCTTCTGCAGCTCCAGCAACTGAAGAGGCTGAAGAGAAAACTGAATTCGACGTTATGCTCATGAATTGTGGAGCTTCTAAAATTGGGGTTATCAAAGTAGTGCGTGAAGCAACAGGCTTAGGTCTGAAAGAAGCTAAAGATCTTGTTGACAATGCTCCAAAGGCTGTCAAAGAGAAGATCTCCAAAGATGAGGCAGAAGCTTTGAAAGCTAAGTTAACTGAAGCTGGTGCGACTGTAGAAGTTAAGTAATCTTAGTAATAGAAGAAGGTACTCTCTTGGAGGGTGCCTTCTTATTTGTTTTGTTTGAGTCAACGGAAGGCAAAAATGCAATAGGGTGACAACACAGGACGTGCTAAATGTCGAATGCTCGATTGGTACCGTTGCATTTTGCTGAGCAGAGTGGATTTTTTGCTAAAAATAATTGCCAAAACGCCATAAAAAAACTATAATAATAACAAAAATTGCTTGACAAGAAAAACTAGATTTGTTATACTTTATAAATGTTACTATGCGTAATTGGAATATATTACTTAATCCGTCCATAGTATGCTAATCTATGCAAGCATTAGATAATAAGGAGACATTATCTTTGAAATTGTCGGAATGATGGGGGAACATCATAAACAGTAAAGCGAGGTTCTTTTTAAGGCCTTGCTTTTGGCTGTATATGTCAATATATTATCCTCAATGAGAGAAAACCGCACTGAGGGGTGAAACGTACATGTTCTATCCTGTTAAAGTTGGGACGAGAGAACGCTGGAGTTATTCCAGAATT
>DAIEHY010000002.1 GCA_027353165.1 Desulfosporosinus sp.
TCCGTTTGAGCCGGATTCAAGGCCGCTTGCAGGGAGGCATGTCCAGGATTGGCAATAGGTCCCGGCGTTAATCCTGTATGGAGATAAGTATTGTACGGAGAGGGAATCTGAAGATCCTTATTATAAAGTTTTGGTTTTGGAGTTTCGAGCAAAAACTGAATTGTGGCATCAATTTGAAGTGGTTGGTTAATCCTTAATCGATTTATGATAACTGAAGCAATTAAGGGGCGATCTGATTCTTTCACCGCCTCTTTTTCGACCAAAGATGCCAAAGTAACCCACTGGGAAACGGAAAATTTCATTTTGTCAAGTTGAGTCTGTACACCTGATGTGAGTTCTTTCTCAAATTGTGTAAGCAACATATCAATCACTGCATGGGGAGTAGAATTCTTACTAATTTCATAAGTATCGGGAAATAGATACCCCTCTAAACGATGGATCCCCTTGGGTGCATCCTTTAAAAACGAATAAGGAAAAGTATCTTCCATAATCACCTTTGTCAAATCCTGTTTGCTCGAAATACCCTTCTGTACTAATAAGTCAATAATTTGTTCCGTGGTATATCCTTCTGGAATGGTTACACGCTGGGTATCCATCATCGCTGCCCCTTTTATTAGGCGATTGATCATTTCATCGGGGGACATCATCGGGGCTAATTGGTAGTCTCCAACATATAGCCTAAATTCATCGTTCCGTAAACGTGCCAATAACTTAAACATCCACGCACTACGTATAAGCTGATGCTGTTCCAATTCTTCCGCCAGTTGGGTAGCCGTTGTCCCGGGAGCAATCGTAATTTTCATACTATTGCCGGCGTTCGAGTACGGTTTAATCGCCCAAGACCACCAAGACACTAAACCAAATCCTCCAACCAAGGAAAGAAGAATAATCCACTTTAGTATGCCCACGGTATTTTTCTTCCTGGACATTTCTCACTCCCTCTTTCCATCTATGTTTTTGAAAGACCCCGAGTCCCTATTCGTAAAATCCGATTTGTGGGAGCATACCAGTCACGCCCTAGAAACTGCTTGTTCTCATTGCCATTGACGTCTCGAATGATCTGCCAAGTGTTAACAACGATTCCCTTGGTACCCTTTTGTTCTTGGACAATTCGACCTCCAGACAGCTTAGGGTCAAGTCTATTTTCCACCTTAAAGTTAATCTCTTTCTCCACTTGTCGTTCAATACGGACGGATTTCCCTGTCTTTTTACCCCATATCCGAATAGTAAGAACTCCTTGTTTAACGTCTGTTCGCAAATAAACTAAACTCGTAGAATTATTTTTAAATTTAAAATCAAGATTAGGATAATTGACAGTAGCATCTTGACCGGGTGGCACATAACCAACGACCATCGCGTGGGGTTTTCGTTCCACAATTTCTAAATTGCTTAATAACACAGCATTATATAAAGTTGAGGAGACTTGGCATATGCCCCCTCCAGTTCCTTGGACATATTCTCCATTGATAATCACATAGGCCTCTTTATACCCTGTCCCTGGTTCTCGGGGACCTACTGTCTCGTTAAATGAAAAAATTTCCCCTGGAAGAAGGACTTTAGCATCCAAAGCCTTAGCTGCAGCGGTCAAATTGGCAGAACGGTTTTCTTCTTTAACTGAAAACTTAGTCGTAAATTCCCCAACGACTGAATCAAAGGCCATCGATTGTAGAGTTTCAGTCGTTAAGGTGGCAGGAACCTCTTCCATCGGAAGTTCTATCAATGTCGGAACTTCACTGAGAGTAAATTTTTGAAAATAGTTTATTAGCTTATCAGTGGCTACTGTCCGACCGTTTTCAGCTGGTTGAATAATAACTTTATCATTTTCAATCTTGTATGAAGCATCTTTTGCGGGTCGAATAAATTTTCGTAATTTTTCTTCAAGAACCTGACTTGCAGTTAAAGGATCCACTTTGAGCACACTGGACACTTTCAGTCCAGGAAAACGTTGGGTCTCTTCGATAATCTTCTGCTTATCTATTTCGATACCGATGTCTTTTAGCGAAATCGGAATCTCTTTTTCATTGTACAACAGGACACGCGTTTCTTCCAGCTTGTCCTTAGCCCAACCATCGACCTTCGCAGGTAGTTCGGACGCTAGAGTGCCACTTAGATCTAAATCATCAACTTTTGTCCCTTCTGAGACGACCATAGTTTTTTCACCATCGTTACTCTCTACTTTTTTAATGGAATTATTTTCGGCCTCTATGGTGTGACTTGAAGGGATACATCCTCCTAATAAAGCTATGCTTAAAAAAAGGGCTAAGGCTGAGTAGGAAGTCCGTATCCATAGTCGTCTACATTTTTTCATAATTATAACCATTCCTTTCGCTTTCGCTCAGGTACAAAAACTCCTACTTTCATTAACCTTAGTATTTACGTTGAGTTAAAGGTTTATCTCAGGGTTGATTGCTTTTTAAAAATAAGTTCACGATAATTGCGATGAAAACAAAAGAACTCGCTGAGAGTAATCTCTGCGAGTTCTTTGTATTAACTATGAGCTAAGGCTATAAGAGTATATTCTTTTTATTCCTTTTCGTCTTCTTCGGATTCAACTAAATTCTCCCAAGCGTCAGCCACTTTTTCCCACTCTTCATCGTCTTCGATGTCTTGGAGCATTTCGTTCCCCTCAGCATCTTTGCCCAATTTAAGAATAATGGCCTCATCGGCATCCTCGTCTTCGGATTCCTCTTCAGAAACAGGCATTAAGACAAAGTATGTCGAGCCTTCAAGTTCCAAGGTATCCAGATGCAGAAACTCATGGTCTTTTCCCTCGTCATCTGTGAGAACGACTGTGTCAAACTCTTCAGCGTCATGCTCATCATGGTCATGTGGTTGATCGGACATGTAATTCACCTCTTATCAAAGAATATGGTCATTGTACTATTGTAGGTAATGATTGTCAAATATCATAGTTAAATATTTCTTGAACCTCGTCGATCCAGATAACCCTGAAGAATAAAAACAGCTGCCATCTTATCAATGACGAGCTTTCGTTTCGCACGAGACACATCCGCTTCCAGAAGAGTCCGCTGTGCAGCCATCGTGCTTAAACGCTCATCCCATAATTCCACTGGCAATCCAAATTCAGACCGTATAAGCTCTGCAAACTCGTCGGTCGCTTCACACCGGGGCCCCAAGGTTCCGTTCATATTCTTTGGGTAACCGATCACAATTTCCATTACCTCATACTCACGAATGAGTTCTCGCAATTCATCGAGCTCCTTCTTGGAACGCCTAATCGTCTTAATTCCTTGGGCAGTCCAAAAAAAGGCATCACTCATCGCCACTCCAATCGTTTTCGTTCCAAAATCCAAGCCCATAATGCGCACACAATTCCCTCCAAACCGACCTTTTGTATACCCCATCCTTAAACAATTTTAAGACAAAAATGTGGACAAGCTCTTCCGCAGTACCCACAAAGCACACATTCTTCATCCTTTACAACCGCTATCTCTTCAAGCTGCAATGCGCCCTGCGGGCAGGCATCAATGCATAACCC
The DNA here is from genome assembly GCA_027353165.1 of Desulfosporosinus sp. Lineage (GTDB taxonomy): Bacteria > Bacillota > Desulfitobacteriia > Desulfitobacteriales > Desulfitobacteriaceae > Desulfosporosinus. Next base: position 3,500 of record DAIEHY010000002.1, read on the forward strand.
ACACCCTTGGCACCAATCAGCCACATAAAGTTTTCGCTTTCTGTGCTTTACCTTTTCCCGCAACTTTTCCGAGATTTTCTGCCCCGAAACTAAGCGCAAATTATAATCGACTTCTTCCCGACTAGACATTCCCAAAGCCATTGCTTGGATACCCGGAACCCTTTGGACAAACTCTACAGCCTTTTCCGGATCACTTGTCAAATGTCCGCCCCCGAAAACCTTCATTGCGTAAATCCCTATGCCCAATTCAGCGGCAAATGCTATGGCTTTAAGCATATCGGATAGATTCCCATCAATTATTCCTAGACCTTGATAATTTATAATAGGATGGATCACATCTAGTCCAGGTTGAAGCGCCCCAGCCCGGACTCCTGCCACAGCATGGGTTGAAATACCAATCCAGCGCACAATCCCCTTCTGCTTAGCTCTTAGAAGTTCTTCCCAAGCTTCAGAGTGTCCCTTAAGAGTTAATGCGCTTTCCTGTTCATGGAGCAGAAAGAAGTCGAGAGTATCTCGATTAAGGGCAGTCCGTGCCTTTTCAAGGCTCACATACATTTCCCTTGCTGAGACTGCATACGTTTTGCTGACAATTCGAACGTCTGGATATGCTTTGATAACCGAAGCAATTTGCCCATAGTTGTCATAAATCTCAGCAGTATCAATCCAGTTCACGCCTTGTTCAAGGGCGTATTTTAGAACTAACATCCCCTCTTCTTCTGTTACGCGCCCTTGTAAAGGGGATATCGCCAGACTCCCGAAGCAAACTTCCGAGATTTCCGGCCCCCATAAGCCAAGCTTGACCTGACGCATCTTTTATTCTCCTTTCGAGTAAAAGCACAAAGTACGGCGCGCTTCGCTAACGTTGAAACCCTCACCACAATGAGTGAGGGTTCTATCTTTAGCCTTACTTGTCTTGTAAATAATTTCTGACTAGCTCTTCGATTAGCTCAAAGCGTTCCAGTTTACGAATCATAGCTCGTGCCTGGTTGTGGCTCGTAATATATACGGGGTCGCCCGACAAGAGATAGCCAACCATTTGATTTATGGGGTCATAACCTTTTTCTTGCAATGCGGCGTATACCTTCTGCAATATAATTCGGGCAGATACGTCCTCTTCTCCCACTGCTTTAAACATCATGGTTTCTTCCATTCGATCCATTTTCCTGTCCCCCTTTCGCCTTTCATTGAGCACTGGGATTTATTTTTTCAGTAATCCTCGTACTATTGCTGGAACACGATCAATCGCTTCTCCCAGCTTACTAGGATCTTTACCACCGGCTTGCGCCATGTCTGGTCGACCGCCACCACTTCCGCCCGTAATCTTTGCTACTTCTTTTATAATCTGTCCGGCATGTAACCCACTTAAACCTGTAGGGCTTACAACCGTTACAAAATTCACTTTACCTTCGCTAGTCGCACCTAGGACGATCACCCCAGCCTTGAGTTTAGCTCGCAAAAGATCCGCCATTTGACGAAGTCCTTCCATATCAGACACATGAACAGCAGCTGCAATTACTTGGATTCCATCGATCTCTGCAACACGCTTTAGCAATCCTTCTACTTCGTTCTTAGCAAGTTTGGCTTGCAGTTGACTAATTTCTCGTTCGAGGTCTTTCACTTGGGTCATCAGCCCATGAACACGTTTTCCTACTTCTAAAGGTTGCGCTTTGAGGTTCTGGGCCACTTCCATCACTTGGTCATCAAGGGCACGGAAATACGTTAAAGCCTCTATTCCAGCAATTGCTTCAATCCGACGTAGCCCGGATCCAATACCACCCTCGCTAAGAATTTTGACCAGTCCGATCTCTCCGGTATTCTTTACATGTGTCCCGCCACACAGTTCTTTACTGAACAACCCCATATTAACCACTCGAACAGTCTCTCCGTATTTCTCTCCAAAAAGTGCCGTAGCTCCACTAAGTTTAGCCTCTTTTAACGGCATTTCTGTCGCAGCCACCGGCATATTTTTTAAGACTGCTTCATTGATAATACCTTCTACCGCTCTTAGTCCTTCCGTGGACAGCGCAGAAAAATGAGTAAAGTCAAAACGCAATCGTTCCGGACTTACTAACGATCCTGCTTGCTGAACATGCTCCCCTAGAACAGAGCGCAGGGCGACCTGAAGAAGATGAGTCGCACTATGATGGCGAGTCGTAGCTTGGCGTTCAACAAGATCAATTTCTGCATCCACCGTTTCTCCGATGTGTAAAACCCCTGTCGTCACCTGAGCACGGTGATACAACGTCCCTGTAACACCTTTTTTCACTTCAAGTACTCGAGCCTCGGCGCGAGGAGTTCGGATTACACCTCTATCCGACACCTGACCGCCGCTTTCTGCATAAAACGGAGTCTCAGTAAGGAAGATCATGACCTCTTCCCCTTCTCCAACATCTTGTTTCTCCTCGCCTCCCACAAACAACCCTTCGATTCGAGTGGTTGCCGAAAGACTCTCATATCCCACAAAAGGAGTACGACCTAAGAGTTTTGCCTTTTCCATAAGTTCTGGGCTTTCAACCACAGCACGCATTTGCTGAGACTGTTCTTTTGCCCTAACGCGATGCTCCTCAGCAGCGGTTTGGAACGACACCATATCAACCGTTAATCCTTGCTCTTCAAGCATCTCCTCCGTTAACTCGACAGGAAAACCATAGGTTTCATAAAGATAAAAAGCGTCAGATCCGGCTAGGACTGTCTCCCCTTGTTTCATGAGTTCCTTGACCTTGTCTTGCAACAACTGCGTGCCTTGCTCTAAAGTTGCTTGGAAATTCTTTTCTTCTAAGTTTAAGTGATTTAGAATGAAATTCTCATTCTCTTTCAGCTCTGGATAGGCATGAGAATAGTCTTTTTGGATAACTTGGAAGGCGGATTCCAGAAACGGTTTGTCAATTCCTAATAGTTTGGCAAACCGAACTGCGCGCCTTAAAATTCGACGAAGAACATACCCTCTACCTTCATTGTTCGGACGTATCCCATCAGCTAACATGAACGATACCGCCCGCACGTGGTCAGACACTACTTTTAAGGCTAGATCATTTTTAGGGTTATTCTTATATTTGATTCCAGCTAAATTAGCCACATGGTCAATAATGGGGCGAAATAGGTCCGTATCGAAGTTAGTCTCAACCCCTTGCATCACCGACGCGATCCGCTCTAACCCCATACCAGTATCAATGTTTTGTTTCGGAAGGGGAGTCAAGACACCTGCTTCATCTCGGTTATACTGCATGAAGACTAAATTCCAGATCTCTAAAAAGCGATCGCAATCACAACCCATGGCACAACCGGGTTTGTTACACCCTCTTGCTTCTCCAAGATCAACATATATTTCCGAACAAGGTCCACAAGGGCCTGTAGGTCCAGCAGCCCAAAAATTCTCAGGGTCTCCAACGATTCGCTCGGATTTGACGCCCGCTTTCTCCCATATTTTTTTTGCGTCATCATCTTCCGGATAGATAGTTACCCAAAGCTTTTCAACAGGAATTTTTAATACCTCTGTAATATATTCCCAGGCCCAGGGTATTGCCTCATTTTTAAAGTAATCTCCAAACGAAAAATTGCCCAACATTTCAAAATATGTATGGTGACGAGCAGTTTTCCCTACCTCTTCTAGATCTGGAGTGCGAACACATTTTTGAGCCGTTGTGGCTCGTGGAAAAGGAGGTTCTACCCTACGTTGAAAATAAGGTTTAAATGGAACCATGCCTGCGACCGTTAATAACAAGGTTGGATCATCTTTGGGAATAAGGGAGGCACTGGGCAAAATTTTGTGCCCTTTTGCCTCAAAATACTTTAAAAACATGTCCCTTAATTGATTACCAGAATACATGCGAACACCCCTTTAGAAATTAAACTTAATAAGATAGCATGTCCAATAAAAAATAACCTCACCCTATTATATCAGGGACGAGATTTTTTGGGGATCACACTGCATATCTACAGCTCAAAAAATCTTTCATCTAAAACCTACAATTTCCCATTGTTTATAAAGTATATACAGGGAATGTCTTATTTGTCAACCAAATTAGACCTTTGTTGAAACTAACCTGAAATAAACATGATTTAATATAACTCGAATAACAGCGGCCATAGGGACTGCAAGAAACATACCCCAAAAGCCTGCTATTTCTCCACAAGCCAAAAGGGCAAAAACAACCCACAGGGGATGTAGCCCTACACTTTCTCCCATGAGTTTAGGTGAGATAACGTTCCCCTCGAGCTGCTGTACGATAAAAATGACGAGAATCACTTTCAAGGCCATCCCCGGTGATTGCGTTAAGGCCAATAAAACGACCGGCACTGCCCCTATCACGGGTCCAAAGTAGGGAATAAGATCAAAAACTCCGCATATCAAGCCAATCAACAAAGCATACTCCATCCCTACTAATTTCACACCAACTCCGATTAATATCCCTACAATTACCGCGACAACTAAATCTCCTCGTATGAATTGACGGATTACATGGTTAATATCTTGCCACAACCGTCTCCATTCCATCCTCCAGCGCTGCGGAATAATTCTGAAAAAGGCATTCCCAAGTCCTTTCCAGTCTGCCAAAAGGTATATGGCTATAACTGGAGATAATATGTAGAGTGTAAAGGTGGACAGCATATTAGGCAGACTGGTTAAAAAAAGATTAAGTCGATCGGCAATGATAAGTTCGCCCTGAGCTAAATGTTGATCCAACACGAGCGCCACACGGCTGGGCAAACCAGTTGCCTTAAATTGTTCACGAAATCCATCCATCATTTCTGTGATCGACTGAATCGTTTTAGGTAGCACCACGACCAACTTACTAAGTTCATTATAAATAATTGGAAGGATAAGAAAAATTGCAGTAGCTAAAATTCCTATAATTACTGTGAAAACAATCGCAATTGATTTGTTCCTGCTAATCCTTTGTCGTTCTAAGCATTCAACAAAGGGGTTAAGAAGAAAGGCTAAAACAAACGCAAGAAAAAAGGGACCTAAAATTGCTCTCACCCTAAAAAGAATCAAAATTGCGATGAGTAAGCAAGTACCCATGAAAATCCATTTCCAATACTTATGTTTCATCTAATTTCCTTCCTCTTAAAATTGAAGAGATTTTTGCTTTAAGTTCAGCCATGGCAAAAGCGCGCAAAGCGCGCTTTTATTGCCAAATTTTATTACTTAAGTTTGGTAGTTGAATTACTCCATTGTAGCGCAGGAAACACCGGATTCAAGGGCAGGGTCATCCCAAGCAACGAGAGAACCATCTTCCGCTAAATCATAAATAACTACTTTGTCAGTTTGAGTCGCGAATTCAACGCAGCAATCCCAGCAATAAAACTGTTCTACTCCTACTTTACCTATGGCCCGTCCATCGCAAACCGGACAATTCATGATAGTATACCCCCTTCATTTGCTTGATCCAAGGGGGATACTTGGTTATCAACGATCAAAATGTCTTTTCCATCGATCATGACACGGGGCCTAAGAATAGTTCCCCTGCCATGAAGTAGATCCGCGAAAAGCCCGTCAGAAACTTCAAATCCAACCAATTTTTCTACGGAATCATCGAGAAAAACATCTTCGATCGTCCCTCTAGCTTCTCCACCTTGGGTGTAGACTTCATTCCCCACTTTGTCAGACCATCGTGTCCCCTTAAGTTCTTCCACCGATTTTCGCTTAACTGTGAGTGCATCCTTCCCAAACGTTATGATGTCCTTTCGCGGAATGCCTTTTGCAGATTGAAAGAAGTGCCCGCCCTCTAAAAGAATTCCTACAACCTCATCTTTGTCATTGTCCAGGACCAAATCTTGTACCCATCCAATCGAGTCCCCGCTTCTCAGATCTAAAACAGGTAGTCCGACTATCTCTCGAGTGCGCCGCATAGTCTTTCACCTCGCAATTAAGTATTATCTATACTCTGTCCGACTATCTTAAACTTTATGCATGCCTGTCGGCATATTTAATCCTTAACCTCACCTTTGCGGCGTCCTCTTGGATCGGAGATAATCTTTCCCCCTCCAACCACTAAGTCTCCTTGATAAAAGACAACAGCCTGTCCCGGAGTTACTGCACGTTGTGGTTCATCAAAACAAACCATTACATCATAGTCTGCCCCTATTCCAGCAGGATAAATTGTTGCCTCTGCGCCTATAGAATTATAACGAATTTTTGCTTTGACTTTTAAAGGTTCTTTAAGATCCGAAATTGATATCCAGTTTGGCTCGATTGCCCATAGAGTATCTGTATAAACATCCGGATCCTCCCCCAAAACAACCTCATTGCTTTCAGGATTCAACCCTACTACAAACATTGGTTTGCCAAACGTAACCCCTAGCCCTTTCCGCTGACCTACCGTAAAGTGAATAATCCCCTCGTGCCGACCAAGCTTATTCCCAGCGAGGTCCACAAAATTGCCTGGCTTGATGGGAACTTTGATACGCTCCCGAACAAACGAAGCATAATCGTCATTGGCAACAAAACAGATTTCTTGGCTTTCGGGTTTATTGGCCACGCTTAAACCCCGTTCTCTTGCCATTTCCCGAACCTGTTCTTTGTTGTGAGTTGCTAAAGGAAAAAGCGTGTGCTCAAGTTGTTCTTGGGTCAACATATAAAGCGCGTAAGTTTGATCTTTACGCTGATCAGCACTCTTACTTAGGAGAAAGCGTTCACTTCCCGGATCTCTTAATACTTGCGCATAATGTCCGGTCGCTATAAATTCAGCCCCCAACCCGCGCGCCTTGCGGAGCAGTTCCCCAAATTTCACATATTTATTACAGGCTAGACATGGGTTTGGAGTTTCTCCATACAAATAAGACTGTGTGAAATAATCCACCACAGTCTCCTCAAAATACGAACGAAAGTTCATGACATAATGGGGAATTCCCAGTACAAAGGCAACCCGCCTGGCGTCATCAATGGCTGAGTTGGAGCAACAACCCCACTCCGTCTCTGGTCCCGCAGATTCCCATATTTGCAAAGTTACCCCAATTACATCGTATCCTTCTTCTTTGAGTAAAGCGGCGGCCATGGAACTATCCACGCCACCGCTCATACCCACAACTACTTTTGGTTTGGTTGATAGAGCCATAAAATATCTATTCCTTCTTTTGTTGTTTATTATGGTAATCCTCAATCGCTTTATGGAGTGCATCAGCTGCCAAGTTAGAACAGTGCATTTTCGTTTCAGGCAATCCCCCTAAAGCTTCTGCGACAGCGGCATTAGAAATCACCAATGCTTCGTCAATCGTTTTTCCCTTAACCATTTCCGTCACCATACTACTTGTAGCAACAGCAGCACCACAGCCAAAGGTTTTAAATTTGACATCCTTAATAATGTCTCCCTCAATATCTAAATAAATACGCATAATATCTCCACATTTAGCGTTTCCGACTTCACCAACCCCATTGGCATTTTCCAATTCGCCAACATTACGAGGATTAGTAAAATGATCCATTACTTTTTCTGTATACATTATCGTCACTCCTTTTTATGCTTGTTTTTTATGAATAACCTGATCATAGAGCGGGGACATCATGCGCAAACGTTCTACAATCTTTGGTAATTGTTCGAGAAGATAATCGATTTCCTCTTCCGTGTTCTGACGTCCTAAGGAAAAGCGCAGCGAACCGTGGGCGATTTCATGGATAAGGCCCATGGCCAGTAGCACGTGAGAAGGATCTAAGGAACCTGAAGTACAAGCTGAGCCGCTTGAGGCTGCGATCCCCAACATATCCAGGGATAACAATAAAGATTCACCCTCGACATAACGAATACTGACATTCACATTATTAGGTAAGCGCTTTTCCCCAAGGGGTCCATTAACTTTAACGTATTCAATCCGTTCTAAAATTCCGTTCATGAGTTTGTCGCGCAGTTGCGTTTGATGCTTAGCATCATCCGCCATCCGTTGTCCAGCCAGCACGCAAGCTTTACCAAACCCAATAATTCCTGGCGTATTCTCAGTTCCAGAGCGACGTCTCTTTTCTTGCCCACCCCCATGAACTAATGGTACAATCCGTACCCCTTTTCGAATATATAGGGCCCCAACTCCTTTGGGACCATAGATCTTGTGACTGGATATAGTCAATAAGTCTACATTCATCTCAACCACATTAATAGGTAACTTTCCGAGCGATTGAACGGCATCAACGTGAAACGTTATCCCATGTTCTTTGGCCAATTTTCCAATCTCGGCAATTGGTTGAATTGAGCCCACCTCATTATTGGCATGCATCACACTGATTAAAATCGTATCTGGCCGAATTGCCTTTTTAACGTCCTCAACTAAAAGAATTCCCTCTTCATTTACAGGGATAACCGTCAAATCAAACCCATTCTTACCCAAGTACTCACAAGTTTCTAATACAGCGTGGTGTTCGATACAAGAAGTAATAATATGTTTACCTTTTTTGCGGAATGCTTCAGCAGTCCCTAAAATTGCAAGGTTGTCCGCTTCCGTCCCGCCACTGGTAAAGGTAACCTCTTGAGGTGTAGCCCCAATGAGCTCAGCTACTTGACTTCTCGCTTGTTCTAAAGCCTGTTTAGCCTCCCTACCAAAACTATGAACACTTGACGGATTGCCATATTTTTCAGTGTAATATGTCATCATCAAGGCAGCTACTTCCGGATCCACCGGAGTTGTTGCACTATGGTCTAAATAAACTCGCATAATGGTCTCACTCCTTATAGTCATATGTGTCTTGAAATACGTCTAAATATAGTACATATACAAGCTCCGCTCCGATTCGATCTTTCTGGCATCTTCGAGCATAGTCTCAAGAGTAATCGAATCAAGTACATCCGCGATAGAGTCTCTAACCTTCTCCCAGATGGTTCGTGTGACACAAAATTCGGCTTTGGAACAGATTTCCGGAGCCTCTTCAGATACACAATCTGTTGGAGCGATGGGCCCTTCTAAGACGCGTATAATGTCCCCAATTCTTATTTTATCTGGTTCTCGTCCTAGTAAGTAACCGCCTTGTGCACCACGTATACTCTTGACGAGTCCTGCTTTACGCAAACCCGAAATCAATTGTTCCAAATAATGCTCTGAAATACCTTGCCTCTCAGCAATACTTTTCAAAGAAGTCGGGCCCTCACCCACATGTTGAGCTAGATCAAACATCGCTTTTACGCCATAACGTCCCTTGGTCGAGAGCTTCACCACCCTCACCTCTTTTCCACTAGTTAAGACCTTCAAACTCCACATTTCTACATTTCTTATTTATATCTTATAAAAATACTCGGGATTTGTCAAGTATACTACATAAACTTAACTACCTGACAGAGCTTTATCTGGCATGGTATAATTATGCCACTTAACCTAAAAAAACGGCAAGCCCCAGCTTAGTGGGGAATAGGCTAAGATACTATTTCCTATGAAAGGAACATTAAAAATGGATCTATTCTCCGCCTCATTTAATCAACATGAAGTGGCTCCCCTTGCAGAGCGTATGCGACCACGATCGCTTGAAGAGTACATCGGGCAAAGTCACATCCTCGGCCATGGGAAACTTCTAAGGCGAGCAATTGAAGCTGACCGTGTATCCTCACTCATCCTCTATGGCCCGCCCGGAACAGGCAAAACCTCCTTGGCACAAGTTATTGCAGCCAAAGCAGCAGCACACTTTATCCGGATCAATGCTGTTACCTCAGGCGTTAAAGAGATCCGCGAAATTATTTTACAGGCTACAAATAATCTTCACCTTTATGGTAAACGCACTTTGGTTTTCTGTGATGAAGTTCACCGCTTTAATAAAGGACAACAAGATGCTTTACTCCCCGCTGTAGAGAACGGAACCATTACTTTTATTGGGGCTACAACAGAAAACCCCTTTTTCGAACTGAATTCTGCCCTCCTAAGCCGTTCCACTCTTTTTCACCTAGAACTACTTCTTCCTGTAGAAATCCGACTAGGCTTAGAACGTGCCTTGCAAGATGCAGAACGTGGATTGGGTAGATATCAGGTAGAAATAGCACCTGACGCCTGGGAACATTGGCTTAATTACGCTAATGGAGATTTGCGCCGCGCCCTTAATGCCATGGAACTGGCAGTTCTCACCACAGCACCTGAGAATGGGATTCGACGAATTACGCTGGCCATAGCAGAAGAATCAATACAACAAAGGTCCATCCGCTTTGATAAAGCTGGAGATAATCATTATGACATCATTTCTGCCTTCATTAAAAGTATGCGTGGCTCCGACCCCGATGCGGCACTCTACTGGTTAGCGGTCTTACTTGAAGCGGGGGAAGACCCAAAATTCATCATGCGCAGGATTATTGTCCATGCCTCTGAAGACGTTGGACTTGCAGATCCAATGGTCATGCTCCAGGCTCAGGCTGCCGCCAATGCTCTCGAATGGCTCGGTCTTCCCGAAGCACGGATCCCTATGGCTCAAGCAGTACTAGCCATCTGCACTGCTCCCAAAAGCAATAGCGCAGTCGCAAGCATCGACCGTGCCCTCAATTATGTACGAAAACACCCTACCGGGGAAGTTCCCGCCCACCTTAAAGATGCGCACTACCCTGGTGCAGACAAGTTGGGACATGGGCAAGGATACTTATACCCGCATAACTATCCGAACCACTGGATCGAACAATCCTACCTCCCCCCAAGCATCCAAGAACAAACTTTTTACGTCCCATCGGAAATGGGGAAAGAATTAACAAAAGCGATGCCCTAGTCTATTAAGGGCATCGCTTTTGTCGATGTATGATTAGACCTGAGCGTCAAGCATTTTGACCAGATCTGGTTTTCCACGGAACCCTACGATTTTGTCAACCAACTTGCCCCCTTTGAAAATCCCGAGCGTGGGAATACTCATGACCCCATACTGACTTGCTATCGGACCGTTTTCATCAACATTAAGCTTTCCAATAGCTATTCGTCCAACATATTCATCAGCAAGTTCCTCGACAATAGGAGCTACCATGCGACATGGACTACACCACGGAGCCCAAAAATCCACTAAAACAACTTGCTCAGACTTTAAAACGTCCGACTCAAAGTTTTCCGTAGTAAAGGTTTTAACATTTGCACCAGCCATTTAAAATTCCTCCCGTTAATTAAATTTACTTTATGAACTTAGTGAGCACCCCAATAAGCTCTTCAATCGAAGCTTCCTGATCATTGTCTTCAACGGCATTACGCATACACTCGCGTGAATGGTGTTCAAAGACAATGGTGCCCACTCGATTGATTGCGGCACGCACGGCCGCCACTTGAATTAAAACATCCACACAATATTTATCACTTTCAACCATGCGTTGGATCCCTTTGACTTGGCCTTCGATTTTTTTCAGCCTGCGGACAAGGTCATCTTTAGATTCCGAATAAGTCGTTGAATTCTTCATCTTATGCTTCCTCCGATACCCTAAGGGGGTAGCTTCAATAATATTATAGCTAAAAACCCCCTCCCCTGTCAACTCTTAAACGCATACTTAGTTTATCGGAAAAAATCGATATGTTTTGCCTCCAAAAATCCCAATAGAATTGGGTTTCGTGATCGACCCCACTGAAGTTTCGATGTTTAGTTTTCGCTATACCAGTTTACTTTATACCAGCAGCCTCAATCTTAGTCACAATGTGCAAATCCTTTAACTGTTTATCCGCCACTGGCGAAGGTGCATGGGCCATTAAATCAGAGGCACTTTGGGTTTTGGGAAAAGCAATCACGTCTCGAATGTTATCTTTACCCGTTAGGAGCATAATCAAACGATCCAGTCCAAAAGCTACTCCACCATGAGGAGGGGTACCATACTCAAAGGCCTCTAAAAGATACCCGAACTTATCCACCGATTCTTCTGGGGATAAACCTAGAGCACTAAATATCTGCTCTTGAATCCCACGGCGATGAATACGAATACTTCCGCCCCCCAGTTCTATCCCATTGAGGACCATGTCATACGCTTTGGCCCGTACTTTAAGTGGTTCCGTCTCTAATAGGAGTAGATCTTCATCCATAGGTGCGGTAAACGGATGATGTATCGCAATATAGCGTTGTTGCTCCTCATCATATTCCAGAAGAGGAAATTCTGTAACCCATAAGAAGTTGAGCGTATCCTCTGGAATCAGACTCAATCGTTTGGCTAATTCTAGACGTAGATGACCCAGTGCTTCCGAAACGACCAAGTAAGTGTCTGCCACAAAGAATATAATATCTCCAGTCTCAGCACCTACACGTTCGATTAAGGCGTTCATTTCTTCTTCCGTAAAGAATTTGGCAATCGGAGATTTAATTCCTTCCTCAGCCATGACAATCCAAGCTAAGCCTTTGGCACGATAAGTACTGACGTATTTCGCTAAATCATCAATCTCTCGGCGGGGCATTCCTGAACAACCCTTGGCACAGATGCATTTCACACTTCCGCCATTAGCCACAGCATTGGCAAAAACCTTAAAGCCCGTCTTAGCTACAAGATCCCCCACATCAGTAAGTTCCATACCGAAGCGCATATCCGGTTTATCCGAACCAAAACGGTCCATAGCTTCCTTATATGTTAAGCGAGGAAAAGGCGTCACCACCGATTTCCCCATCGTCTCCGAGAAAATTCGTACCATTAATTGTTCCATCATAGGTAGAATATCCTCAACCTCGACGAAAGACATTTCAATATCAAGCTGAGTGAACTCAGGCTGTCGATCCGCCCTAAGGTCTTCATCCCGGAAACAACGGGCAATCTGAAAATACTTCTCCATGCCGCCCACCATCAAAAGTTGCTTATATATCTGCGGAGACTGAGGTAAAGCATAAAATTCGCCAGGATGGACACGACTTGGAACCAGATAATCCCGAGCTCCTTCCGGGGATGACTTAATCAGCATCGGAGTTTCGATTTCGTAGAATCCCTGTTTATCAAAAAAATTACGCATGATTTGGGTAACTTGATGGCGAGTTTTGAACACAGCCTGCATCTCAGGGCGACGTAAGTCCAAATAACGGTGTTTGAGGCGAACCGTTTCATCGACCTCGACTTGATCGACTAAATAATAAGGAGGGGTCTTTGCTCCATTCAGTATTTCTAAAGCTCCAGCAACGATCTCAATGGTTCCAGTTGCTAAGTTCGGATTAATCATCCCTTCAGGTCGCGCAATCACTTGTCCTTGAATAGAAACCACAAATTCCGAGCGGAGGCTTTCGGCATTTGAAAAACCCTCACCCATCTTTTCCGGACCAAAGACCACCTGCACAATACCCGATCGATCCCGTAGGTCGACAAAGATTAATCCACCATGGTCACGGCGCCGTTGAACCCATCCCAATAAACGGACGACCTGACCAACCTTATCTAGCCCTAACTGATTATTCATGATACGTTCTGAAAACATCGTCATGTTATACACCCCTCTGATACTTTTTGTTTATTTCTTGGAGTGACTTATCCAAGGAAACTTCAGTTTGTTCCCCGATTGTTAAATCCCGAATAAGGAGCACATTTTTCTCCAGTTCAGCTTCACCAAGGATCAGGGCAAAGCGGGCATTTTGGCGATCTGCGGCTTTCAGTTGGGCTTTCAAACTTCGGCCAAGTAAATCTATGCCCACGGGGATCCCTTGATCCCTTAACTCACATAAGAGAGAAAAAGCCTTATTCTGGGCTTTTTCGCCCAGAGCAATGAGCATGGCAAAGAGCTTGGGTTTTTGTTCAGGTAATTTATTTTGAACTTGTAGAGCTGCCAGAACACGCTCGATCCCCATGGCAAATCCGATGCCTGGGGCAGGGGACCCACCAATTTCTTCAACCAAACCATCATAACGTCCACCGCCACAGATGGCACTTTGAGCTCCAATTTCCTCAACCATTACTTCAAACGCTGTTTTTGTATAATAATCGAGCCCACGAACTAAGCGTGGATTGACCCGGTAAACCACTCCCGCTGCTCCCAATAAGGCAAGAACTCCTTCAAAGTGAGTACTGCATTCCTCGCATAAGGTATCCTTTGTCGTTGGAGCCCCTGCCGTGAGGGTTTGACAAGACGGATTCTTGCAATCAAGGATACGCAAAGGGTTACGTTCAAATCTCTCTTGACAATCGCTACAGAGTTCGCTTTGACGTTCATCTAAAAACTCCTGAAGTCGTTTACGGTGTTCAGCCCGACAAGTCGGACAACCTACTGAATTAACGTGGACTTCAAGGCCCACTAAACCCAGACGCTTATATAAATTCCAGACTAAGCTAATGACTTCTGCGTCAACCAGCGGTTGATCCGCCCCCAACACCTCAACCCCAAATTGATGGAATTGGCGATAACGCCCACTTTGTGGTCGTTCATAGCGAAACATGGGACCAATGTAGTATAACTTTACCGGCTGGGGCTGCCCATATAGCTTGTCCTCTACATAAGCACGACAAACCGAAGCCGTCATCTCAGGACGAAGGGTCATCGAACGGTCCCCTTTGTCTAAGAAAGTATACATTTCTTTCTTTACAATATCCGTGGTTTGACCTACCCCGCGTTGGAAAAGTTCAGTTGCTTCAAACATAGGGGTACGTATCTCTTCATACCCAAATTCTCGGCAAACGTTTCGGATAGTATCTTCAAGATACTGCCATTGTTCCACTGTGCCTGGCAAAAGATCTTGAGTCCCTTTCGGACGCTGTATCGCCATAGTAATTACCTCCTTGGATAAGAATTTGTCTTCCAAATACTGTGGGCAGTATAAAAAAAGTTCTCGTTCCTTGCTTTGCGCAAGGGACGAGAACTTCTCGTGGTGCCACCCTAATTGACGGAGTCTTCCGCCCACTTTATAGTCGTTAACGAGACTACCCGATGTAAAACTATTCCCTTACGGAGCGTCTAACCGTGTGTCTTTCAGGCTAGTTCCAGTCTTGCTAGCCCTCCCTGAAGAAAGAATAACGCGGATTTTTCCAAAGGTTTTAATGAATATTTTACAAGTATTTAATGATTAACCATCATTCTATCAAATAAGACAGCTGCTTGTCAAATCCTCTTGACCCAATTTACTTTATCCCAAAAAGGGATTGTCCCGCTTTTCTTCGCCAATACTGGTTTCTTCACCATGCCCTGGAAAAACACGAGTTTCCTCCGGAAGTACTAACAGCTTTTGTTTAACTCCAGCAAGAAGTTGGTCCAAGGAGCCGCCCGGAAAATCGGTTCTGCCGATCGACCCCGCAAACAACGTATCCCCGCTAAACAATCCTTCAGTACATAAAAAACATACTCCTCCAGGCGAATGCCCTGGGGTCGAGATAACCTTGAGTCGTTGGTTACCAATCATAAGTTCTTGCCCATCCTGAAGCAGAATATCCGCTTTCTTTTGGACGAGACCTGGACCAAAATAACTAGAGAGGTTCTTCTTGCCATCGGTCAGCATGCCTGCATCTCCTGTATGAATCCCCACTAAGACATTTCCTAAAAGCTCCCTTAGTTCATCCACAGCACCAATGTGATCGACATGTCCATGAGTGATAAGAATATAGTCAACCTTTACACCCTTCTCTAATACCCAGCGATAAATCTGCTTGCCATCCGCTCCCGGGTCAATGATTACCGCTTTCTTGGTTTCCGGACATGCATAGAGGTAGCAATTTGCCCCCATAGCACCCATAGCCCGCCCTTCAATCATCAACGTTCCCTCCTAAAATTTCTTTTCACTATCCAACAAAATCGTTACGGGTCCATCGTTGATCAGTTCAACATCCATCTCTGCTTGAAAGATCCCAGTTTCAACTTTAAGACCGTAGCTACGAATCGCTTCCACACTTTTCTCAAACATATCCTTGGCCTGCTCTGGAGGTGCGGCTGAAGAAAAGCTGGGACGTTTTCCCTTGCGGCAATCCCCATAGAGAGTAAATTGAGAAACCACTAGAAGCTCTCCACCCATATCCAGTATAGAACGATTCATTTTCCCTTCTTCATCTTCAAAAATCCGAAGACCTACCAGTTTATCCACCATCCAGGTCAAATCGTTTACACTGTCACCCTGCCCGACTGCCAGCAGTACTAAAAGCCCGGCATTTATCTGCCCTACGGTTTGATCATTCACGGTCACGGATGCCCGTTTAACACGCTGAACAACACTGCGCAATATTATCTTCCTCCCGAATGAATCCGCTTAACCTCCGTAATGTCTTTAACCTTACGGATTTTATGCATGACTGTTTTTAGTTGTTCAAGATTACGGATTTCAATACGCAACTGAATATGTGCTATATTATCCTTCCCAACTCGGGCGTTAATCCCAAGAATATGCGTGCGAGTATCTAAAACTGTATTCATGACCTCGGTAACCAAACGCGGCTTATCCATTCCGTAGATTTGAATATCGACAGGATAGGTGGAATCAACTTGTTCTGCCCATACGACTTCCACAACCCGCTCACTTTCTTCTTGAGAATGACTGAGGACATTACTACAATCTCCACGATGAATAGATACCCCTCGGCCACGGGTAATGTACCCAATTATAGTATCCCCTGGAAGTGGATTACAGCACTGTGCAAAACGAATCAACACATTGTCAATGCCCTTAACCCTTACACCGTGAGAGGCTTTGCCGTAGGAAGTCTGGGCAAGTGTTTTTCCCTCACTCTGCTGAAGTGACGCAAGCTGCAACTTTTCACGTTCTTCTTTGGAGAGATCCTCACGCAAGCGCATTAATACTTTGTTGGTGGTTAGGACACCATCCCCGATAGCGGCATAGATATCATCTAAACCCATAAGATTTTGACTCTTACCGATTGCAAGTAGGCTTTCTGGCCTGAGAATAATCGGATCAAGTCCAAGTTTACGGACCTCCCGTTCCAAATTTTCACGTCCGCGGACAATATTATCCTCTCTTTGCTCTTTCTTAAACCATTGACGAATCCTATTCTTAGCCTGAGACGTTTTAACAAAAGCTAACCAATCTCGACTTGGAGCACCTCCTTGCTTCGAAGTAAGAATCTCAAGAATATCGCCATTACTGAGTTTAGTTTCCAGAGGAACAATTCGTCCATTAATCTTGGCACCGATACACCGATGTCCTACATCCGTATGAACCCGGTAAGCAAAATCGACCGGACACGAATCCGCAGGGAGCTCAACCACATCCCCTTTAGGGGTAAAAACGAAAACCGTGTCTGTAAATAGGTCAATTTTCAAAGATTCCATAAATTCGCCGGCATCCCGGGAATCATGTTGCCACTCGAGCAATTGCCGCAACCAAGAAAGCTTTTGCTCAAAGTTCACACTCGCGGTCTTATTACTTCCATCTTTGTTATTTTCCTTATTGCCTTCCTTGTACTTCCAATGTGCGGCAATCCCATATTCTGAAGTACGATGCATTTCGCAAGTCCGAATCTGAATTTCAAAAGGCTCTCCATGAACTCCGATTAACGTAGTATGCAGTGACTGATACATGTTTGGTTTGGGCATCGCTATATAGTCTTTAAATCGACCCGGTATAGGCTTCCATAAGGTATGGATGATACCCAGTGCCCCATAACAATCATTGACCGATTCTACAACCACACGAATCGCCATTAAATCGTAAATCTCACTCAGTTCTTTATGTTGGGTCGTCATTTTACGATAGATACTGTAAAAATGCTTTGGACGTCCAGCAATATCCGCATAAATGTCGACTTCTCTTAACCGTTCACGCATTATTATTATAACTTCGTTAATATAGGCTTCCCGTTCCCGTCGTTTAAGAGCAATTCCTTCCACTAAATCATAGTATTCTTGAGGTTTCAAATATCGAAAGGATAGATCTTCTAACTCCCATTTAATCCGAAAAATCCCTAGGCGGTTAGCCAAAGGTGCAAAGATTTCCAGTGTTTCTTGAGCAATCTCTTTTTGTTTCTCAATAGAATGATATTTTAATGTACGCATGTTATGGAGCCGATCAGCTAGCTTAATAAGAATTACACGAATATCCTTGGCCATTGCCAAAAACATTTTGCGAAGGTTCTCGACTTGTTGCTCCACTTTACTCTTGTACTCAATTCGTCCAAGCTTGGTTACTCCATCAACAAGCAATGCAATTTCCGCACCAAATTCCTTCTCAATATCTCCAAGAGTTAATGAAGTATCTTCTACGACGTCATGCAGCAGGGCAGCCGCAATGGTTGCCTCATCCATTTCCAGTTCGACCAAAATCTGCGCGACTTCCAAAGGGTGCTGAATATAATCTTCCCCAGAATTGCGAAGTTGCCCACGATGTGCTTTCTCAGCAAATTGATAGGCTTTCTCCACAATAGCTAAACGGGCCTGTGGGGATTTCTTGTGCAAAATTGCCATTAGCTCCGCGAAGGACATTGGCGAACTCCTCTCATCCGATATTGATTAGGCATGATTATCCTATTCCCGTTTTAATTAATATTCAACCAACGAGAAAACAGGATACTCTATAAGCTTATCCCGGCCCTTTAAGAACCCTAATTCAATCAAAAATCCCATACCCAGAACGTCTGCTCCAATTTTCTTCATTAAATTTGCAGTGGCCAGCATTGTTCCACCCGTTGCTAAGAGATCGTCAACGATTACGACCCGTTCTTTAGGATGAATAGCATCAGCGTGGACTTCTAAGGTATCAAATCCATATTCTAGAGCATAGGTTTCAGCAATAGTTTTTGCCGGTAACTTGCCAGGTTTGCGAACAGGTACAAAACCGATTCCCAAAGCATAAGCAACCGGAGCTCCAAATAAAAAGCCACGTGCCTCTGGTCCAACGATTATGTCAGGCTGCCACGGTTTAATTTGTTCGACAAGGGCGTCTATTGCTAAACGGTAGATCTCACCGTTTTTAAGCAAGGTAGTAACATCCTTATAGGATATCCCTTCCTTAGGGAAGTCAGCAATTACGCGAATATGATCTCTAAAGTCCATGAGTTACTCCGCCTTTCAATTATAACTATTCCAATCAACACTTTCTAATAAATTGTGCTGGAACTTTAAAGCCCTTGCAACGTGCTCCTTGGCAAACCGATAACGCAAAGAAGTGTCAAGATCCAACTTACTCTGTGCGGGAATCCACTCTAAGGCGATCTTGTCAGTCCCCCCTAGACAGCGGAGTAAACCCAGCTCTTCAAAAATCTTAAGGGCAAGTTTTCCATTTTGTAAGACTTGAGCATCAAATTCCCAATGGAAGGGGTTCCCTAGCTTCGATTTGGCAAGGAGAGCCCGATAGAGCCTAATCAGTTCTTCACGCTCTAGGCAATTACATCGCTGACGAACCCTTTCCTCATCAGGACTTTGAAATCCTGCAAGTGCAATCCGAAAGATGCCTAATTTTCGAAGTTTTTCGACCCCTTCTTTAAAATCCTCTTCAGTAAGTGGGAGGCCAAGAATCACGCCCAGACTCTCCCCCTGAATTTTTCTCTCTTCTTGATCCACTTCCGAGACTGCCACTTCTTCCAGCGGGCGTTTGCTCTTCCCTTTTCTAAGAGTCGGCGCGCTCCCGTTCGTATCCCAAATCCATAAGGTGTTAATATCAGGCATAGGCCACTCTTCGGGATGTAAGTTACGCCAGTCCAACCATTCCACCATCGGTTGATCATAAGCAACAGCAATTTCCTGAAAGGGGTTTTGGGCATCATAGTCTAGCACTGTGGAACTGTCACTCCACTCCGCTTCGGTTTGGATATCCTTGATCATTAATTGGACCTCTTCCCGTCCCCGAAAGGTATTCCAATCTAAGCTAAACGCGGCATCTAAATTTAGTTTACCACTGAGTTCTCCAATACGCTCACCCAATCGGAAGGCAATCCCTTCTTGCTTTCCCTGATATCCAAAACGAAATTTTATATGACTCCCTTCTTTGCCAACAGGGCTGACGGAATGCACAGGAATTCCTTTACTGGCTAGAGTCGGCCCAGGATTTCCAAAGCCGAAGGGAGCCATCTGGTCAAGTTGACGGAGTAAATCCGCTGAAACTTCCTCGAGAGAAACTTGTCGGTCAATTTTCAAGACTTCTTGAAAGAGAGAATCCTCAAAAGCCAAGGCCTGTTCATTTAAACCCGCTCTGAAACATTCGATATCTTCTGTATGAAGAGAAAAACCTGCAGCCTGTCTATGCCCACCGAATTTTATTAACAGATGGGCTTGAGTACCCAGTTGTTCTAAGACCGGATAACCCGCTATCCCACGGGCAGAGCCCTTGGCTTCATCACCTTCTTCCGCTATCATAAAAACCGGACGATAGTAGCGTTCCACCAAGCGAGATGCCACAATCCCAATTACCCCATGGTGCCAATGGCTTGCTGATAAAACAATGACCCTGGGGAGGGGTTCACACTCTAATAGAGCAATTGCCTCAGCCAAAATCTCTTTCTCAACCTCTTGACGGGTTTGGTTTTCCAGAGTTAATTGATGAGCAAGCTCACTCGCTCGTTCCTGATCCCCGGTTAAGAGCAGTTCCAGTCCTGCTCGTGCACTGTCCATTCGTCCGGCGGCATTAATCCTTGGGGCAACCATAAAACCAATTTGACCTGCTTTAAGAGGTTTATCCCTCAGTCCACACTCGTCGAGCAGAGCTAATAATCCCAAGTGATGGGATTCTTCCATCTGACGAAGGCCAAACTGGACAAAAATTCGGTTTTCCTCAACGAGTGGTACTAAATCCGCAATCGTCCCTAAAGCCACTAAATCTAAGAGTTGGATTTCAGTATGTATGCCCACTTCCTGATTTCCGAACGAAGACAGCAATGCTTGGGCTAACTTGAACGCCACTCCTACTCCGGCTAAATCTCGAAATCCGTACCCTGAATTCTCCACTTTAGGATTTAAAATCGCATAGGCTTCCGGTAAACGTTCAAGTGGTTCATGATGATCAGTAAGGATAACATCGATATTCAAGGTTTCGGCAAGTTTTACTTCCGAAATTGCTGTGATTCCGCAATCGACCGTTATTAAAACACTTACCCCTGCCTCTGCAGCCCGTTGAATAGCTTCAGAATGTAATCCATATCCCTCGTCTTGCCGATGGGGAATATAGGCTACTGCTTGAAAACCTAAATCAGTTAGGACTTTATATAATAACGTAGTACTTGTTACTCCATCAACATCGTAATCTCCATAAATAAGAATTTTTTCTTTTTTTTCAAGGGCTAATGACAAACGATGAATAGTAGGCTTCATATCCTTAAAACAAAATGGGGAAAAAAGATTCAAGAGTGTCGGTCGCAAAAATTCGATGGTTTCTTTTGGTTCTTGAAAACCCCTAAGGGCTAAAATATCCATGACTACAGGAGAAAGGCCTAAGGAATCGCCAAGAATTTCTGACATTCGTCCGGAAGATTGTTGCATGGACCATATTCGTTTCATTTATATTCCCCCAGACCCTCATTATAAAACACTGTCCAAACAGCAGCAACTATACTAGTAGTTGGATGTTAGATGTCGAAAGATTATAGTTTTCTGACTACTGGACCGGCCTCTGACCCTTCTGTTTGACAGCGTTGGCAGGATGATGTTACGCCTTGCTCGACAGGACATTCGACCTCTCTGCTACTACATGGTTCTGCATGTATCAGGACAAATGTTTGATGTAACCTCTCATTAATTTCCTGCTCTATCCTGTCACAAAGTTCATGGGCATCAACGACTGAGGTGTATTTAGGAACCACCAAATGCAAATCAACATGTCTTTCCGCTCCAGCCCTCCTTGTACGAAGTTTGTGAAATTCCACAAATTCATCCGCATGAAATAAAAGGACTTCGGCGATAATCTCACGTTCTTCATCTGGTAAACTGACGTCAACCAGAGGTGAAAATGCTTTCTTCGTCAAGTCAAAGGATGCTCTGATAATCATCATAGCAACCCCCAGCGCTATGATCGGGTCTAGGATTGTCCACCCCGTAAATTTAATCAAGAGTATCCCTATAAAAACTCCGACTGAGGTATAAACATCCGTCCTTAAATGCATAGCATCCGCTTCGAGTGCTACTGAATCCGTCTGCTTGGCTACCTTCATAAGTCGTGTTGAGACGATCAAATTAATAAGTGCAGAAACACCCATAACCAGTAAACCTAAACTAAGACCAAAATCCGAGACGTGTCCTCCTTCTCCATAAATAATATCCATAACTTTCTGAAACGCTTCCACGATAATCATCAGAGCAGCCACAAATATTAAAGCAGCTTCAATTGTACCCGAAACATTCTCAATTTTTCCATGTCCATAGGCATGACCTGAGTCTGCAGGTTTCCCCGATTCCCTGACTGCAAAAAGCGCAATAAAAGCCGCCACTAGGTCAATGCCAGAATGGATTCCCTCTGACAGTATACTTACCGAGCCGCTACTTAACCCGATCACAATTTTACTAAACGTTAAGAAACTATTTGATGCGACAGATAATGAAGCCACCTGTGTCTTCTCATCCACGTCAATACTCTCCTTCGCTAAAATACTACTGATTAGATTATGGCAACACATAAAAATAGGACTCCTTATATCAAGGAAGTCCCGCGGATCCTCCGCTGCCTCAAAACATGAAGCCCAGCTATTGCCTGACATAGATAGTCTATGTATAAGATATCAAAAATGCAACTCTAAAGCAAGACTAATTCTGGATTATATTGTTAAGAAGTTTCCGTAGAAGATAAATACTGCTCCGAGAAACAAGCGCATAATCGTAATAGAAAAACTTCTTATAACCTGACTCTTCTTATCTTTAGGGATAAACCCTGTCCCAACCACTAGGACCCAAGTAATTATAGCCGCAAGTGGAGTAAGAAAAGCACCAAAGAAGACTAAACTGACCACACCTCCGACCAGTCCGTTCACTGTCTTACCTTCGTTGGCTATTCTTCCAAGGATGAGTAGAGATATTATTCCAACCGTTCCTCCAATGAGCAGGGGTATTTGCCATTGCCAAAACTGTGCCCCTTCATTAAAACGATAATTGAATCCACTTAAGACTATTGTGGCTAAAACTGTTCCCCATATCCCGCCAAAGAAAATGATTCCTGCGAAAAAAATAAGTACCCCTTCAAATAATATTAGTTCAATAAATCCCACAAACCTCCCTCCCCCTCTTCGCTTGTGGTAGTATAACCTAATCACCAGCAACCTAATCACGCTCTTACATCACACATTTTATCAACGTAATACTTGGAACTTTTTTCCAATTAATTTCATATTCTGTATTAGCAATAGCTACTAATAAACCAAATTGTGAATAGAAGGAGGTTTTCTCTATGTGGTGGGGTCGCTGGGGCTGGGGTGGTTTCCCTTGGTGGGGCTTTGGATTTGGTCCATGGTGGGGCTTTCGTCGTTGGTGGTGGTAAGTGTCACTAGACCGTAAAAACCAAATTCGTTGGATGTCATAGTATAATCTCTATTCTTATAACTTGTAATAATTTTAGAATCGGTAATTAGAGGATCGCTGTTCAACGTGTCAGTGATCCTTAGTTTTATAAGACTCATGAAAATAGGATAATTATCCGCTAAGGGGCTCAAACCCATGAAATTTCAATACCAATAGAGGACCCTAAATAAGGGTCCTCTACAAATTCGATTAGAGATGGTTTAAAAGATAACCCCTAAGGCGATCAGAATTAAGATTGCAATTGCAATGATCCCAGCTCCTGCAAATCCACCAACGCCAGCTCCATACCCGTACATAAACTCACCTCCGCGTGTATTCACTTCACTTATTAGTTTTTAGAATACGATTCCCATGGCAATAAGCAAAAGAATAATCACGACAACGATTGCGATTCCAGCGCCAATTCCAGCTCCACCTGCAAACATAGTTTTAACCTCCTCAAAATTTATTGTTTAGAAAATTACTCCTAAAGCAATTAAGATCAAAATAGCAATAGCAATGATCCCAACACCTACGCCAACTCCGACGGGTGCAACGACAGGTGCAGGTGCGCAACAACCCACGCCGTATCCTGGACGAGAAGCTCCATATCCGTACATGATTTACCCTCCTTTATTTTCCTATTGCTTAGATTAATAGACTTAAAATACAATGCCCATGGCAATTAATAAGAGAATTATCACTACAACAACTGCAATTCCTGGTAAAAAGTTCGGTCCACATCCACATGCAGCACCATCTACACCATCAACGACGCCTGCCCCGAAAGCCATATCGAACAACCTCCTCTTTCCATAATCTGGGTTTTTATTGGGCTCACAGTAAGATATGTCAATCAAAGTTCAAGTGTTAACATTTTCCAGTTTCTCTTCATGTCCTATCAGAAAAAAAATACCGTCCGAGAACGGTATTTTTAATATTAATAGTTCCAGTTTTGTAGGCGCCGAGAAAATTCATTTTGACCCATATTAGCATAGCAGTAAATACGTTGAATTTGCCATGCATCTGAATTGGGGTTTGCCCAACCCCGTTCGGTAGTAAAAGCCATCAAATATCCAGTATCCTTGACTGCTTGTAAAACAGTCGAGTCAAAGTCTCCATTGGGATAGGCTAAAAAATCCACTGTCTTTCCAAGTCGATGTTCTAAAAGTTCCTTAGAACTTTTTAGTTCGTGCAACAAGGATATTCCATCTATTTTTGATAAATATGGATGGGTATCGGTATGTCCCTCAATCTCCCATCCATTAGCAACGAGTTCTTTTAGCTGTGGCCACGATAGAAAATTTTCTCCTCCTATATAACTAGAGACCATAAAGACTGTTGCCGTGAACCCATCCCTTCTCAAAATCGGGAAAGCAGTCGTATAATTATCGAGATAACCATCATCAAAGGTGATCACAAAAGGTTTGGGAGGTAAGCTAGCACCTTGATAAAAGGCTCGGTATAACTGATTTAAGGTGATACTTTGATAACCATTATCACGCAAAAAGTTCATCTGAGCCTCAAACTGGTCTGGTGGCATTCTCACTTCGTTTTCCGCCTCCAGCATAACCGAATGGTAATACAAGATGGGGATTGGTTGTCGCATATGTAAATCCGGAAGATCTGGTAAATCACTTAAGTTTTGCGAGTTTGAAAATTTATTCCATGGTTCCCTATATTCCTTTAATACCGAGTCAATAGCAGGCTTAGGTTCTTGATCAGAACCTGTCTGATTGATTAATCCCTGTCTTGTGGCAGTAGAGGTCAAGGCTTCAACAGACGATTGCGAGGAAGTTTCCAAGCCTTTACAACCATCAATTCCCATTACAAGAAAAATAACAATCAGTATTCTTACTATCTTGTTTACCATCGTCTAGTTGCTTACCCCTTTGCACCATTAATCTAAAACACTACAAGACTATTTTAACATATTAATCCATTTCCTCAATCTATTTCTGCAGAGGTTATCCTTAATCGTTACTAAAAAGAGACCTCAAGAAAATTCTCGAGATCTCTTTAATCATCAGGCTGTTCGTGATTAACTAGCGCGAACCGCTTTACCACCTTTACGTGACTTCTTGGTCCGTATCTTAATTTCCAATAGGATTTGGCTGGCGATAAAAATCGAGGAGTAAGCACCACTAAATACCCCGATTAACATAGCTAAGGAGAACAATCTGGTAGATTCTCCGCCCAAGATAAAGATCGAAAATAGGGCAATCAGAACCGTTATAACCGTGTTGATCGAACGGCGCATAGTCTGCCATACAGATTTATCCACCATATCTTCATAACTGTCTAACCGTTTTAGCTTACCCTCATTCTCTCGAATCCGGTCAAAGATAATCACGGTATCGTTGATTGAGTATCCAAAAACGGTTAAGATAGCCGCTACAAATGTAGAATCGACCTCCCATTGAAACAAGGAGAAAAGCCCGACAACCACTAAGACATCGTGTAGTAAAGCGATAATCCCAGAGATTGCAAAACTAAACTGAAACCTAATCGTAATATAGCCAATCATCAAACCCATGGCAATGAGTAAAGCCCAAAAGGCATTTCTAGTCAGCTCTTGTCCCATCGCCGGGCCAACTTTGTCCTCTTTCAGAGAGGCTTTATTGTACTCCCCAACCTTAGATTGTAAGGCACCCAGTAGTTCATTGCGCTTCGCTTCTTCAAGCGCCTCTGTTCGAATGAGCACTGAGGTCCCCCCATTAGACAATTGCACAGGCCCCTCAAGTCCTACTGATTTCATCGTATCTGTAATGGCAGCTTGTGAAACCTGCTTATTGAACGTCATATCGAGCATTGTCCCGCCCTTGAAGTCAATCCCTAAATTAAGTCCCTGCATAAAAAGGGAGATGATCCCGGGAATTACTACGATTAACGAGATGACAAACCACCAATACCGTTTCTTGACAATATTAAAGTAAAGTGGATGTATTTTCTTCACTTCATCGTAAGTCGCCGGATGTCCAGTTTTCATTATACATCATCCCTCCTAACGCCAAACCATGTTGTGTTCATTTTTGGGCTAATTCCGACGGTCCAACGCAATACAAGTCGAGTAAAGGTAATTGCCGTAAACAAGCTGGCTAAAATCCCAACCCCTAACGTTAAGGCAAATCCTTTGATAGAGCCAGTCCCAAAATAATAAAGAGTAACTGCTGCAATGAGGGTTGTGACATGAGCATCAATAACCGTGATAAATGCGCGGCTAAACCCTGATTCCACGCCAGCTCGCAAAGATTTCCCAGCTCGTATTTCCTCTTTGACACGCTCATAAATAATAATATTAAAGTCCACGGCCATCCCAATTGAAAGAATAAAACCTGCGATACCCGGAAGTGTCAATACTACTCGAAACATCCAGAAGACCCAGAGAACAATCAGGGAGTAGACAATCAATGAGAAATCCGCGACAACCCCTGGCAACCGATAGAAAACTAACATAAAACCGAAGATAAAGATCAGACCGTAGGCCCCTGCATAAATACTTTTGTTTAGAGAGTCAACCCCTAATGAAGCTCCCACCTGACGCTTTTCAGCAATCGTCATACTCACGGGCAATGAACCAGAACGCATGAGAACAGCGTGGTTTGCTGCTTCCTCTAAGGTTCCATACCCTGTGATCTCCGCTTGACCATTAAGAATTGGAGTATTGACTGTTGGATTGGTTAAGAGTTTATCATCAAGATAAACCCCAAGCCTTTGACCAATAAGCTTAGTCGTTAAATCTGCAAACTTTTGGGCACCTGTCGTTGAGAAGGATAAATTAACGACGTAGCCACCATTTTGACCTTGTCCTCCCTTAGCATCCTTAAGATCATCCCCTTGGATCACAACATTCCCTTGAGGATCTCTAAACGTTAACTTAGCCGTCGTTTTCAAGATATCGACTGCTTTGTCTGGGTCGGTAACTCCAGCCAAATCGATGACGATTCGCTTCTTATCATAATCCGATTGGACTATAGGCTCAGATACCCCCAAATCATTGACCCTTTTTTCAATGATCGCTTTCGCTTTGTCGATATCATCTCTTGTAATTGCAGCGCCATTTTTATTTGGCTCAGCTTGTAATACTAAGTGCACTCCACCGCGAAGGTCAAGTCCCAACGGGATGCCCTTTCCGGGATCCACTAGGGGTTTAATTGATAGTGCTACAGCTGCTGCCACTAATAGCACCAATGCAACTAATTTAATGATGTTTCCCCGTCTCATCTACGTTCCTCCCTTTTAATATGATGGACTTGCCCATACCACCATTCCCCATTATAAAACTTACTGGAATGCTATGTCAATCATAGGAAACTAATGGCATTAGAGTAATTTTACTTCGTTAATCTTTAGTTCAAATTTAGTAAGCAGAAATTCTGCTGCTCTGCGTGACAAAAGCATCCGAGCAAGAAAAATCTCAAAGTACTCCATTACTGGGCAAATCTCGGTATCAATCGTAAGTTCTAAGGCAACACGTTCTTTAGGATAGACGCGCAGAAATGAACGTTCAACCGCATAATTGACCCGATCATGAATATCGAACTTGGCTAGGTCAGGGTTACGAACTCGCGAACGGTGAACGTCCGATTTATCGGCTAGAATTAAGGCAGCTGAAATAACATTGACTGGGTTCCCATCCTGCTCATCATGATTCCCTA
The DNA here is from genome assembly GCA_027353165.1 of Desulfosporosinus sp. Taxonomy (GTDB): domain Bacteria; phylum Bacillota; class Desulfitobacteriia; order Desulfitobacteriales; family Desulfitobacteriaceae; genus Desulfosporosinus. The sequence goes on from DAIEHY010000002.1 coordinate 31,384, forward strand.
TCGCACCAATGATAATGGCAATTTCCTCCGGCGGCATTTCATGTCGTTCAAGGATCCCTGCTGCAAGAATTGCCCCTGAATGAGCATGGGCCACACGATTCACAGCATTCCCAATATCATGTAAGTATCCTGCAATCGCTGCCATTTCGCACTCCCTTTCAGGATGCTCCATTTTTATCAGTAGATTTGCAGCAATATGAGAAACAAGCCCAGAATGCCTTAATCCGTGTTCTGTATAGCCGATAGCTGCCAAATGACGGTTTCCAGCCTCAATTAAGGCGTGAACATAAGGATCTGCTTTAATTTCTTGTAGAGTAACCTTTGTCAAGCGTTATTCCTCCAATAATTCGCAATCGATAGCAATTCATTCCGATTATACCCAGATCATCAACTAGCCCATAGTTTGCCCAGGCGCCCACCACAGCACCTAAACCGGGTATAAGCTGAAGCGTTTTTCGGAAATCTATCGCATCACGGTACTCCCGCTGAAACTGTTCCCAATCGATCTGCTGTAAATCTCTTGCTTCAGCTGGCCAACTTCCTAAGTTCTCCTCCCAATCGAGAATAACCTGGAATAGTTCAGGGCGTTTGGCCTGACTGGAAAAGGCCAATTGAAAAATATATAACAAAAATAAGCGTTCCCGATAATCCTTGGTTGAAAATCCATAAATATGAGCTAACTCAAAGAGAAACTTCATTTTAATCACAATTAAGGCGGGAAAATCAGCAACTGCCAGAGTAAAACCACCTGCGCCAGCGCCAGCCCCTTCCGCGGCTGCAATCTTTCGATATTTTGCAAGAAGTTTCTGAGCCTTTTGGTCACGTTCCTGTAACCTCACCCCATAAAAGGTAGAGCTTTTAGGAATATACTCAAGCCCAAGTACGACTGATTTCACCAGTCCTTTAACCGTAGCAGTAATAACAGTATGAACCTTTTCCGGAATAATTTTATCATTCACCCTCGTTTGAAGCACCTTTGAGGCGCGTTCTAATAAGCCTGGCCTTTGTAATAATTTTGTTCTCCATAAATTTAGTTCTTGTCTTATATACTCTTCGTAGATTTGGTCCTCATTATTCTGATCACCGTCCAAAGTCACCAGGACATCCTCCTATAGTAAGCAAAATATACTTAAAAGCAAGTGGTCTAGTGCCACTTGCTTTTAATTAAAAACAGTCCCTCTCTGAACCTCGAATTTCAACGTTAGCTGATCCAGTTCGCTCCGCTACCTTTTTGGTTTCTATTTATCCTTTTCCAAGCTGATATCACGATTTTCGACGCTCACTATCCCACTTTTAGCGATTTCAACTTCTACTTTATCAGCGATTTGCAAAATAATGGAGTCATCCTTCACTTTGATGATTTTGCCATAGATTCCTCCGGTTGTAATTACCTGGTCTCTTACACGCAAACTGCTCATCATTGCTTGACGTTTTTTGGCCTGTTTTTGTTGGGGCCGAATCATGAGAAAATACATAATCCCAAAAAAGACCGCAAAATATAGAACTAAGGTTAATGTCGATTGATTCATTAAAATTCCTCCTTTATTTATCTCCTAAACTATTCACCATATCAAGGTAAAAATCCTTCTGTTATTATAGAAAACTTGGCGTAGCCTTTAGTCCAGCTCATATCCGTAGTCTGCAAAACATGTTTGACGGTATTCCGGTAGACGTTCTTCTTTGATCGCCTCACGGATCTCGCGCATTAACGTTTGCAGATAACGCAAGTTATGAATAGTCATTAAACGCAAACCTAAAATTTCTTCAGCCTTGAGCAAATGCCGAATATAGGCCCTAGAATAATTGCGACATGTATAACAATCACAGGATGGATCGATCGGACCAAAATCTCGTGCCGCTCCGGCATTGCGAACAATTACTTTGCCATAACGAGTCATCGCAGTCCCATTGCGCGCAATCCGAGTCGGGAGCACACAGTCAAACATATCAATCCCCCGCATAACCCCCTCAATAAGAGCATCGGGAGAACCTACTCCCATGAGATACCGCGGTTTTTCTCGAGGAAGTATGGGGACCGTATAATCTAAAACTTCATACATCATTTCTTTCGGTTCTCCGACACTTAACCCTCCGATGGCATATCCCGGCAAATCTAATTCAATAATCTCGGCCGCACTTTGACGGCGAAGATCTTCATACATACCTCCCTGAACAATTCCAAATAACGATTGGGTTTCCGTCGTGGTCAACGTCTCCTTACACCGTTTTAGCCAACGGGTAGTCCTCTCCAAAGAATCCTTAGCATATTCGTGAGTACAAGGATACGGTGCACACTCATCAAAAGCCATTACCACATCAGATCCTAGGGCCATCTGGACCTGCATCGAGATTTCCGGGCTTAGGAATTGGCGTGAACCGTCAATGTGGGATCTGAATTCAACGCCTTCTTCTTTGATGGTACGCATATCACCCAAGCTAAAAACTTGGAAACCACCGCTATCCGTTAGAATGGCTCCGTCCCAATTCATAAAACGATGGAGTCCACCCGCTTCCCGAATAAGTTCATGGCCGGGACGTAAAAACAAGTGATAGGTATTACTTAAGATCATCCCTGCTCCGATCTCTCTGATCTCCTCAGGGGTTATAGTTTTTACTGTCCCTTGTGTCCCAACCGGCATGAAAACAGGGGTCTCTATTACACCATGTGGAGTATGTAATTTTCCCAAGCGTGCTTTCGTTCGAGTATCTTCCTTAAGTATCTCCAAATGAACCGCGGTCAAACCCTTCACTTCCTTCAATTTTATCACTAAATCTAGAGCGCGGACTTTTACGATGGCTGTACACTTAGACTGAAATACTCATGATTAGGATGGCTTAATTTCGTGTTTCATGCTTTGTGCCTCTTTAAAGTATAAGCATTGCATCTCCAAAACTATAGAACCGATATTTTTCCTGAACAGCTAACTCATATGCTTTTAATATAAATTCACGCCCCGCCAAGGCACTGACTAACATCACTAGCGTCGACTTGGGAAAGTGGAAATTTGTTAAGAGTGCATCAACTATTTGAAATTGATAGCCCGGATAGATAAAAATATCCGTCCACCCTTCTCCTGCTTCTATTTTTCCATTATTTCCCACAGATTCTAGTGTACGTGCCACCGTCGTACCCACCGCAATCACACGTCGTTCTTCTTGTTTGGCAAGATTAATTCTCTCTGCCGAGTCTAAATCAACTCGGTAATATTCCGAATGCATCTCATGTTCACGGATATCGTCCACTTTAACCGGACGAAACGTACCTAACCCGACATGGAGAAGAATCTCTACGATTTCCACACCTTTTTCCCGAAGTCGATCCAAAAGTTCAGGCGTAAAATGCAACCCTGCAGTTGGAGCAGCAACCGAACCCCGTTCCTTAGCGTAAACAGTTTGATAACGTTCTCGGTTTTCCAACTGGGCAGTAATATAAGGGGGTAGAGGCATCTCACCAAGCAAATCCAAGATTGTTTCGAAAACCCCTGAGTATGTGAACCGGATTTGCCGGTTTCCATTTGCCAAGACTTCTTGAAGTTCGCCTACTAAGATACTATTGCCGAAATGAACCTTCTGGCCCACTTTAAGACGTTTTCCAGGCTTCACCAAGGCCTCCCAAACATCCAATTCTAGTCTTTTTAAAAGGAGAACTTCGATCTTCGCCTCAGTTCCCTCTTTCTCTCCAACTAAACGCGCTGGAATCACGCGAGTATTATTGAGTACAAGTACATCACCCGATTTTAATAAGGACATTAGATCTCTATACGTATGATGTTCAATCGTTCCTTGGTCTCGATTAAGCACCATTAATCGAGACCGATCTCTCGGTTCCACCGGATGTTGAGCGATTAACGCTTCTGGTAAATTAAAATCAAACTCCGCAACATTCAAAGACGAATTCTCCTTTTTTAGTCAACACACTTTAAGCAGATTCATGACCCCTCAGAAATAAGCGTGTTGTTATAATAGAAATCTATGATGTCTTGATAATTATACCCCAATTGAGCCATATGATAAGCACCCCATTGGGACATTCCTACACCATGCCCCCACCCACGCCCATTAAATATAAATACCCCAAACGGCTGGGGATCCACCGTCGTTCCTAGCGAGGTACTGAGAATTTTAGATAGTAAGGGGCCTTGCCCCTCATGATTTCCCTTGGTTGATCCCTGATCTCCCGATGATTCGAGAAAAACTGTTAATCCAGTTCGCCCAAGCAAATCTCGTCTTGGAGCAATAACCTGAGCCTCAAAAAAGTTTCCCAAAAATGCTTCCATTCGAATAGGCTGCCCAAAAGGATAAAATGCTTTGACAAACGCTCGGCCTTTGACTTCCTTCGTCAATCCAAATCCATCTCTCATCCTTACACTTTTTACCCTACCAGAGGGGAACTTGTCAAGCTCAACACTTTGCACAGGGCCTAATCCAAAGACTGAACCGAGGAATGGAGCAGAGACAATAAACCGCCAATGATCCACCGGACCCCCGACTCCTTGGGAAAAGGGATCAGCTTGGGATATATTATGGGTATCTGGATTCCCCCAGACATTGTTGGCATCCTCAGTATATCCCCCGCTATGTGAAGAATAAAGAGCATCGATTGGTTGTCTAGTTTGCGCGTCGACTAAAACTTCGCCCCGAGTAGCTTCAACAGCTGCGCTAGCTTCCCCTTCCACGTTCTTACCCGCATAGGCCTGATCAATATCAGGAGAGTCAGTAATCATTTTCTGTCCATTCTCTGAATGTTTGATAAGATAGGTCCGAGCAGCGACTGCTTGTGCCTTAAGAGCTTCTTTCCCACTCTTTGCCCATTCGTTGCTCATTTCTATAGGTACAACTCCTTTAAGGTAGTCCTCGCTATCGAGCTGATTAATTAATCGCCAATGTCCCTCTTGCCAATTAAGCTGAAGGCCTCCGCGATAAACTACCTCTTTATCCTCCGGGGTTTTTACACGCAGATTGCCGGGCTCAAGCTCAGAAATCTTTAATTCAGGCCCACTAAATACTTGAAAATTCTCATGGTTAACCCGTACCACCGGAGTCCATCCCCCCCAGCCTACCTGAAGAGTCGAGCCCGCCGAAAATTTAACCGTTGTATTATTTATGACAAGTTGATAATCCCCATTTAGAACATCTATCTGTACCCATCCGGCCTGACCTAATTTCCATACTAGCTCGACCGAAACCGTTTTAGCCTGACACGGTGTTGCTTGGATTAGCCCGAGTACTAACAAAGCAATCCACAAAAAGGGTAACCGACACACAATCCGAAGCATGCTCTTCACACCCTTTCTTATACTAACTAGAAAGTTTATGTAATGGTGGAAGCCAAGTTTTCTTATGCTCAGATTACCCTTTTTTTTCTGCAACCATACTCATAACTTTTTTAATCCCTTAGTCCCCAAGACCCTTTTGAGGTAGGGGATACCCTAAATGCTGATAGGCTCTCGCTGTTGCCACCCGTCCTCGGGGTGTGCGTTGCAGGAATCCCATCTGTAACAGAAACGGCTCGACAACATCCTCTAAAGTTTCTGATTCCTCACCAATCGTTGCCGCCAGCGTTTCTAGGCCCACCGGTCCGCCTGCAAAGGTTTGGATGATGGTCTTCAACGTCTTTTGGTCAATATTATCCAGTCCGACCGGATCGACTTCCAACCTATTTAAAGCCTCTCGGGCAATCGTTTGGTTGACAATGCCATCTTCCCAAACCAAAGCAAAATCCCTAACTCGCTTCAACAAGCGGTTCCCAACTCTCGGTGTTCCGCGGGAACGACGCGCAATCTCGTCTGCTCCATCGTCGGTTATTTCGACTTTCAAAATACTGGCTGTGCGCAGGACGATTTCTTTTAAATCTTCAACTTCATAAAATTCCAGACGACTGATAACCCCAAAGCGATCCCGCAAAGGAGAGGTTAATTGTCCCGCCCGAGTAGTCGCCCCTACAAGCGTAAACGGTGGTAAGGACAAACGGATCGAACGCGCACTTGGCCCTTTTCCGATCACAATATCCAAGCACCCATCTTCCATGGCCGAATAAAGAATCTCCTCAGTCGTACTACTCAAACGATGGATTTCATCGATAAAAAGCACGTCCCGCGGTTCTAAGGCCGTAAGAATCGCAGCTAAATCCCCAGGACGTTCAACTGCTGGACCGGACGTTGTGCGAATACTGACACCCATTTCTGCAGCAATAATGTTGGAGAGAGTGGTTTTCCCCAAACCTGGCGGCCCATATAATAAAACGTGATCCAACGCCTCACCACGAGTAGCAGCGGCTTGAATAAAAATACTTAGATTATCTTTAACTTTTTTCTGCCCAATATAATCAATCAAGCGCTGAGGGCGAATTCCTTCCCCTTCATGATCTGTCAGTTGCTTTTGTGGAGCAACCAGACGCTCTTCCATTCTTTGTCCCCCTCACGTCTCCATCAAAATTCAATATTATTACAAAGCGTGTTTATTCGCAATGATTTCACCCATCTCTACTAGGGACTCCCCTTTAACCTAATTCTTATCCTTTCTGACTTGGTACAAGCAAACGCAGTGCCTTTTTGACCTGCTCCTCGGTTGTTAATTCTAAACTATCCTTCAATACCTGACCAAGGGCTTGCCTCGCTTCCTCCAAACCAAACCCAAGCGCCAACAAAGTCTGCACTGCCTCCGAATGCGTTAGCGAAGATGGTTCCGAGAGTGAGCCCCCTCCGGTTGGAAACGAACTATGTCCTTTAAATTTTTCCTTAAGTTCTAAAATAAGTCGCTGGGCGGTTTTCTTGCCTATGCCAGGAACTTTTGTCAATAAATTAAGATTTTCACTTACAATAGCACTCTGAATCTGAACTGCCCCAAAGGTTGAAAGAAGTGAAATGGCGGCTTTTGGCCCAATTCCTGAAACACTTAACATCTCAAGAAAGAGTTGCTTTTCTTCATAGGAAGAGAACCCATAAAGGGACAAATCGTCTTCTCTTACAACCACATGGGTGTACACGACTAGTTCCTGTTCAGGATATGCTTTCGACAAGAGACCATAAGGCACAGTTAACAAGTATCCAGTTCCGTGAACGTCAATCACTAAGCGTTCCGACTGAATTTCCCATACTTTACCTCGCAACATTCCAATCATCGGAACTCCTCCATTCTCCTGTTAAGAACGTAACTATGGGCATGACAAATTGCAATGGCTAAGGCATCCGCCGTATCGTCAGGCTTAGGGATTTCATCCAGTCTTAACAAACCCTTGACCATCAGCTGAACTTGCTTTTTATCAGCCCTACCATAGCCTACAACAGCCTGTTTAACCTGTAATGGGGTATATTCAAAAATTGGAATGCCCTGCTGGGCACCCGCTAATAAAATAACTCCCCGAGCGTGACCCACAGTGAGCGCGGTTGTGGTATTACGATTAAAGAACAGCTCTTCAACCGCGATATGATCGGGTGTGTGTCCACTAAGATAAGGAGCAATCTGTTCATATAGCATTAACAATCGCTCTGCCAAGGGTGTGTGAGCGGGCGTCCGCCAACAAGCGTAATCCAGAGCGCTTAAATGATTTCCCTTTTGTTCAATTAAACCATAGCCCATAATCGCCGTTCCTGGGTCAATCCCTAAAATTATCATCTTATGACTTCCCTTCTAAGGAAGACTAATTCGACAGATGACGGACGATTCCCTTTCTTCTACTTACACTAAAACCTCTACTCTTGCCACAGCTGAGGTTCGCTAGCTGTATCAATAAATGATTGCACCTCATCTAAGGAATAAAACTCAACCTTGGGAGCCATTTGCAAAATCTCATTTGGCCAAGCTTCAACATTTAAACCTGTGACAATAACTTTGCCACTTGTCCCCAATTCTCCTTTGATCACAGAAAGAATTCCTTGTTCCAGATTAAAATGATAGATGTCCTTTACCGGAGCTTCCTTGATTAATTTAGATTCGCCGTCCAAATCTTTTAAGGTAGATTCTGTGTAGTTTTTATCATACCACCAAGCAGTCACTGTAGGTACGATACATCCGATTCCTAAGCCGAGACAAAGTACTATACTCACAACTTTCCAGCGTGACATGCGAAATAAACCCTCCTGACATTACTTGTTAGTACTAGTCTTGCCAGAAGGGCTTACTTTAATCGTTTTTGCGTTTTTACACTAATCTCAGCTAAAAAACTTTAGCTGGCGCCGAACTTCAGCGATACCTACAAGTCTTCCCCTGCCAAAGCTTCGGCTAATTCAAAGTTAGAATACACACCTTGGGAATCGTCATGCTCCTCCAGTTTATCCATCAATCGCACAATTTTGCGCGCCTGCTCGACATCCGAAATTTCAATAGTATTTTGGGCAATTGGGCTAAGTTCAGATTCTACAACAGCGATCTTTTGATCTAAAAGAGCCTGTCGCACTTCCTCCATTGTCTCAGGAGTCGTTAATACAACAAAACCATCTTCATCGATTTCGATATCGTCAGCACCAGCTTCTAAGGCCAACATCATAAAATCATCGTCACTTAGTTTTATCCCTTCACGAAGAACCCTTAATTGACCTTTCTCCTCAAACATCCAGCCGACGCATCCGGTCTCACCCATGTTGCCACCATTTTTAGAGAAAATATAGCGGACTTCCCCCGCCGTTCGATTTCGGTTATCGGTTAGTATATCAACCATGACAGCAACCCCGCCCGGTCCATATCCTTCATAACGCAATTCTTCATAAACGGTTCCATCAGTACCGCCAGAACCTTTGAGAATTGCCCGTTGAATATTTTCATTAGGTACATTGGCAGCTTTAGCATTTTCTATGGCAATTTTTAACCGAAAATCATTAACGTCTCCTCCACTGGCTCGGGAGGCAACTACCAATTCCCGACCTAGTTTAGTAAACATTTTTCCTTTTTGGGCATCTGCCTTACCTTTTTTATGCTTAATGTTTGCCCACTTTGAATGTCCTGACATGACAAACTCCTCCTTATGCTAGTCACTATCGAATAGTTTAGCATACGGCAATTTCCCTTGTAAAGCAAATATCGAATTTAACCGCTGTATCTAATCCTCTAAAAACTTAGTAAGCTGGTTAACTTCGTTGGGTGAACAGCTCTGTACTTAAATAACGTTCCCCTGTATCCGGGGCTAAGACGACAACATTTTTGCCCTCGCCTAAAGTTTCCGCTACCTGCAATGCTGCACAAACCGCTGCTCCGGAAGAAATACCTACTAAGATTCCTTCTTCTCTTGCCAAACGCCTTGCGGTCTCTAAAGCATCGTCATTGCTCAATTGAATAAGTTGATCCAAAATAGTTTTGTTGAAAATTGCAGGAATAAACCCTGCACCAATTCCTTGAATTTTATGAGGACCGGGTTTTCCGCCAGAAATAACCGGAGATGATGCCGGTTCCACTCCGATAATCTTCACCTCTGGAAGGCGAGCCTTTAGAATTTCGCCTACTCCAGTAATTGTTCCCCCAGTACCGATCCCTGCCACAAAAGCATCCAACCCTGGCATCTGATCAAGCAGTTCTAAGGCAGTACTCAGTCGATGAGCCTCAGGATTGGCAGGATTTTCAAATTGTTGAGGCATAAAGTAACTTGGATTCTCGCTCAGTAACCGTTTGGCCTCTTCAATCGCCCCATTCATTCCCTCTGCCCCAGGCGTCAGTACGAATTCGGCACCATAGGCGGCCATAAGCATCCGCCGTTCAATACTTAAGGAATCTGGCATAACCACAATTAACCGATAACCGCGAGCAGCAGCAATCATGGCCAGACCGATTCCCGTATTTCCACTTGTCGGTTCAATAATCGTCCCTCCAGGACGAAGTATTCCACGCTTTTCTGCATCCTGAATCATCCCCCAGGCAATTCGGTCTTTAACGCTCCCGCCCGGGTTAAAATATTCGACTTTCACATAAACATTTGCCATTCCTGGCTTAACTATCCGTTGTAAACGGATCAAAGGAGTCTGCCCTATTAAATCCGTAATTGAATTAACGACTTGCATTATTAAATACCCCATTTCATATCAGTTTACTATGCTTTAATAATAACAATTCATTGTCCCTTTGTCAAACAATCTACCCTTTGAC
>DAIEHY010000030.1 GCA_027353165.1 Desulfosporosinus sp.
AGGACTTCTTTGGCATACTCCAAAATCTTAGGATGGATTTGGGCGCTCTCTTCCAGGCGAGCTAATTCCCAAGTGGATTTTACTGAACGTTGTAAGCGGACGTCTGGAGAAATATCGACTAACACAACATCCGGAAATAGTTTACGGTAGCGCTCATATTGATTAACAGGCAAAACGTCAAGCTCCAACCCAAGTATTCCCGGTAAAGGAAGTTCTGCTTCCTGAATATATTGTGGGATCTTAGACATGCCTACCAGCTGTTTGACTTCCCATGAACTTTCTTGTTGAGCTCTAGCAAAGTCCCGATAGGCGAGCACAACGGGCGTTCCTTCTCTAGGAATATAGATGTGAACATTTTGGGCTGTTCCGGTATAATAAAGCGTATCCGCGCGCTGAACCAAAAGCGCCCCTTCAATTCCTCGTTTCTGTAAAATTCCTTGCAAATTGGAGACCCTATCTTTTAGCTCTGTCATAGGTACTTTCATTATTTCTCCCCCACTTTAATGCCCTTATTCAATATTCAGAATTCCACTCCATAAATCATTATGTTCATATTTTCTTAATTTTGCAAGTTTTTTGTAGATCCGCTAAAGTAAATTGATACATTAACTATTAAAACTAGAAAAAGGAGACTATCATGAGTGACCGAGAATTTAACCTCATGAAACGGTCAGCAATTTTTATCAATGAATCACGTGGAGAGACTGTCAACGAAAATGCTCTCATCATAGCCCTCGAGGAAGAAAAAATCCAAGGTGCGGGACTAGACGTTTGTTACAAACCTTTTGCATATTTATATTGTTCCTATCCCCATGATTAAGGAGTACCTAATATAAATTTTATGGTCGACAATCTTACTATAATTTTGTAAGATGAGTTGAATATAAAAAAATTATATAATTCACTTTTTTTAAAAGTTGAAGGTCTATATATTTGGAAGGGAAATGCATATTGCAGGCATCCATTTCTAAAGTGTTAGATAATTAGTTGGCCCCCTTTAAGGAATTATTAAGGGGATAATCAGGGCTTTTTGATATCTTAGCCACACTTAATGGGACATACTACTACATAGAAACTATGGATCGAAGAAAGGAAGAGTATCTCATGGAACATTTTCAAGTAGGAATTTTGGGGGGCGGACCTGGAGGCTACGTCTGCGCTTTGCGTGCCGCACAGCTAGGCATGAGCGTCGTTTTGATAGAAGGGGAAAAGTTAGGTGGCACTTGTCTTAATCGTGGTTGTATTCCGACTAAGGCTCTAGTTAAAAGTGCTGAATTATGGCGGGAAATGAATAAAGCCGAAGAGTTTGGCTTAAATGCGGGAGAGCTAAGCTTTGACTTTACCAAAGTTATGCAACGCAAAGATAAAATTGTGGATACGTTAGTTTCTGGGGTTTATCAACTAATGAAAGCAGCGAAGGTACGAGTGGTAGCGGGTTGGGGTGAATTTAAAGAGCAAGGAAAGTTAGTGGCGATAACTGATGCGGGAGCCGAAGAATTTACGGTCGATAATGTTATCTTAGCAACCGGGTCTGTTCCTATCCGTATTCCTATTCCAGGGATCAACTTACCTGGGGTAGTTACTAGCGATGAAATTCTTTTTGAAAATGAATTACCGAAAAAACTAGTAATTATCGGCGGGGGAGTTATCGGTCTTGAGTTTGCTTCGATCTATCAAACCATGGGCGTAGAAGTTTCTGTGGTTGAAATGTTGCCTAATCTTTTGGCAAATATTGATGAGGAAATTCCAAAGCGCTTGACTCCTTTGTTAAAGAAAACAGGCATGCAGATTATGACAAAAACAGCTGTGAAGGAAATTAGTCAAGCTGGAGATAGCTTAATCGTCAAAGTTGAAGATGCTAAGGGAATTATAAAAGAAATACCCGCTGACCGAGTGCTAGTTTCCGCTGGCCGCAAACCTAATCTTCGTGGAGTAGATATTGAAGGTTTACACCTGAAAACAGAACGGGGAGCGCTAATTGTTAATAACCACTTAGAAACTAACCTTCCTAACGTCTATGCAATCGGTGATGTCAATGGTGGAATTATGTTAGCCCATGTTGCCTCAACTGAGGGAATGATTGCGGCCGAACGTATTGCAGGTCATAAGGTGGAAATGAGCTATAAGGCTATCCCCAGTGCCATTTTCACACATCCAGAGATCGCTACCGTCGGACAGACTGAGCAGGAGCTTAAAGCCTCAGGGGCTGAATATAAAGTCAGTAAGTTTCCTTTTTCAGCCAATGGTAAGGCTTTAGCTTTAGGCGAGACTGTTGGTACCGTTAAACTATTAGCTGATGCAAACGGTGTCATCTTGGGGGCAAGCATCATGGGACCACAAGCCAGTAGTTTGATTCAAGAGTTAGTCGTGGCTGTCGAAAAGGGACTTAAGGGAGATGAAATAGCGAGTATGGTTCACGCTCATCCCACCTTGCCTGAGACGATTATGGAAGCAGCCCATGGGATTTTAGGTAAACCGCTTCATTTGGCATAAGGTCCTTATTGATTAAATTTAAAAGCGCAGTTCGTTCATCAAACGAGCTGCGCTTTATATGTCATTGCTAATATGTTTCGGACAATTCCTTGAAATATCCCTTCATGGCTCTATCCACAAGTGGTTTTATTTTTCTATCGTTTAACTTTAAAGGATTTTTAATACGAATGTCGAATTAATTATGTTTGCTATAGATATCGATACACAGGATTAAGGTGGTTTTTGGGTTTGAGGTTAAAACGTTTAGATATACCGCGCTCCGTCCTAGTTTTAATCCTTGGCGGGTTCGTCCAATCAGTCGGAAACTCTCTTATGTGGCCTTTAAATAGCCTTTTTATGCACGGAGTGTTAGGCCGTACTTTAACCGAAGCAGGCAGTCTTCTTGCTCTTCAAGCTTTAGCGTCGCTACTAGGTCAGTTTATAAGCGGCTTTTTAGCCGATCGTTTCGGTCCTAAGAAGGTCATGATTATGGGCCTCCTAGGTGCTATCTTCTCCGTAGGTTTTATCGGGGTCTTTCCCGTCTGGAATGTTTATGCACCAGCCTTTATACTGTTTGGCTTAGCTCAAGCTTTTATCTTCGTTCCACTTAATGCGCTGATTCATGCCCTTTGGCCTGAAGGCGGGCGACGGGGTTTCAATCTACTTTATATCTCTAATAATGCGGGAGTTGCGATTGGCACAGCAATCGGAGGAATGATTGCTCAGATTTCTTTTAGTCTTACCTTCTCTATGAATGCCGCCGCCTTCTTTATTTATTTATTATTAGTGTTGATAGGTGTTTCAGAACGAAAGGAACCTGTTCAATCAATTTCACAGAAGCAACCACCAAATCGCCTGTCAAAAGACAGCGGGTTCAAGGTCCTTCTTGCCTTAGGTGGTGGAATATTTTTTGCCTGGGGCGCTTATATTCAACTTGTCACGATTCTGCCCGTAGTAATGAACCAACTTGGTTTTTCCCTTTTTTCTTATAGTGTGCTTTGGACACTGAACGGTGTCTTTATCGTCACTTTACAGCCGCTCATCAATTGGGTCATTAAGACTTGGGCAAAGTCTTTCAAACGACAATTTTACCTCGCTTCTGTTCTCTTAACCATTGGGTATATTATTTTATTGGGCAAGTTACCTTATGTATCCTACATCATAGCCATGCTGATTCTAACCCTAGGTGAAATGCTTATTTTGCCTGCAGTTCCAGCAGCGGCTGCTCAACTCGCCCCGCGAGGAAAAACTGGAACTTACCAAGGGATCATTGGAGGAGCTTCCTCAGGGGGAAGAATGGTGGGTCCCCTATTAGGGGGTATGATGTACGATTATGGCGGGGGATCAAACGTATGGATGCTTGCTATTAGTTTTATGGGAGCTTCTTTAGCAATGTTCTTCATCTACGGCAAATTTATTCAACACTTTAATAGACTTCAGCCAAGCGAACCGCCAGCAGGTGGGTTATAAAATATTATCGCTCTATGAATGTCATAATATTCAAAATATTCATATAATTTATTAAGGCTAGATATTTTGAATAAAGGAGCGAAGTCTAATGTTAAGAAATGATACTTCCTTTGTTTGTTCATCCTGCGATATTTGCCATTTGGAAAAACCCGCCTCCCTGATGTGTACTTTAATCGTTAAAGAGGTCGATTTATCTTCCACAGAAGAAGTCTGCTGGTGCGTTTGCAAAGATTGTCTGCCGATGATTGAAAAAGTCTCTCACTTTTACGAAGAGGCTATCCAATAAATAACCTGCGCTTTTCATCCTCCAGCTGAAAGGAAGCGCAGGCGAAACGCCTGAACTATTTGCGTCCATTCTCCCTCATCAGCTCGAAAGGTTACTTTGGTAGCTGGTATTTGTATTGACCCTAAAGTACAAAGCCATTCCTTACTCAGTTCTACTTCCCAGTTCGGACCTAAATACAAGCCCTTTCCAACCTGTTTTCCACCGATTGAGAGAAAATAATCTTGCAAGTCTCTGCGTGGCATTCCTCTCATTTCAAGGAAATACGTTTTTATGGCCATATTATCCTTCCTTCTTTTTCAAACCATCCATTAAATGCTTAATGGCAATGATGGGATGGTTCAAAGGCATCCTAGGACCAGCATAGCGCATGACCTCAATAATTTTTTGGCGCATTTCCGGTTTATAGCAATGCACTGTACATTTCCCACAGGTTGGTTTACTTTCTCCAAACTTACAATGGGTAAGGCGAGATAAGGCATAATCAGATAATACTTGGCATTCCGGACACAATCCAGCGGCAGATCGGTGGTGCTTCTTGCAATACATCCTGAGCATTATTTGCATGGTCGCTTTTTCGCGTTCTAACCTATTTGACATTTTAGTTTAAAACTCCATTTCAGCCTATGATATAGTTTAAATGCATTGTTATTTATTAATCAGGAAATCCTACATAGGAGACTTTAAACGGTACAAGGGGGTAAATATGGCCAAGACCAAAAAAACGAATAACAAGTCACGTAAGCCAGATAACACAGAGAAGATTCCATATCCTTATGACGCTGATAAAATTGGGAAAGACGTATCAAAGGACCGGGTATAAACCCGGTTTTTTTCTTTTTAAATTAAATAAACAAATTGAGAAATACCTTGGGGATTTCAGACTCATAACGTACTACTTCACCCGTCGTGGGATGCTTAAAGGCTAGAACCTGAGCATGTAGTCCTAATCGTCCAATAGGATGCTTAGTGGCCCCATACTTCTTATCGCCAATCACACTGTGTCCGATATCTTTCATGTGAACGCGAATTTGATTTTTCCGTCCGGTTTCCAGTTTAACTTCTAAAAGAGAATAATGTTTATTTTTTTTAAGTACCCTATAGTGCGTTATGGCCTTTTGCCCATTATTAGGGGTATGACTAGAGTACATTATAAAGGCCTTACTCTCAGTCAGCCAAGAGGTAATCGTTCCCTGCTCGTTGGTTACTGCCCCTTCAACCACCACAATATAGGTGCGTTCTAATACTGCTTCCTTCCAAGCCTTCTGTAGGGCTTGTTGTATCATCTCACTTTTGGCAAACATCATTACTCCCGATGTTTCCCGATCAAGACGATGCAGGACAAAGATCTTATTTTTAGGATCCCTTTTCTTGACATGATCACTTAATATACTGTAGGCTGTTTGCTCCTTTTCCGTAGCAGTTGCAATAGAAAGCAATCCAGCCTGTTTTTCAATGATTATGATATATGGATCCTCAAACACGATATTTAGTCCAGCAGGTTGCTCTTCTATTAACACTTTAGCCCAATTTACTACAACCTGTTGACCGCTTAAGAGAGGATGGTTAAATTGAGTGATCACTTCGTTGTCAACTGAAATTTGGCGATGTGCCAAAAGAGATTTAATATCGTTACGGCTTTTATGAGGGAGTTGAACAAGTAAAAACTTCATTAACTCATCTTGTTCTGTCACCTCTAGATAAGTTTGCTTCTCCTTTCCTGGCTTGGTTCTCAACTTATTACTTGGTACATGCATACTGCTTACCCCTATCGTTTTAATATCTGTAGTTTTCTAAACTTTCCTCAATACATGGGCCCACCTGTCATTATTCCACAGTGACAAGCTAATTACTACTTTAATAATAATACAGGTAATAAAGAAAAAAACCAAACATCATCAAGCATTAAAAGGCCCTCTCAAGGTAAGATATTACTTCTACCTTGAGAGGGCCTTATTCATGAACAAATTCCAATTATTTATATTGGTTTGCTAACCTCTTCTTGAGATTACCCGCGATCCAAGCTGGATCAATCGGGTTTCTAGCAATCCCGCTATCGATAGCAGCTTTTGCTGTAGCGGCTGCGACAGCTGGAGCTACTTCGGGGTTTAAAGTGCTCGGCATGATAAAATCAGCATTAAGTTCTTCAGCGGAAACGCAATCAGCAATTGCTTTTGCAGCTGCAATCTTCATGGCATCATTGATATCAGTTGCCCTAACATCAATGGCACCTCGGAACATTCCCGGAAAGGCTAATACGTTGTTAATTTGGTTTTTCACATCTGAACGACCCGTCGAAATAACGGCAGCCCCAGCTTCAATTGCCCTTTCGATGGGCCAGATTTCCGGGATTGGGTTAGCTTGACAGAAGCAGATGGGATCTTTGGCCATGGATTTAATCATCTCTTCGTTGAGAACGTTTGCAGCTGATACTCCAATGAACACGTCGGCACCCACAAGTGCTCCAGCAAGATCACCACTGAACTTATCAGGGTTTGTTGCTGCTGCGATTTGTTCTTTCCAAGGGTTCATACCTACTGTACGGCCTTGATAAATAGCGCCCTTAGTATCACACATGATGACGTTTTTAAGCCCTACACTCATCAAAAGCTTAATGATCGCAATTCCAGCGGCGCCTGCTCCATTGGCAACAACTTTAACGTCTTCAATTTTCTTTCCGACGACTCTAAGCGCATTATATAATCCAGCCAAGGTAACGACTGCAGTACCATGCTGGTCATCATGGAAAATAGGTCCTTTAAAGATTCCACGAGCTTTGAGTTTTTCCTCGATTTGAAAGCACTCTGGTGCTTTAATATCTTCTAAGTTAACTCCACCAAAGGTTGGGGCTGTTAATTCAACGATTTCTACGATTTTATCAACATCTCGGGTATTTAAAGCAAGCGGAAAGGCATCGACATCTCCAAAGGCTTTAAAAAGAAGTGCTTTCCCTTCCATTACAGGCATAGAAGCAGCGGCTCCAAGGTTTCCAAGTCCAAGAATAGCGGAACCATCGGTAACAATGCTCACAAAATTAGCATGGTTTGTATAAACATCAAGATTGGCAGGATCTTTAGAAATCTCCAAAACGGGTTCGGCGACTCCCGGAGAATAAGCAAGTGTCAAATCATCTCTGTCTTGAGTAGGACATGTCACTCTAACTTCAAGTTTACCTGGTTTCACTGTATGAAATGCCAGAGCTTCTTCACGGAGATTTTTAATACGTGTCATATTCATCTTCCTCCTTAACTTTTCTTAATTACCTAAGAACATCCTATACTTTATATGTTGGTCAAGCAATAAATTGTTTGGTCACCTCCTTTGCAAAGCGGTAACCAAACAATTTTTGCACATCTTACTTAGCGTTTTTTGCGTCAATTTCAGCTTGAGCAGCAATAATATCCAGAGCATTTAGGTATACAGGGGTGTCAACCATTTTGCCGTTATAAGAAACGGATGCTTTACCCTTAGCAATACCTTCTTCTTCAAACACTTTCACTACTCCGCCAGCCCATTCAACATCGGCAGGATCAGGGGAATACATACGATTAGAGGGTTCGATTTGTCCTGGGTGAATGATCATACGGCCTTCATAACCCATTTGACGCCCTTCGGCAACGTTTCTTTCGAAAGCTTCAATATTCTTGAAGTCAACGAAAGGAGCATCGATTGCAACAATTCTAGCCGCACGGCAAGCTACTGCCACATGAGCGCGTCCATATTGTTGTTCAACCCCTTCATTGGTTAACTTTACGCGCATGTCACGGCAATAGTCGACTGCGCCGAAAATAGCATTAACGTTTCGCTTACTAGCTAGGCAACACTCCGCAGCATTGATAATCCCTTTAGCAGTTTCAAGCAACATGGAGATTTTAACGGTTCCTACCTCTAAGCCACGACGACGCTCGAGTTCCTCTAGTTTCCAATCGAGACGTTGTACGTCAGCTGCGCAACCCGTTTTCGCTAAGGTAACTCCACTCAAGCCTTCATAAACAATGGCTTCCAGATCATCATTGGTTAATTCAGTTTCCCAGTTATTAATACGGACATAGACTTCTGCACCGCCAGTGCCTGCATATTTGAGGTTTTCGCGTACGATTTGACGAGCAGCTTCTTTTTCAGAGGGTGGAACGGAATCTTCAAGGTCAAGTGTAACAATGTCAGCCGGAAATTCAGGAGCCTTGGCCACCATTTTAGGATTGTTGCCAGGAATATACATTACAGATCTCATAATTGTCATTAGTCTTACCCCCTATAATTTTAGTTTATTTTTTAAGGATTTAACCCTTGGAATACCTCTGCGCTTACTCTTTAATCTTCTCTTTTAAAATAATTGGAATATCGGTTGGAGTCTCGGCTACGAATCCTCCAGCCTTAGTTATAGCTTCCATTTTACTCTTAGCAGATCCACGTCCACGCTCAACAATATTTGACGCATGAGAGAATCGCATACCGGCTGGTGCCCATGCCCCTGCTACATAGACTACGAAGGGTTTCGTGAATTGACCCGCTGCAATAACTTCGGCACACTCTTCTTCTTGCGTACCGCCAATTTCGGCATAGACCGCTACGCCTTTTGTTTCTGGGTCAGCTTCGAATAATGGAAGTAAGTCCGCCATGGACGTCCCAAGGACTGGTTCTGTTCCCGTATGAATTACGGTACTTACTCCAAATCCCCCTTCTCTTAGTAACCAAGGAATAGTCCCTGATTGACCACCACTACGGGAGAAAACCCCGATACTTCCCTTTTGGAAGAATTTATTGGCCCATTCTTTGTTTCCGCCGAGCCAGCCTACGACAGCTTCACCTGGTGTAATAATCCCGATAGATCCAGGTCCAAGGAGTCTTGAGCCATTAGAATTGGCATAGGCTATCATTTCCATAATATCGTGAATCGGAGTACCCTCAACGCAAGGAATAATATTCTTTACTCCGGCATCAACTGCTTCATAAACAGCTGTTTTTAAGATCTTACCTGGTACAAAGATAACACTGAAATCGATTTCGCCTTGCTCACGAACAATCTCCTTGACGGTGTTGAAAACTGGAACTTCATGTACCAGTTCCCCAGCTTTTCCCGGGCTGGTTCCACCGATCACTTTAGTACCATATTCTTTCATGTATTTTGTCCGAACGGATCCTTCACGGCCCGTTATCCCTTGGACGATGACCTTTGTATTTTTATTGATCAAAATGCCCATTCTTATCCCTCATTTAACATTTTGCTACGTTTGGAACCTAACGCTTGGCTGTTTCTTGATTTTACTTAAATTTCATAACTAAATACTATTGTCGCTTTTGAAGGTACTCATCCAAACCTTTAACAGGAATCTCAATGGTTATGGCGTTGTTACCTTTGGTCTTACAAGCGAGTTCACATGCTAAACACTCAGTTCCGAGACGCAAAACTTCTTCCGCATCGCGATGTGCAACCGAAGCTCTACCTTGGTCGTCAATCCCAAGCAAACCTCTGGCGTACTTTTTGCACGCTTCAGCACATGCCTTAGTCTCACATGTATCACACTTGCTGGTATCGATTTTGACTTTCAGAGTTTTTTCAGCGAATTCCAGCATAGGTTTCCCCTACTTTCCTTGAGATTCTTTTTCGGCTCTGTATTCTTTACTAAGAGCTAAGAGTCTTTGTCCAATGAACTTCGTATCAGTTACATACTCTTTGCCATAAATCTCGATTCTCTTGCCCGGGCCGTCAGGAGTCATAAGGTCCGCAAGCCCCGTCCTAAGAATTTCTAGAGATTCATCTTCCCGGTTGCCACAGAGCAGTAGAACGCAGGGTAATCCAGGTTTCTGTGTCGGTAGCACTTCCCTTAGTACCTTAACGATAGCATGGGCATGATGCCACTGTTCCTGATTTGCCATCATAAATCCGCCGAGCAAATAGCCGTCGATATTTGGCTGGGATAGAACACACTTGGCAACACGATAAATCTTTGAACCAACGGGGTTACCACTAGTATCAGCATAGTTAGCGGGCTTAAGACCTACTTGGTTGAGAGCGTCTAGCCCCATCATTGCTGAACCGCCGCCTATAGGATGATAACCAATGTAGCCTGGACTTACTTCGTCATAGCCCATATTCATAAGGAACCCGGTACCACGAGCATCGGTTTCTTCGATACTCCACCCGATGAGATCCAATTCTGTAGGAGCGCCTGGCAAATCGCGTGCAATTGAAATTCCGAATTCCGGATGACGGCCAACTGAACTATTGTCAATTTCCATTTTGCAATCTGCGCAAACCAAGTTACCGCTACCTGTCATGATGAATGGGTTAATCTCTAAGGTTTGACAATCATATTTTTTGTAAGCTTGTGAAAGTTTGGTTAGGAAACTTGCAAACTTACTGAGATCTTGAGCTGGAATTCCAGCTCGAGCACAGAGATCAACGGCATCATAAATTTGTAAACCGTTAATAGGATTGATGTTAACCTTGAAAAGCAACTCTTCCGGGACACTTTCGATGTCCATGCCACCCTCAGTGCTGAACATGAGCATTGGCGAACGAGCTTCTCTTGCTCCATTAACAACGAATGAGCAATAATACTCTTTTTTAATGTCCAGTTTTTCTTCGATAAGAACCTGTTTAACGGGTACTCCCATGACGTCCTTAGCAAAAATTTCGGTTGCAGCCGCAGCCGCTTCGTCAGGTGTATTAACCAGTTTAACAATTCCCGCCTTGCCACGCCCTCCGGCCTGAACTTGACCTTTAACGGCTACAGCCTTGCCAATCTCCTCAGCAATCTTTTTGGCTTCTTCAGGAGAAGAAGCTACGCGGCCTTGTGGAACAGGCAGTCCTGCTTTTCTAAGCCATTCTTTTCCCTGGTACTCTAAAAATTTTGCCATACGTTATCACTTCCATAATGAAATTTTCTGCAACTATTTAGGTCGCTTGGTGATCATCCCAACCCAAAATTTGATTCCTGCTTAGAAGGTAACTTTTCCTTCCCTTTTCGATACTTAGTTAAATTCAGCCAAGCTCACCTGTATAAGAGCCTAAATCAAGGGAAGGCTTTGAACAATTACCAAATATCAATTAAAAGAGAATTTTCCCTCCCTTCTACGCAGTTCATTTTTCACTGGGTATTTGTGGGGTTCTTAAATTACATCAGAAACGAATTCACTTGTTTTACTATGTGAAACTCAGTTTCATTTTGCTTTAATACCATTATCTATCTTATTCTCAGATTAGTCAATATAAAAAATAGTTAATTTTTCGAAGTTATTTTACAACTTAATTGTTTCAGCGGGTACTGGGCCAACAACTCCAATAAACACGAACCGATCTTTACCTGTATTACGCATACCGTGAGTTTGCCCTGCTTTAGCAAGAATCGCCATCCCTTTTTTTATGTTTACTTCTTGTCCTTCTCCAGCAAAATATTGACCTGACTCTCCCTCCAAGCAAATCCACACATCATCCGCATTAGGATGTTGATGGAGAAACACCTCTTGCCCTGGTTCTAAACACCACATAGCACCTAAAGTCTTATCTGTCTGGTAAACCATTACTTTCTGAGGAGCACTGGCATCAAACTGGGCCAGTTCGTTAAGACGAAAAACTCTGTCTTCCAAGGTAACCCTCCTTCAATTAATAGTCCGTATTCTCACCATCAATATTGAAATTAACCACACCTGCAGCGCAGCGTCATGAACTTTAAACGATTATGAAGGCCGCGCAAAGCTAAGATATAGTTTATCCCCGATTTTACAAGAAATACCATTCTATGTATAATAATTAGCTAAACGGACATTCCGAGATTAGAAACAGAAAATACGCGTTATTTGAGAAAATACTGCTCCAGTGTCATCACCAGAGCAGCATCAAAAGCCACTTGAAGGAGATCCTTTAATAAAAATTATAGGTCGATGACCTTACCTGGGTTAAAGCGATTGCTCGGATCAAAGCTTCGCTTAACCTTTCTAAACGCTTCCATAGCAGCGGGTGTAAACTCCTTATCAAGATACTTCTTCTTGACGAGCCCGATTCCGTGCTCACCACTTATTGTACCTTCGAGATCAAGAGCCATCATACAGAGCGCCTGTTCAGCGGCATGGACGGTTTCAGTTTCCTCTTTATTCCGTTGATCGAAAAGAATGAGCGGATGAAGATTTCCGTCACCGGCATGGGCCACAACTCCGATGGTCACGCCAAAATCTTTGGCTACTTTAAGGACTCCCCCAATCGCTTTTGGGAAGTTACTCCTAGGAACCGTAATATCATTAACACCATAGGACGGTCTAACGCGAGCAACCGATCCGAAAGCACTACGCCTTGAAGTCCAAATTTGATCCACTTCAACGGCCGATTGAGCGACTTTAAATTCTTTGGCAATTTTACTGGCGATTTCACCAATCGTCTTGACTTGCCCGTCCATATCTTCTGGGTATCCGTCAACCTCAATAATCAGAACAGCTCCGGCATCACGAGGAATCCCGGCATGGGTAAAGTCCTCAGTCGTATTGATCAGCAAATTATCCATCAATTCCAGGGTTGTCGGAATAATACCGGCAGCAACGATATCGGCAACCGTTTGAGAAGCATCTTCAACTTTGTCGTAAATCGCCAGCATGGTTTTCTTGGCTCTGGGCATCGGTATGATCCGGACGAAAACTTTGGTGACCAAACCTAGGGTTCCTTCCGCGCCGACAATGATACGAGTCAAATCGTAACCCGGTTCACTGTGAAAATTACGCCCCCCAGTTTGAATGACTTTGCCATTCGGGAGAACGACTTCCAGACCCAAGATATAATCGCGTGTAACCCCATATTTAAAACATTTCGGTCCACCGGAGCATTCACCAACATTCCCTCCTATGGTTGAGGCCTTAAAGGAGGATGGATCGGGAGGGAAATAGAATTTTTTCTTTTCCAGTTCAACCTGAAGGTCAAAATTGATCACTCCAGGTTCAACAACCGCTACAAAGTTTTCCGTGTCTATTTCATGAATTTTCGTCATTTTAGTAAAGCTAATGACCACAGAATCTTGAGAAGGAATAGTTCCACCACTTTCATTGGTACCAGCACCCCGGGGAACAAGTTTAATATCATGCTCGTTCATCAATTTGACGATTTCAACGACTTGTTCCGTTGTTGTCGGAGAAACCACTCCTAACGCTTCCCCAGATAATAACGTGCCGTCATAACCATAGGTCAACAGACCAACTTTGTCTGTAACCACGTTTTTCTCCCCAACAATTTCCTTCAGCCGCTTAACAACCGTTTGGCTTAACATATTCAGACCTCCTTCTTCTTAAGGCTCTAGACTTACCCCAGGGTTAAGAATCCCTTTGGGGTCAAATTGTTGACGCAGTTCACTGAGCAAACTTGCTGTTTGCTTCCACATTTCCGCATCATTGTAAACTTCAGCTTTGAGCTTATGACCCAAGAGGCCCTTCACGTTTCCGCCCAGAGACATCGCCAGTTTATTCACTTTCCTGGCTAAATCAAGTTTATCGGTTCCCTCGGGCAGAGCCAAACCAACGAATCCGAGCAGTCCTTCGACAATTACGCCAGGATAAGCCCCTAGATCTCCCGTAAGTGCTTCGAGCTGAGTCAGGGCTTGAGGCATTTTCATTGGGCCCACCGCAAACTCCACGGTTTGCTCCGGTTTTGAATTAAGGTCGGCGCGAACTTTAAGCCAACCATTGATTACTTGTTCATACTCAACCTCGTCCTCAATGATCTTGACATCAGAGCCTCCACCCAAGGTAAGAACTGCAGCAACTTCATTCGCGATGTTTTTACCCGACTCTTTAAAGCCTTGCAAATCAATGATCACAAATTGCCCTTCCGTTCCGGGTTTGGCATTTTTCGCCAGGGAGGCATTGATGAGATTCATCCGGGTCGGAAGCACATTTCGCTTAATCAGAGTATTGAAGGTTGCATTCGCCTTATGCATGGAGGCGAAGGTTCCAATCACTGCTTTTTTAGCTTCCGGTGCAGGTAAGAGCTTCACCAGAAGTTTGGTAAAAATCCCAAAGGTTCCTTGGCTTCCGACAGCAAAGTGAATGAAGTCTAAACCGGAGACGTTCTTAATACATTTGTTACCGATATCCAAGATTTCTCCTGTGGGGAGAACCATTTCAAATCCCAAAAGGAACGTCCGGGTCGGACCATATTCAAAGGATTTAGAATCGGAATCTCCAATCGCAAAGCAGCCGCCAACCGAACTGGTTTCGAGTTCATAGGGCTCCGGAGGAAAGTTTAATCCGGCTTCCGTAACTTTAAGCAGAAAGTCTTTATGCAGAACTCCTGGTTCAACCACCGCTACCAGGTTCATATGATCCATTTCTAAAATCTGGTTCATCCGGGACATAACCATCGCGATCCCACCCGTAATTCCCTGGGTATCAGCGACTGCTCCGCCTACTGCTAATTTTACATTTTGCTCATTCGCCAGTTTGACGATACTCGAAACTTCAGACGTATTCCCAGGTAAGACGACGACAGCAGGCTTACCTTGGCCTTTTAAATAGTTAGCCATTTCGGAAGGGGAATCGATGACAAAGGCATCACCGACAATCCCTTTTAACATACTGATATTGACGTTACTCATGACTACCCGCCCTTCCACTCATTTACGTTCAATTAGTCTTCGTAAGCGTTGGCCATTACATCGGCAACATGCATAACCTTTTGTTTTTGACCAGCTTTGTTTATGCCACCTTGAAGTCTCAACATGCAAGCTGGGCAACTTGTTGCCACCAAATCTGCATTGGTATCCTTGATGTTTTGGGTCTTCTGAACTGTGATATCGGTTGATACCTCATGATAGAAGGCTTGTATTAAACCGGCAGCCCCACAACAACGGTTGGCTTCAAACATTTCCTTATAGTCAACCCGAGGAATCATTTGCAACAATTCCCGAGGCTGCTTGGTTACCTTAAGACCCCGAACCATGTGGCAAGGATCATGATAGGTGATTGTCAGAGGGCTTGAATTATGAAGTTTGCTCTGATCGACACCAATCTTGGCCATATATTCTGAAAACTCTACTACTTTTTCAGAGAACAATTTAACTTTTGAAAGATACTCAGGCTCATCGGCAAAGAGCGTTAGATAATCATGTTTAAGCATCGCACCACAGGACGCACAGGCAGTGAGAACAACTTCGGCATCGCTATACTTATCTAAAAAGGTATCAATCGTTATGCGGGCGTTTCTTTTCGCTGTTTCAAAGTCACCATAGGCATATTGCGGAAGACCGCAGCACACTTGATCTTTGGGAATAATAACTTCACAGTCATTCTTTGTTAACACTTTAACAACTGAATGAGCGGTTTGATCTAAGGAGTAATTGAGAAAACAGCCCACATAAAATCCGACTTTATGCTTCGGATGTTGAACTGTAATCTTCTCTGGAACCTGCTCCAAAAACGGTTTTTTGGCAGTAGGGAAATTTTTAATATCAATACCACGGAAATAGTCCAGTCCATCAATTTTATTGAGGACACTTTTGCCCATTCCTCCGAAAAGACGAAATCCCATACCCAACCTTTTCGGACTGGCTAAAGTATTTAAAGCAAAAGACTTAGCAAATGGCTTGATTCCTTTTCTTAGTTTTAGATCTCGCCGCGCAGCCATGACGAGTTCATTGCCATGTACACCGTTTGGGCAAGTGACTGCACATTCTCCACACAACAGACAGCTCATGATAGCATCTTCATACTCTTGATTAGGTTCTAATTTCCCATCGGCGACAGCTTTGATGAGCTGGATTCTTCCGCGTGTAGACATTGCCTCTGACCCAGTCAATTTATAGGTCTTACAGGCTGTGTGGCAACCACCACACTTGTTACACGTGTTGAGCATTTCATATACGTCGTCCAAAACTCCCACTGATATTTCCCCCTCACTCTCATATTTCAGACTACCAGACGGATAAAAGGATGAAAGCGTTTACCTTTTTGAGTAACACCTTGATTAATGGTCCCTTTTCAAGATAACGTTTTAACAGGTAAAACCCAGTTTCAATATATCTATACCTCTATTATTAACTTATATTGATTAATCGTCAATAGGGAACTTTCTAAAAATTAGATATTTTCATGATAAACTTACAAACTATTTCGCTGAGCAAACGTGTAGTCTTCAAAATTTTAGAATTAGCTTCGCTTATAGAAATCAAAA
>DAIEHY010000031.1 GCA_027353165.1 Desulfosporosinus sp.
GTTTTAGCAGCTGAACAGTTAACGTATTTGAGCTGTCGGGTATGGACGGCTTGCGCCGACATTTCTCAAAGAGCAGTGAGGGATAAAAAAAGCCCCTCACTTCTATAGGGAAAAAAGTGAGGGGTTGAGCGGATTTTTTTACTTCTCTATAATTTTTTTAAATTTCAGTAGAACTTTGCGTTTTCTATCGTTGATTGTTTTTTGTGGTATTCCTGTTTCTGCCGATAATTGACGCTCACTCTTACCTTTAAAAAACAGTTCATTAATCAGCATCCGCTCGTTTTCATCTAAAAGAGTAAGACACCGCAACATCTTGGCAATCATTTCTTTCATGATGATCCTGTCCTCTATGGATTCCTGCGCAGATACAAGCAAATATTCCACTTGAATACCCTTTTCATTACAGGCTTCAAAGGATATATTGTTTGTTTCTGCCAGTTCATCAAGATACTTTTCCCTATCTCTGCAGTGGTAGTAAGCCATATAGACTTCTTTACTCACAGCAATCCGTTTTTTTTGAACGACTAACGTGTATTTACGCTCGTGTTCTTCCATGAGCTTGTCCTCCATTTTTAGATTTTTTAATCTGAAAAATGAAGAACAAGCGGAGGAGAACGGCACCCGGTTGAATTTCCTAAGAAAGCAGAAAAGCCATGCTTATGGTCGTTTTCCCCTAAAAATTTTCTTATTTTCTCATGGGTACTATGCTTGTTGCAGTTGATGTTTCTGCTCTTGACAACGAGCTTGTCCACTATTTCTGCATCCTTCATATCCAACCAGAAGGACATACGGATGATACCGCGCTTGATCTCGTTCCAGGTATTTAACACCTGAAATAAAAGTCCGCTCCTAGCATGGATATTGAATTTCGGGACCTTCAGCTGTTTATATTTAAAATTTGGTCCGTAAAAGCAAATCTTTCCGAGGTTTCGCTCGTTAAACTGTGAAAATAGGATTTCATTTTTTAACTGGTACCGATTGCCCTTTAACCAGTTTCTAAATTCATTTTTAAAGATTTTTTTGGGGAAATAAGAATGTTTTGGACATACCAGAAGTCGAAAACAGGGAGTATTTGTCAATAACAAAACCGCAATTTGATTGTTACAAATTGCGGTTTTACGATCTGTTTGAGACATATTTGATTGTGGAAATGTTGAGAGTTGCGAACCTTTCCATGAGGGTGGAACGTAATCTGGATCGAAGAAGCCAGCCTCGGCATAGATATCCTTATACCACTGTACATCAGCTATTTTAGCCTTTTAATTTTTAATAAAGTTACATTTTTCATTTGTTAGCACCTCGCTTACTTAAAATGAAAAACAAAAATCTTGATAATGACATCATCCATATCGCGATCATATTTTGTCGAAATGCGACCGTATCCATGTTGTTCTCACATTATTAATTAAATTCCTTAAATGAAGAGAAGACACGGTAGCTATATGCCTTATATGTAGTTTCTGCGCACAGGGCCGGCATCTTGCCTCCGGCTTCTTTTTCGTCCACATCACCCCTTACCTTTACCTAACAACTGGTGCTAGCAGCCATCGCAGTGGACTTTCAGCACTAAAGTCACGAATGCCGTGCTCAAAAGACAAAAAAACCTGCCGCTAAGAGGGCAGGTTTAGACACGTAGTCTCTGCGGTAGCCAGGCTATCATAGTGCTGTTTAAGCACCGTAGACCCTATGGCTTTGCGTCCCTGTCTTTAAACAGGTTTGCCCTTAACACTATTCAATTATTTAGAGCAAATAACTGTTTAAGGACGCAATCCTTTTCATAGTGGCCTTAGATGGATTGGATTGTTTGTTTTCCATTACCGCGGTTCTCGTAGAAGTGTCTTTGGAGCAAAAAAGGTGCTTCCCTTAAGTAAGCATTCATAAAGATATTTTTATCATCAGGAAATATCTCCAACGACTTTTTAGCGAGTTATGATGTCTTGATGTCTCTTTTCGTTTACTTTGGTGCATTCGATTTCGTGTATCTCAGTTCATGCCGAGTAAGCTTCAAAAATATCTGTAGCAAGATGCTTCGAAATCGCTTCTGCCATTTGACTTCGATATAAATAACCAGTACAAACAAATGGTACTTTCACCTTCATAAAATTACTTCTCCCTTGTTTAATTACTACTTATCCTCTTTGGAAGTCCTTCTTCGTTAAAATATTTACGTTTAAATGCCAAAGCTACATTTACAAGTGCAAGCATTACAGGAACTTCCACAAGCGGTCCAATAACGGCTGCGAATGCTTGACCGGAACTAATGCCAAAAACTGCTACCGAAACAGCTATGGCAAGCTCAAAATTGTTACTTGCTGCTGTAAACGACAAAGATGCTGTTTGTTCGTATTTAAAGCCAGCGAAATACGACATAATAAAACTTATGAAAAACATCAACGCAAAATATAATAAAAGAGGGATAGCAACCCTTACAACATCACCAGGTAAACTTATTATATATTTACCTTTTAGTATGAACATTACTATAATTGTATATAGAAGTGATATTAACGCCAAAGGTGAAATTTTGGGTATAAACTTTTTCTCATACCATTCTTTTCCCTTTGACCCAACCAAACCGAATCTTGTTATTAAGCCTGCTGCAAATGGTATACCCAGATAAATCAAAACACTTTTTGCAACTTCCCAGATTGATACTTCGACTACCATTCCACCCCATGATAAACCTAATACTTTTGGAAGAACTGTTACAAATATATAAATGAAAAGTGAGTAAAACACGATTTGAAATATTGAGTTTAAAGCTACAATAGCAGCACAGTATTCGTTATCACCTTTTGCAAGTGTGTTCCACACGATAACCATTGCTATACACCTTGCCAAACCGATTATAATAATTCCTATAGCATATTCGGGCTTATCGGGGAGAAATATTATTGCCAGAATGAACATCAAAATTGGCCCGATAACCCAGTTTTGTATTAGTGATAATGCAAAAAGTTTTTTGTTGCTTGCAACCTTCCCTATTTCCTCATATTTAACTTTTGCAAGTGGTGGATACATCATAAGTATTAACCCAATAGCGATAGGCCACGATGTTGTTCCTGTACTCATATTTTCTAAAGAATTTGCCAACCCTGGAAAGAAGTATCCACCCAAAACACCAGCTGCCATAGCAAGTAATATCCATAATGTCAGAAACCTGTCTAGAAATGATAACTTCGCACTTTTTGAATTTTCCATATCAATCACCCTCTGTTTATTGTATTTTTATTAAAAACATAGCCCTTAAGCAATTTTTGGATATCTAGGTTTATGCCAAAGTAACAAGGTTGAACTAATGACAACTGTGAGACATCCTGCTTCTTGAAAAATAATGGCCCAGACTGGCGTGAGCATTCCCATGGCTGACAATATCAGCCCAATAACATTATAGATAATAGAGAAAAATATATTTAATTTAATCCGCTGAAAGACTTTTTTCGATGTCCAAATAAAATCTGCAACGCTTAATAAATCATCTTTCATTAAACTAATATCTGCGGTTTCAATGGCTACATCTGTTCCTGTAGCCCCCATGGCCATTCCAATATCTGCCATGGCTAAAGCAGGGGCATCATTAATCCCGTCTCCTATCATAGCAACTTTTTTCCCTTGCTTTTGCATTTCTTCTACTACTTGTTGTTTTTGCTCCGGTAACATATTGGCTTTAAAATCATTCACCCCTATTTCTTCTGCTACCATCTGAGCCGTCATAGCATTATCCCCTGTAAGCATGATAATATTTTTGATACCTATTTTCTTCAATAAAAGAATTACTTCTTTAACGCCAGAGCGTACTTTATCAGCAATAGAAATAAGTCCGATGATTTCACTGTCTCTTGCAACAAGCATAATAGTTCTTCCTTTTTCCCTTTGGATCATCATCTGCTCTTTTATCGTTTCATCCAGTATTATTCCTTTATCTTCTAATAATTCTTCTTTGCCAACAATTAGATCTTTTTCATTAAAGCGTGCAATTACTCCTTTGCCAATTTCCGCCTTAAACTCTTGTGGATCTGGTATTTGCACATCCTGTTCTTTGGCATGTTTTATAATTGCCCTCGCTAAGGGGTGTTCCGAATATTTTTCCCCTATGGCAGCCAGATAGATTACTTCCTGTTCAGAAACTCCATTAAAACCTACAATATCCATAACCGTGGGACTTCCTAAAGTAAAAGTTCCTGTTTTATCAACAAGAAGGGTATCAATTTTGCCTGCTTCTTCGATATAGATCCCACCCTTGACTAGGATTCCCCTGCGCGCCATATTGGATATGCCTGCTGTTACTGCTGTAGGTGTTGCAATAGCAAAGGCACAAGGACATGCCACCAATAAAACGGATACAGCGGTCTTAATATCTCTTGACACAAAATAAGCACCAATTGCTATTAAAACAACTACCGGTAAAAACCACTGAGTGAAGCGATCGGCAAGGTTTTGGATAGGAGGTCTAGTAGCTTGAGCTTTTTCGGTTAAATGAATAATTTTTGACAATGTGGTATCTTCACCGATGCGAGTGGTTTCTATTTCAATTCGTCCCTCTTCATTTAAGGTTCCGCTATATACTTTACTTCCTTTAAATTTTTCAACAGGTATAGATTCTCCTGTAATGGGTGCTTGGTTGACGCTGCTTTGTCCGTTGACCACAATACCATCAACAGCTATGCGCTCACCAGGTCTTACAACAACAACATCCCCCACTTGCACTTCTTCAATCCCTATGATAACTTCTGCTTCATTTCGTTTTACGGTAACTTTTTGAGGAGCAAGATCTAATAAACTCCTTATACTTTTTCTTGTTTTATCTAAGGTATAAGATTCAAAAGCACCGACAGCCGACATGATGAAAATCAAAATAGCAGCGGTTATAAATTCTCCTATTGCAACAGTCGCAATTAGTGCCACAGTAACAAATACGTTTACCGTAATCCTTCGATTGAATATATCTTTGAACCCTGAAATAAATCTTTGCAATCCTCCAAATAAAGTTGCAAAAATGGCAAGTGCAATGGCAATTATTCCAGGCCCTATTTGATATCGTGACAAAAGCCAACTTATAATAATTGCCACCCCAACAATCATAGGAGCAATAGCAAAGACTAGAAACTCCCTGATAAATGAGGTTTTCCTTTCTTCTCTTTCTACAGTCATTAAGTATCCCTCCAATTTTAAAATATTAGCTTAAAATAGCTTTATTAGAAATGCAGCTTGGACTTCTGTAAAAAAACCAGAAATCCAAGCCTTCAATTTGATGGTTATTGGATATTAATCAAAATCCAAAACCCTACTTCTTCTGGTCATCATTTTTTTCTTCTTTTGCTTTATTTTCCTTCTTAGATGGTGTACAACTTGGACCACAACTTTCTCCTGGGCCACAACATCCTCCCGTTTGGGTAAGAGATTCTTTAATCAAACTCCAAATACCTGATTTTTTCTTTGTGTCCGCCATTTTTGTTACTCCTTTCCTTTTTATGATTTAAAGAATATATGAGCATACAGGCATATATTGTTGCCCAATGCATATTATAATGTTAAAACTTCTTATCATGTGGCAATATCCTGAATATTAAGTACATATAATATTTTTACTTTTATACTCTTTTAAATTTTCTATGTCTTTTCTATAGCAATCATTAGTATCCCATTGGTAATTCAGATACTGATAAAGATGTTCATGATTATTCCAAAAATCTTTATTTAAATAATAATAAGCCCATTGTGACTTTTTTTCATCTGTTATTAATCCTGCTCCTTTGAGTTTATTTAAATGTTTTGAAGCATTGGTTTGTGAAATTTCTAGGATAGCTTGCACTTCACAGACACACAAATCTGTTTCTTTTAATATATTCAGTATTCTAATTCTCGTTTCATCTGTAAGCATTTTAAAAATATACGTTAGTTTCATTTTTCCACTCCTTATGCGACTATATGTTCCTATGGGAATATAGTATTTCATTATTATTTTTTTGTCAAGTGGTATCATGACTTTTGGTTCTTTATAAATCTGTCAATTCTCAGTGTTACGAATGAACTATTAAGCGGAGTGATTAAGATGCAGGAACAGGTTTTGAGGGATACCTTAATATCAGCCAAGAGCGGGGATACTCTCGCACGTGAGGAACTTATAAGATCTCATAAAACATTTATAACTAGGGTAAGCTCCAAAGTCTGCAGCCGATATTTAACCTAGAATAACGATGAGGAGCTAAGTATTGCCCTTATATACTATACTCTCATGAAAATGTCTTTCAATCACTTTTTCCTGAAGAAGAGCAGGCAGTCATAAAAGACTATGCCGAACCTATCAAACGAAAGTTGTTCGACCTAAGACCATCTCCATTGCACAGTAGAAATGCAACTTGTCTGCTCAAAATTGATGAGCAATAGTCGAGCATTTGAACTGTTGGCGTGCTATCAAGTAACACCTAGCAATATTTCTATACTCGTGTAAACATAACCACTCTAATCATGAACAGAATAGCAACCACCCGAACTTTTGAAGTTCGGGTGGTTGCTATTCTTTATTTAATGGTATTCTAAGTTTTCTTTTTACGCTTCCTTCTTTACATCTTTTTCGATTGTTTCGTCAGTATTAACTGCTGTTTTGAATTCCTTAATTCCCCTACCCATGGACTTGCCCAACTCCGGCAGTTTTCCCGGACCAAAAATAATCAAGGCTATAACCAGAACTACCCCCATCTCCATCGGTTGCAGGAAACCAAATGTTATGAACATAACTATCACCTCAGTCTTTTGAACAGTTTTATTTTGCCCTAGGAATCCTACATCGACTTCTGCTCCATCTGTTGGATCACGAATAGAAGGAGTTCACCCAGCTCAAGGAAAAATGGGATCGTTGTCGATTCGCGTAACACTCGCACCATTTTTGTTGTCCATGCCAACATAAACCGGTACAAAAATTCCGACCGGGCCGCTAGGAATTCCTCTCGCCCGCCTGCGTCCACCGCCATGTCGGCAGACGCTGTCAAATATCCAAGGAAACCCAGTTCATAGGCCAAATGATCTGCGGGGATATTTGCAACAGGCTCCATCCCGTACTGACGGTAAAACTGCCGCGTAGCCAGAGTCGATGATTCCATCAATTTTCCACCGTCCAAATAATAGCTGCCAAAGAGGACAACAGGGAAACGGCCCGGACCTTCAAACAACCGCATCCACTCAGCAGCCAATATTTCTTTTGTCTCCTCCCGAGCTAACCGGGCCAACCTCTGAAATGCTTCGTCATGTTCAGCCTGTTTAACCAACCGCCCGAGCAGTTCTTCATCCGGTACTGCAGTAAACAGTTCTCTTAGTAGCTGTAGCCGCTCCAATTCTTCACCTACCATGGTATCCTTATAAGCCATCGCCTGCATGATCTCTTTCACCCCTTCCCTTTGTGATGGTTTCATTTGACTTTTCCGTTCCAATTGTTAGGTGCATGGCCTAGGCACCCAGGCGGAGCAGAATATTCCGCCTGGGTTTAAATATTCATCTTGTTCCGAAGAAACTAGGGGATATTAGAAAATGTTAATGGGCACCTAGGCTAACAGGCTGTTCAGACTTTAAGGACCTTGACCACCATATCGTTGTAACTGGACATTCCCGTAATCGCAGAAGATAGGTCTGGATCCAAGAGTCGGTTGGAACTTGGTGTTGTCTGACGGTATTCGTAAGTTTGCCCCATACCCGGCGTAAAGCGGTTACCTGCCCCGGGCGGGATACGAAGAACGCCCGGTCGAATAAATTCACTGGCCATAATCCGGCCTTGGGTTTCTTCACCCATCGGATTCCGCAAACGCACCAAATCCCCAGAGATCAAGCCTAATTTACGGGCATCACTGGCATTCATCTGTATGACAGCAATTGACCAGGTCCCTGCACGTATTTTCTTTTGTCCGCTTAATGTTTCTACCCCCTTTTCATTGAGTACGGTTGGATAAACGATCTTCTCCTCATTAAGTGGCATCCAAAGATGTTCACCCGAAATTCGTCCCAACCAATCAACATACTGGGTGGCCGACATGGATTGGTGAATCCGACCGGAAGTCAATTGAAAAGGATATTCCTGCTTGTAATTAGCATATTTGGAATTAGTATAAGGATTCCATACAGTTTCATACCAAAAAAAAGTGGTTGGAAACTGAGACAAGCCGATCTGTTGCAACATATAAGGAACTTTTCCTCCGGATTGTTGGATGAGTTTATTAACCGCATCCAACGCACCAAAATGGAACTCCATTTTTTTGCTCTTTGTGGAGATAATCCCTCCAGACTTCGCCATGTGGCGATACCAAGCCATCGGCCAGACAGCCACTCCCTTATTAGCCCGCAACCATTCAGCAGTTAGCGGCTGTCCTTGGACTACCTTCTTATCATGATCGATGGTCACTTGCCTAGATTCCAAAGAATCGGGAGTGCCAAGAATCTTGTACCCTTCCGGATATTGCGGATAGGGAAGAGGAACACCTACATTGTTGCGTCCGGGAGCTTTGCGTAGCATCTCATTCCAGAAGTCCTCTTCTTTCTTATATTTATCCCAGAAATCTTTCCCTTGTATGTCAGAATCTCCGGCATCATGCAGTGCCTTCGCCAAAAGATTCATAATCTCTACCTGGTTCTTGGCTTCATAAAGAGGAGGCACCACCATATCGCGCAGATACATGACTGGCTCAGAAGGATAGATATCAGAAAGCCCCATTCGCTCAAAATAGCTGGCTTCCGGCAGGATGACATCGGCATATAGCCCTGTTTCCAGATAGGCTGTATCGACATAAACAATGAGTTCCGTCTTATAATCTCCGCTCGCTTCCTTGGCCGTGAGTACCTCATTCCAGCGCTGAACTGTGGATGCACTGGCCGCAGGATTCCCGCCGCGTACGAAAAATCCTTTGATGGGATAAGTGTAACCAGCAAACGGCCCGTAGGCTATTTTGACACCGTCCTTAAATTGTTTAGGGTAAGCTCCCAAGGCACCCCAGAAAGCTGCAGGCCAGTCGCCGTTGTTATCCAATTGCAAATCCCATGATTTTCCAGTTATTGTTTTCCCGTTGACTACGCGCTCAATCACCTTGCCCTTAATATAATCCGTCCCGTCATTACCACCTTTGTCCGAACGTACCAGTGCCGTATCTATCACTCCGCCAGGCACATCGAAATTACCAGTGATCACATTCAAGACCGTTCCCAGCACGCTGGTCACTTCTCCGTTAAAATGGTGACCTGTGCCATTCATGCCCCAGATCAGAGCAGCTGGCTTGGTAATACCAAACGTGTGGGCCAATTCCGCGATATCTTCGGCTACAAGGCCTGTACGTTCAGCCGCCCACTCTAGGGAGAAATAAGGCAAATTGTTCACTGGATCCTTCTTATCCCACCAACTACGGAACTCAGTCTCAAACTCAGGCCAACCGATACTATAATCCAAATACCCAGAATCGATATAACGACGCTCCGAGTTGGACGAGTTATTATTGGTCAGGATATAACGAAGCATGGCTGCAAACAAATCTGGATCCGTACCTGGTCGGATAGGCAACCATTTATCGGCGTGCACCGCCGTGTTACAAAAGGCAGGATCCACAACGACTACCTTTGCCCCATTTTGCTTGGCAGCTACCGTACCCCGCGATTCGTAATTGATTCGGGTCGCCGTGAAGGGGTTCCAACCAACATAAATGATCAGCTTATTTTTATAAGTGAAATCATTTTTTAAGGTACCATCCGGCTGGCGAACCAAAGCTGGACGCATAAGATCCGGCTCGATGCGCATCCCACCTTCCACCAGATAGGGACCAAGACGACGAGGTGTGTCGCAAATCGCGCCGTGCTGAGCACAGTTAGGGGTACCATAATAGTAGAAAAGACGCCAATAAGGGGTTTGGTCCGTCATATCTCCCCCGTCCATGATTACACTTTCCGGACCATAGTTTTTCTTGATCTTTTCCAACCGCTCCGCAATATATTTTGCAGCTTCCTCCCAGCTTG
Source organism: Desulfosporosinus sp. (assembly GCA_027353165.1). GTDB lineage: Bacteria > Bacillota > Desulfitobacteriia > Desulfitobacteriales > Desulfitobacteriaceae > Desulfosporosinus. Next base: position 9,985 of record DAIEHY010000031.1, read on the forward strand.
CCCTGCGAAACTTTCCTTCTCCCCTGTTACCTGTGCGAATGAGCGGATATTTCAAACGGTAGGGATTATAAACCACCTGCTTCCCACTTGACCCTTTAGCGCAGACGGTGCCAGCATTATACGGAACATGAACATTCCCGTAAATCGTAGAAATAACCCCGTCAACGGTAGTCACTTTAAGTCCGCATTCCGAAGCGCAAAAGGCGTCAGAAGTATAGATTACCTTTTCTTCGCCAAGCACGGCCTGCTCTGGATCAGAATCTGTAAACTTCTTGGCTCCATCGGCAAAAGCATACGATCCAGAAGCCCAAAAACCAACCGCTGCAATAGCAGCAGCACTTCCTCCTATAAATTTACGGCGTGACAGCTCTTTCATGCGACATCCCTCCCAGTCAACGTTGGCATCACTTTAACAGCCAAAAAGTAAAGCGCGATGCCAACTGAAATGATAAAAGCCAAAAGTTGCCATTCAGACCCAGACGGCAGATACTGATAAGTGAGACGTCCATCATGGTAACTATAAGGAAGCCCCGCAAGTTCTGGAGCGACCAAACCGGGCAGAACTAAATTCAGCCGCGTGCTGAGGAAAGTAACCGCCACCAAGATGCCAGCCCATCCTGTCATCCTAGGTGACTTACTGCCAGCCACTAGAAGGATCAACGGCAATACTGTACAAAGACCCACTTGAACTACCCAGAAAACCCAGCCGTAGGGACCAAAGAGCATATACCTTAGTTCTTCGTATTCTGGCCCAACCCCATACCACATAGGCACGGAAAGTTCGGCCCAAGTCAACACTGCTTCCAGCAGAAGAAGTCCAAGCGTAACCCGACCCAAGAGATGAACCGTTGCCTGCCAATAATCATCACGTTTTGGCCAGAAGAAGGCGATCAGACCGGTAAACAGTGCACCCCCAGACAAGAACGCCCCAACCAAAAACAGGATGGGATACAGGGAGGTATGCCAGACGTCCCTCGCTACTACGGTAGCAAACAACGCCCCGACTCCGCCGTGAAAGGCGATTGCTAAGGGAATCCCCAAAGTTGCCAACGTGGTGACTTTGCGGCGATCGCGGCGGACTTCCTCTTCGCTCAAAGCCTCTTGGCGTCCCCCTGTCAAAATTCTTGAGAATATTCCAGGAATGCCTGGTAAGAAACTACTACGCACTAGGGAGCCCCTTAAGGCAAAATAGGTCTCGAAAATCAAAAGCACGAAATACGCAGTATAAAGCCAAACCATCCAAGCCATCGCTGAATGAAAATTAGGATGTAGGTAAACTCCATAAAAGCGACCCATATGACCTAAATCAAACCAAATAGACAGAAGAGCCATAATCAAAGTGATTAAGGCCACCACGAGAGCCAGAGGGGCCACTTTTTCTAGTTGTTTTAGCTTAAATACATACACCAGAGTTGACAAAAGAAAAGAACCTGCAGATAGACCGATGAACCAAATATAACTTGATACCCATAGTCCCCAGGGAATATAGCTTCCCATATCCGTTTGAAGACTGTCAAAAGCCAGTCGATCGTAAAGGCCGTGCAAGCCGAAAGCGAACAAAACCAGCCAAATTATCACGCCAAAAATCAGCATAGATTGAGATGTCTGTCGTTGTGCCAAATGTTTCTGTTCCATATAAGCCTTCCTTTCCAAAAAAACTTTACCGAAGGGTTTCCAAAAGTCTTATCCAAGGAATCATATCCTAAATACTCTGCCAGGGAGATTTTAACTAGAAACTTAGAGCAAGTAATAAACACTGGGATGTGTTCCGAGTTCGGATTTTAGCTGATTGACCTGACGATTCTGTCGGACACGGTTGATTAAAGCTTGAGGATCATTTAAATCCCCAAAATAGGTAGCTCTTCCAAAGCACATATCCGTACAGGCCGGAAGCAGCCCTTTCTCCACACGTTCAATACAGAACTGGCACTTCCTTGTATTTCCAATAGGGGATTTACCCGCTTCGCGCACCCATACCTTACCATATTCTAAGGAGGGAATCTCTTCATAAGGCAGCGGACCACCAAGAACGATATCCCCGTAAAATTCTCCCCAGTCAAAGGTCCGGGCGCTGTATGGGCAGGCCGTAATACAGTAGCGACAGCCAATACAGGCATTATAATCGATACCTACAATCCCGTCCGGACGTTTATGTGTAGCACCGACCGGGCAGACAGGCACACAGGGTGGGTTATCGCAATGCATACAAGGGCGGGGCAAGAAGTGCTTGCTCACATTAGGGAATGTTCCACTAGTCTCTTCCAACACTGGGCGATAAACCACTCCGGGTGGCAGCTTATTTTCGTTGATACAACTAACGGTACAGCCTTGACAGCCGATACATCGCTGAAGATCTATAACCATTCCCCAGTGCCGCTGATCTAGCGGTTTGCTCAAAGCCCGCTTTAAGTCCTGTTGCATAACCAAAATCACATCTTCTTGCCAAGGATCGACAGGAGGTGGCAACGTTGGAATCTGTGCCATGCCCTGTGACACTTGTCCGCTACCAGAAGCCGCCAACGTTCTCTGACTCGTCCACGCCTCCAGTGTCAGCAAGCCTACTCCCAGTGCAAGGCCTTTAGTCAAGACATCCCTCCGGGTTCCCGTCTTTTCTCCTATGTCCTTTATAAAATTATTTTCCGGCACTGAAAAACCCTCCTTACATTGTTCGTCGCCATTTTCTACGGAGTATGTTAAATACCGATGTTAATTTGTGATAAATACCACAATAATAAGTTCCCTCCTTCCACTTCTCTTATCTATCTGAATTATACTCAAATTCAGAGTTCCAGCGTAACTAGCTAAGAGAACTGTTTTACCCATTGATTCCCTTGATTATCACCTAGGAAAAGTCCTAGGTGATAAAACAAAAAAACAGACTTTGCATGTCTGTTTTATGTAGTAACCACGATATATGCGTCTCCCTCAGTCAACAAGTCCATGTCGAAGAGCATACTGTCCCAAAGCCACCCTTCCCTTTACCCCTAATTTCCGCATGATCCGGGTACGGTGAAAATCTACTGTCTTTGGACTGATCTGCAGAAGTTCTGCAATTTGTTTATTACTATAACCACGCCCCAGCATAACGCAAATTTCACGTTCTCGCCCAGTAAGCATCTTATAGTCCGCGTTCTCGCCCATCGGCCCTTCTTGCCGATAATCGGCTACAACCGTTGATGTCACGTTGGAATCGAGAAAAGATTTGCCTTGGTAGACAGCGCGGATGGCCAGCACCAGTTCATCGGCAGCGGCCCGTTTTAAAACATACCCAGCTGCTCCGATTTTTAGGGCTGGATAGACATATTCCTTATTTTCATGCTGAGTCAAAATGATGATCCTAGTTCGGGGTGCAATATCTTTTATCTGCCGAGTAGCACACAATCCGTCAAATCCAGGCATGCCAATATCCATAAGAACAACATCCGGACAGAGCTCACGTACCAATGAAATGGCTCTCTCCCCATCCTCCGCCTCCCCAACCACATTAAAGTCCGGCTGCATTTCCAAAAGTACCCGAACTCCTGCACGAAAAATTGTGTGGTCATCCACCAATAGAATTCGGATTATATCCAAGCCTGTAAACCTCCTTTGGTGATACCATTTTGTAACAACTCCACCTTAACCGTCACAACAGTTCCTCTGCCAAGCCGTGAATTAATATCGATAGTGCCTCCCAACAGTGCCACTCTCTCACGCATACCCAACAGCCCAAGGCCCACCCCTCCCTCGGATAACTGCCAAACTTCTCCGATATCAAAACCGTATCCGTCGTCTGCTATCTTCATTATTAACGCGTCATCTTCCAAAACCAAAGTAAGTACTACCTCGCATGCCTGGGCATGTCGAAAGATATTACTAATAGATTCCTGACCGATGCGGAAAAAGGTTGTTTCCACCTCAGCTGGAAAACGTCTGTTGATCCCTTGCACTTGTAAATCAAACTTTACCCCTTGGGCTCCCAGCCGAATTTCGCCATACCAACGCAAAGCTGGGATCAAACCAAGGTCGTCAAGTATGGTAGGCCGGAGATCGTAAACGATATTGTGCAATTCCTTGACAACCTGCCCAGCCATCATCCGAATTTGTTCCAATAACGTCATGCCCTTGCCCCGGTCACTCATCAATACCGTTTCAGCCGTCTTAAGTCCCACTGTAATAGCTGCCAATGACTGCGTAGTCTCGTCGTGAAGCTCCCGAGCAATCCGTTTCCGTTCTTCTTCTTGGGCTGAAATAACCTTTTGCCAAAGCTTACCCAACACGTCTTCCCGTTCAGCAAGTTTGTGTGAGAGTAGCGAGAGTTCTTCATTGCGTCGCTGCAATGCCTGAATAGTGTCCTTCAATTGATGTGTCATCGTATTAAAACTACGCGCCAGATTTCCCACTTCGTCTTGGCTTTCAACCAGAATTTCGCTCTCCAAGTTTCCTTCTCCGATACGCACTGCCTGCCTAGTGAGTTTCATTAAGGGTCGGGTAATTAAGCGGCTTAATAGAAGCGCCGCAAAGCTGCCTATTAAAATGCCAATCAATGTCAAAACCATGATAACCCAAGAAATTCGAGTTAAAGGAACGAGCAACGTACTTTCACTCAAGCCAATATGTAATTCGATACTATCTAGCCCGCTAACTAACGGTACCCCAACATCTCTTACTAGATCCCCCCCCATGTTTAACAACCTGCTCATAGGAGTGCGAACATTTTGAATCGGATCGACCGCGACCAAATCTTTCAAAAAGCCCTGTGTAAATGTATCCACCACAGTGCCATCATTCCGGTTAATGATATAAGCATACACCATATAGTGAGTACTATCCTTTTGGTTTTCTAAAACGTTTTTTACAGCCAAGACGTTCCCATCCAAATACTGATCGGCCACATTAGCCGCTATAGTCTGCGCTAAGGCAATTCCATTCTGTTGGATGCTGTCACGTACGACACCCTTAACGACGCCGTTAATCGCTACTATCGTAGCCAAGCCCATAACCGCCACGATACCCGATGTCACTAAGATGATTTTATGGCTCAATCGCATAGGTAATTCATACCTCCCCAAACGTCCCAGCTATTTATTGACAAGGCCGAACCGTTCCGCCCAAGGACGAAGCACCGCATATGGATCCCCTTCAATCGTACTGAACCCTTTGGGCATTTCCGATTTGTCCCATTGATAAAGCGGTATTCGATCTTTGCCTTGCGGATCAAATTCCAGAAGGGCCTTTTGAACAGTGGCCATAACCACGGGATTAACCCCTTGAGCCACAGACACCCCACTGCAAGGATAATAAGCAGATGTCTCCACGATCCTGACCAATCCTTGGGCTGCCAATTTTTCGGCCAGGGTATCTTGCAGGGCCGCAGCGTCAAAGCGCCCGCTGAGCACAGCATTGGCAGCGTCGGCATGAGACTGAAAGGATTCGAATGAGGCTAAATCGCTAAGATTAAGCCCCGCTTGCGCTAGCATGATGCGCGGAATCAGGTACCCTTGGGTAGAAGTCCTCGCGCCAAAGGCCATCGTCCGTCCGCGTAAATCTCGAATTGTTTTAATTGGGCTTCCCGGTTGGGTGACAATCATTGCCCGGTAGCTGGAAGTTCCATTTTCAGTAATTCCGATAACCAGGCTTTTAGCCCCGTATTTTTCGGCTCGGAGTAAACTCAGCGGCCCAATGATAGCAAACTGAATCTGTTTTTGCTCCATTTCCCGGGCAATATCGACATCCTGGGGAAACACTCTCAACTTAAATTTATAGCCTGTTTGGCGCTCTAGATAATTCAAAAGGGGCATATACATTTTGACGTCCTCACTGGGCTCCAATCTCCGGTCGAAACCAACATAATAATAATCAGCCTTAGTTTTAACCATATCCTGCAGTTGTTCCGCTGTAACGGTTTTTTGTAGATTTATTTTTACGGGAGCGGTAGTTTGACAGCCGCTGACAAAGAACACTAACATCAGGGTTAACGCGACAATGATCCCCGTTTTCCGCATCATTGCTTTCTTCCTCCCTTCAACAATTTAAGTATAACATGCCCTGCAAATCAAGGAAAACACGGAGCCAATATCGGATATAAGTATCTAACTAAAAATCCTGCCGGTTGTTGATGTTCATCTGTCGTGCGATCGGTGATTGCCAAAGGTCTTGCGATGTGAAAAGCTTCAACAACCATAAATTAACCCTTAAGGACTTGCTATAATTTGGCAAGCCCTTTTTTAGCAGAGTGGTTATTTTTATAACGCTATTACAATAAGATAATTTGGTAATAGATACATTACTGGCAAATCGGTGAATGGAGGTTAACATGAAGTTAAAATCTATGTTCTTGGCTGGTCTGAT
>DAIEHY010000032.1 GCA_027353165.1 Desulfosporosinus sp.
TCAGAGCTGACTTCTAATAAGTCATAATCGTTCAATCAGATCGAATAAAGAAATAGAATATAAAAAATGTCGAATTACTGGATAAAAATATGGTAAAATATTTATTCTATTCAAATAGACAAAAATTAAGAGGTTTTTTTCTAAATAAGTCGAAAATAAATATAAGTCATAACTGATTTAATAGGGGGTCATTCAGGATGCCACTCGAACCGGAAGAGTTAGATTTATACACACTGAAAAAAATTCTAGACAATTCTCACGATGAAATTTACGTCACAAATGCCAATGGGTTCGTCATATACGTTAATAATGCCTGTGAGAAACACTACGGTGTTAAAGCCTCTGAAATCATTGGCAAAAAATCTAGAGAAATATCAGAAAAAAAATATTGGGGTCCCCGCGTAAGCCCCATTGCAATTGATAAAAAGATGAGCATTACCCTCGAGCAAAAAACATGTACTGGGAAAACACTGCTTACCACTGCCACTCCAGTCTTTGACTCAGAAGGTAATATAGAGCTGATTATTGAAAATTCCAGAGACGTTACTGAATCCGAAGGAATCAAACACGAATTAGATAAAAGTATTCAATTATTAAAACGCTATAAAAAAGAAGTTGCCGTCCTTCGTGAGAAAGAAACTAATATTCCCGCGTTCGTTTGCAAGAGTTCAAAAATGGAATCCCTTCTTGCGCTTGTCGGACGAATCGCTGCGGTTAATTCAACCGTTCTTTTGCTAGGCGAATCTGGTTCTGGTAAAGGACATATGGCTAAATATATCCACAATAATAGTCCCAACAAAGGTGGCCCATTTATTACCGTAAACTGTGCTTCAATTCCATCGGAACTAATGGAAGCAGAAATGTTCGGCTATTCTAAGGGGGCTTTTACTGGAGCCAATATAAAAGGAAACATCGGGTTAATCGAACTTGCCAATGAAGGTACCCTTTTCTTAGATGAAATAGCCGAACTCTCTCCCCGCATGCAAGCGAAACTTTTGCAAGTACTCCATGAGAATCAATACTTCAAAGTGGGTGGACGTGAAATTCAACATCTCAACTGCAGAGTCATAGCTGCTACTAATCGCAACTTGCAAGCAATGATCACCAAGGGGGACTTTCGTGAAGATCTATACTACCGTTTAAATATATTCGAACTCGTGCTTCCCCCATTAAGAGAACGTCGAGAAGAGATCATTCCTTTAGCTCAGGAGATTTTAGCAAAATTTAATAAGAAGTATAAATTAGATCACGAATTTAGTGAGAGATGCTATGATTTATTTGTTGAATACCCATGGCCTGGCAATGTTCGGGAATTAGAAAATATTATTGAACGCCTAACCGTCGTAACTCAGGCTAAGGTTATTGATGAAGTTGATTTACCTAATTCCTTTCATACCTCGATAGATCATCCGATGGCATCAATCCCCTCCACCACATCTAGACCAGTTTCCCTCGAAGATGCTCTAGGTGATGTCGAAAAAAACCTAATATTGCAAGCCTATAAAGAGTTAGGAAGTTCATATGAAGTGGCCAAATCCTTAGAAATTAGTCAAAGTAAAGCTAGTCGTTTAATTCGCAAATACTTTCCATCCGAAGTACATGACCATAAACAGTCGGAGTAAGCACAATCCTAATTAACAAAAAAGGCAATATAGGCCAAACCAATCGAACACGCTAAACCAATAATGTTCTCCAATAAAAAAAGTTTATTGAGATTCCCGGAAAATTCAGGTTTGATTTTCTTTTTCAGTTGCAATGTTATAACCATCGCACCCATATTAAGGACAAATAAAGGAATTAGAACAAATCTTGAAAAATCAGCTGCAAGCATTTAACCCACCCCTCTCCCAATAGAGCCTCAATTTGACAATATACTCAGTTTACCTTTAAGAAATTATATCGATTAAAGGACCATATTACAACTTAATCCAAGATTTAAAGAAATGGCTAAGGAATGATTCCTTAGCCATTTCAATTCAAATTATTTCAATCTCAATTCTCGGTAACCTTAAGAGTGAATCCCAGCAAAGAATTCTTCATTGTTATCAATTGGCTTATCTGCGATGGCGGAAAGTTGTTCCTTGGATGGAGGTGGGGATGCGTACGTACCAATAATTACACCGGCAATACCGCAAACCAACCCGACGACACAGTAACCCAAGTACGAGTTAGCCATTGCTCCAGGCCCGAAGACCCAGTCCCAAATCGGTGTATTATAGACGGATTTCCATACCTTGTATTCCAGAATGAAGAATATGAAGGTTCCCAAAGTACCGAATAGTCCACCTAACATTACTCCTAAAAGGGTAGCGCGCTTCCACCATAATACATAAAGCATCACGGAGATTCCAGCCGTAAGCAGACCCGATGATAAGAAGTAAGCGTCATTGAGAGTCGCTCCCATAACTGGGCTATTGTAAAGTATAGCTAGTAGAATGTTAATAACAATCATAAACACTGTAACCAGACGTGACCATTTAACAATCTTAGCATCAGACCAGTTCCTCTTCTTATATATCAAAGGTTGCAAAACATCATACGACAGGTTCATAGCTGTGATATTACTGTAATTAGCAACCGTTGACATCGTATGAGCTGACAATAAGAAAATTAACAGTCCTTTGAGCAAAGGAGGCATATAGGAATTAATATACGTTGAAATAATGTTATAAGCGCCTTTATCTCCTAAAACAGCGGCAGCAGATACGACACCATCTTTAGTTTCTGGCGGGAACACGATTAGACCTAATATACCAATAATCGCAGCAGGTATAACGATAATAACGGTATTAAAAGCAATGCTGTATAAACCGCCTCGACGAGCTTCGCTTGTACTCTTAGCTGCTTGAGCTTTTAACCAGAAATCTTCTGCAGATGCCCACCCTGGGACTAATCCGAGCATAACGATCAAGGGGAAGGATAAGGATACATATGCAAAAAAGCTAGCTGAGTCCTTAGTAGTATCAACCGGATAAGCAAGACTGTTGACTATTGGCTGAGCATGCAACATACCCATAATCGTTGTACCATGAGCTGTAGCGATGCCATTGGCGGTTAAGAAGATGGCAACAGTAGTTACAATCAAAATTATTGCGCCCATGAAAAATTGAACGACATTGGCATTGATGACGGAACGGAAACCACCCATCCACATATACATGGCGATCGGTATCGCGTAGATAATAATCATAGCATTGATAGAGATACCAAGAGCTGGTGCCATGATTAGTGATGCAGCATAAAGTTCAGCCGCTGACCAGATCGTATAAGAAAAGATATTAATGGGAGCTGAAAGAATTCTCGCTGGGAGCCCAAAACGTTTCTCTAGCATCTGGCATTGAGATATAGCTTTAATCCTTCTTAAAGGACGAGCCATTAAAAATTGCCAAATGTTCGAGAGAAACCAAGGAATTGCAACTACCCATAAACCGGATAACCCTAAGTCATAGGTGGCCCATGTCATCCAGGTGATCATCCCGATTAACATCCACCCGGAAGCTACAGACATACCGACCATATAGGCTGGTTGACTACGACCAGTGATCCAATAGTCATTATGTTCTTCTTCGGCACTAGCACTTGATTTTTGCTTTTTATAGGCATTTAACCCGACAGCAATAAGAAAAGCAATATAAGCAATAAAAACTAACCAGTACCACAATGGACTAACATCAGCATTACCCATTCATGTCACTCCTTCAATATAAAACTACGATAAATCCGCTTGACTAGTCTTAACTCTTACCTATTTAATTTTCAAATATACTTTCACCTTCCATCTTTACTAAAATACCTACTCAATTAACTCAAAACTTATTGAATAGTTCAAATTTTGTTATAGATTTCTTATAATGCAAAAACTGTGCCATCTCTTATATCTCTTTTTAGAAAGCCCTATCCCAGTAGTTTGGCTCATATACTTGTAAGGCAAAGACGATCTTAAGTCAGTTTTAACTTGAGTAAGTCAAAAAATGAAAGAGCCAGTAAAATACCAACTCTTTCATTTTTGAAACCAGAATGATTTCCTTAGAACTTCGGTTTTCTGGGTCTTCTTCTAGCTTCTTTTTCCTTAGCCTTGATTTCCGTGGTTTCAGCTTCTGCTTCTAACACGATTTCTTTCAACTGACGTTGCATTTCTTCTGATAAGGGATTTTGATTTTCGTAGTTTTCCAGAATATCAATCGATTTTGCATAGGAAGTTTCGACAATATCCTTACTGCCAGCCGTTTCCCAATTCTCTCGATTTTGACGATTTAGCAATTCAGTCTTGGAAAGCTCTTTGTAATGCGCATAAGTGTGATCACAGCTAATGAATTCTCCGCCGATACCTACCGAACGGACAACTTCCAATGCCATTTTCTCATCACTTATCGAAATACCTTTAATGGTATGCATAATCATGCGAGCCATTTCATTCTGCATAGCCATCTGAGCATAGTCCCAAGTCAAGCCACCTTCGAGCATCCCTAGACCATATATCATGTTAGCGCCTGCTAACGCTGGTAATAAGGCGGTCAGAGTAAACTCATGGGCTGCTTGGGCATCAGGTACTTTACTATCCGTCTATCCACCAGCCACCCAGACAGGAATATTATAAAACTGAGAAAGCTTGGCACATGCCGCACTGAAAAGAGCGAGTTCTGGAGTTCCAACGCAAGCAACGGTGGTTCTCAAATCCATCATGGTTGTGGATGTTCCATAGACCATTGGATACCCTCTCTTTTCAAGCTGACCTAAAACAAACATACTCAAGATTTCCGCATTGTGAGTAACCAGGGTGCTTGCCAAGTTAACGCAAGTCGTGCCGCCGGCGAGTCCCATAGAGTTGATTTTAGCGGGAACCCCCAAGCGAATCGCTTGAAGCAGAGTATCCGTTGCACCCTTAGCATGGACAAGGGGAGCAACTGGGTCTGTGCTTTGTGAAAAAAGGGGTCTTTCGCGGAATTTGTCTTCTCCACCAGAAACCAGATACCCCATCTTGGCGACTGCACGCATGTTTTCCGGACGATTCATTCCGATATAAGCGTGCTTTGTCGAAAAGTTATAGAAGGATTCCGCGATATGCACTTGTGCAACATCTGGATCAACTTCCGAAGGGCCTAAAGCTCTTTCAAAGACGATAATTTGATCCATCGCTTCACAAAAACGTGTAACATCATCAACGTCTTTTTTGAAAGGCTTTCTAAGTTTACGAGTATAGGGGTCAATCATGCGAATGGCTTCCCCAAAGTTTACAAATCCGGTTCGATTCCCTTCATTAAGCCAGTCATTTTCCCGTTTTCGACCACAGGCTCTAAACGTCTTAGGAATCGAACGAATTGCATCTTCCACCAAAAACGCTGGGATTTTCACGATATTCGTAGCCCTATCAAGAGTACATCCAGCACTATAAAAAATTTCACGTGCCTCTTCACTTTCGACTTTTACCCCGACATCCCATAGAAGGTCCAAGGTTGCTAAATGGACATCATACAGATCATCGCTGGTAAACATATTCAGCCCGATTCCATCCATTCGAGCAGAACCGGCATGTATACCTCTGAATGTCAATAAACTCACCTCCATATATTTTAAAAGGAATATAAGATAGGTACAATAAGTTGTATATCTGAGACATTTTTGTGTGAGCAAATCACCCCCTTAATATCCTATCATGCCTAGAATCGATTTATTTTGAGGCCAGGAGTCTCTTACAAAGTTCTACAGCTGAGCCAGCATCAGGGGCATATCCGTCTGCACCTATCGTGTCAGCATACTCTTGAGAAACTGGCGCACCGCCGATAATCACTTTGACTTTACCTCTAAGATCTTCGTCTTCTAACATTTCAATGACGTCTTGCATAGCAGGCATGGTTGTGGTTAGAAGAGCAGATAAAGCGACAATATCAGGTTCATGTTCAATAATGGCATCAATAAAGTCTTCAGTAGGTACATCAACACCCATATTAATGACTTCAAGTCCGCCACTTTCAATCAACATTCCGACCAAATTCTTACCAATGTCATGAAGATCTCCCTTTACTGTACCCAGAAGAATTTTGCCTTTACTTTTTTGGTCAGCTGCCGAAATTAACGGTTTCACAAGCTCTAGCCCACCACTCATGCTTTTCGCAGCCATGAGTACCTCAGTAACATACATTTCCCCAGCCTTAAAACGAACACCCACAACGTTCATGCCAGCAATTAAGCCCTCGTTAACAATTTCCAGTGGATTGTTTCCTGCTGCAATTAGGCTCTTAACTTGATCCAATACCTGATCCTTCTGTCCCTCAATAACACTTTTTGCAAGCTCTTCATAGTTAGCCATTTTTAAATTTCCTCCTCTTCTTTAATTATTCATAATAACCAAGCTCTGAGTTAGCCCATATACCTTTCTACCTTTAACTGTCTAGGCAATGGTCTTAATAATAAAGCTCGTCTTTCCAACCCCAGGGTAAGAGCAAGCATTATCAATGAGTTAAAATCTATCTCAACACTGTTCACTTGCTTGATCAGTAAAGTGAACAGATGAATTACAAACGAGCACCGTAGTTTTGATTCACAAACGTTGATGAGTATTTTTCCAATTTCCAGTTTGGAATCTTGCAAGTACTACAGGCCTTAAAAAATAATTTATTTCTTAGGCAACGTGCAGCTCGGCTATTTCTTGAATTGTATATCTGAAATGTTTCATTGCAATGAGTTATAATTTCGGCGCGGTTTCCTCGAATCGTCATACTCTTAATGCCATGTAATGTTCCACTTTTTGCTGGCCATAATTTGAGTTTCTCAACAAATCTAAAAAAATCTACGTTTTTTCGATAATAACGTTTTTTCGAAGTATCAGTCATTTAGCTCAACTCCAATCCATCCTGTAGCTCGAACGATTCCTACAAGACCTCCAACAACATGGTTGCTACCCCAATTTGTAACGGATCATGAAGCAATCGATCAGTCAGTAATTGCTTACCCTCTAGCTCAAGCACTCCTAAGGGAATACCTGGTGCCGCTATCCTGGTAGCTTGAGATATATGCCTAAGCTGTATGACGTTCTCCGCTGGACAAGCATCAACAAAAATTTGATGTCCTGTTAAGGCGCTCTCTAAATCAGTCTCAACCTGAACGTTATAGCCTGATTCTTCGATAGCCTCTTTTAAACGTTGACTAGCGGAGATATTGACATCAAATACAGTGACTTGCGCTCCATAACGTACAAGCGCTATAGCCGCGCTATTTCCCACCGGACCGGCTCCAAGGAGCAAGACATTCTTTCCGTTAAGTCCCTGACACATACGCTCTAAACCTGCAACATATCCTTTGCCGGTTGCTTCGCCATTATCTGAAACCTTACCTGTTTTGATATTAATGGCCACAAATCGATCATCATCAGCCATAAATAAGATTTCCGCCCCTAGTTGAATGGCTTCTGCCACACCACCAGCATCGCTGATTTTCGTGATGACTGTCTTAGAGCCAAGATAACTAATGATACTGGCGACGGATTCGACAAACCCCTCGATAATCCCCTCGCCACAGGTCATAGGGATGACTGCCACAAGCGGATTCCGTTTGAAGAGGTAATCAGTCTCCTTGCCAGAAGCTTGTACCGCTATCTCCCTTAAAGAGCACCCTGTCATTCTCAAGAGATCCTCATTATAACCCACTAACGTTGTAGATATTGATTCAACATCGTTTTCCTTAAGTCGTGTCAATATGATCAACTCCCTGAAGCGCTTTTAATAAAATTAAGATTCTCTTCACAGACTGGAAAACGGTCAATATAATTTCGTATACCCCATTCTTTACAGATTGCATGGATAACTGAGCTCCGCTTATCCCAGGCCTCTCTTAGGTCTTCCCCTGTGATAATGAAGGTTGCTACCCATTCTGTTTTACCGGGCGAATAATTAGTGATTGCTTCAACCGTTCCAAAAAAGTCTGAATAAAGATAGAGCGGACCAACTTCCGACATAATATGTTCACCAGAAACTTCAAGATAGTCAGTTCCCACTTTAATATGTTCTAGTATTGCACCGCGTTTCTCGATTATCTCAAACTCTTGCCAAGGTCGATTAAGCACAAATGCTTGACCTAGAATTTCTAACATATTAATACCCGTGGCATGATAAACTGCGATCGGTGTTTGACTTGGAAGCCGGGCATCAATTTCCAGGACTTTTAAGTGCCCTCGATGTAGTATTGTCTCTACATCCATAATTCCATTCAAATTCAAGCTCTTGGCCAAACCTAATCCAATTTGCTCAAACTCAGCTCTTAGTTGATCCGATAAAGTCACAGAACCCACAACTCGTTTGCAATCATAGACTCGATCCATATACAACTCTGTGATTTGTAAGACTTTGTAGACTCCAGAAAAGCCAATAACCTCCAGTGAATAGGACGGGCCTTCCAAGTATTCCTCAATGACCCAATCCTTCATGCCTTTTTCAAACAAGTGATGAAATTCTTGGCTGCTCTTTAGCTTTACAACCCCTTCACTTCCACTGGCCTCTGAAGGTTTTACAATGAGCGGAAAACCACACTCTGGCCAAGGGATCGGTGTGGGTACCCCTACGCGGGCAAACAATTGATTGGACTTAATTTTCGAAGATGAAATCGCATATGCTTTCTCGTCGAACATCAAGGGCACATTGGCATAGTTAGCACTTCTCACGAGGCTGTCTAAAGCCACTTGATTCTCTAAAGCTGGAATAATTAGATCGATGCCTTTAAGGAAAGGTATCCACTCTACGACTTTTGTGACATCGATAGCATAAAATTGGTCACAAAGCTCGGCCGCCGGGACCCAGGCCTCTTTATCCACTAGGATAACTTCCCATCCAGCCTTCTTTGCTAAATAGACTGCCTCGACTCCTTGAAGCTTACCCCCAACAACAACAACCCGCATAATAATGCTCCTCCTCGAAGAACTTATGAACGTTTTTTTCGATTTAAGACCCACTCGGCATAGTCATCCTTACTTGCCGCAACTAGGCCGTGCTGAGCTAGCACTGGAGTAATTCGGCTGATCGTACGATTTCCATCATCAATGTCCAGCGAATGATTGGACACTCCAGCCAAACCAGAATGTGGAGGAATGACCGAAGTTACAACATTCGCACCGGCGTTGAGGCGATCCGCTAAACCCTTAAGTCCATCAACATCTAAAGAGGCTGGAATCAAACGATCTGGAAAGACTAAACGCATGATAGCGATAATCAGCAACTCTCTATGCGGAGCTACTGAGACAAATTGCTGCATAGGAGTGTCCTTCTGCGGAACAAAACTCATAACACGAACCTGATCCGCTCCTAAATCCCTCATTGCCTCGAGCGAATTGACCAAGTCATCGTCCGTATCCCCCACCCCTGTTAGTAACCCTTCTTCAATAAGGAATCCTAAGTTGTGGGCTAACTTCTTGCGTTCCATCCGCTCAGTATAGCTTTGTCCAAGTCTGAGTTTGTGATATAAATCAGGGTTATGAGTTTCTTGATAGGTAGCATACCAATCTACGCCAGCCTCCCTAAACTCTCGTAGTACCTCCTCAGAAAGAACACCTGCTGAAATCATAATCGGAATTTCCGTACTTTTTTTGATCAATTCTACAGTTCTTATTAAACGTTCAAAGCCCAACTCTCGGTTATCAAAATAATAGGGATCTTCTCCCATCGTCAAATCCACTAAGTGGACTCCTGATTTCACGAGACTTAAAGCCGTTTCCATAATTTCTAAATCCGTTTTACGATATCGTTTTAAGGAGTGATTTGATTTGCGGTACAGACAAAAAGCGCACTCATTTCGACAGTAAGTAGAAAAGTATACAAATCCGTAAATAAAGATCTTATCCGCAAAGTAGCGAGTGCGAGCCTGTCGGGCAGCATTAAACACCTTAGCGAGATCACTTTCTTCTGACAACGTCAGTAAAAACAAAAGTTCCTCTCTGCTCAAAATGGTCTCTTGTAATGCTTTTTCCAAGACTATATCTAACTTAGTGGTTTTAGAATCCATCATCAAATCACCTTCTTTTTGTTCATGTTTTTTGCCATTCGTATGACTGAATGAATTCACTAATCTTTAGTGATGCAAATTCTATGCCAAGACCTAAATACTTAACCCTTTGCATGAGATTCTCTTCCACGATCCCTGAAACCCCCATAAACTAAGGATATCCTTAAAATCTTACTCACTCCATCTCAAACGCTCTATAATTTAAATTCCAAATCCATATGAAAATGCAAACTTGTTCAAGTCCATCAATACTTTTATAAGTCATTATTAACTCACGCAAGTAATGGTATACTCCTGATCATTGGCAGGATTAAAGATCTGGTGGAAAAAGAAAAGATCCAGTGTCAAACACTGAACCCTTTCCTGACGAGATGTTTAAGGTTTAAGATGTAGAGAATGTGAGTAGATATTTATAATCAAACAAGATCCCAGTAAGTTTGAATCTTATTGATTCGCTTTAATAGACCGATCTAAACTACCGTCATGAATTAGGGCATACGCACGATTATATCGATTCAAGCCATATGGCCAATACTCATCTCTTGATTTACCCATGGCAATTTGTAGCACTGCCCAGTAAGCCCACAAGGCGTCACATAAGAATTTATTAATAATCAGTGAGCCAAATTGTTTCTCGGTTAAATCCCCACCAAAATACTCCTTGAGGAAAAAGCGTTCTTGTTCGTCTGTGAGTTCAGCTTCAATGGCTAGGGCTCCTAAGTCAAACAAGGGATCATTCATTCCACCATATTCCCAATCAATTAGGTAAAAGTTTTTCTGATCATCCAGCCAGTTTTCACAGAGTGGGTCATTATGACAAGGGGCAAGAGGAGGAGGATTATTTTTAAACAACACTCTGATCTCCTCAATCTTTTCTTGCATCGTTTCAGCACCGGGATAAAACTCAAAGTTTTTATCTGCCAATAATTGAATGTAAGTTTCAATTTCTTGCAAAGGATTAAAGACCGAAATAAATTCTTTTTTAGAGTCATGATATTTTCTAAAAACATGGGCAGCCATACTGAGGTATCGTGCTTCCTCTTTAAAATCCTTAATGTGTAAAGTTTTGCAATCATCGATATACTTACAGACTTGATTTCCGGTTGTTTCGTCGTAATAAATAATAGGGGCACTAATTCCGATATCAGCCATGACCTGAGCATTATGCTTTTCAGCGGGACGATTTAAGTATTCCATGGTCCCTGCGCCAGCAAGCCTTACTGCATAGGTAATATCGTTAATGGTCACTTTATAGTTACTATTCGTTAACCCTCCGGGTAAAATTTCGATCACACTAATCCTTGAGTTATCAAAGAACGGGATTTCACTAATCATTTTATAAACCCGACCAATATGCTCCTTTGATATAGATGGTTCGATCCTAACTGATTCTTGCATAACTACTAATCCTCCTACTCAAGTTCAAATTCTCTCTAATTTAAAAGAAATCCTAATCACTAAATATTTAAGCGAACACCATTAAGATAGGTAAGGCTTCTACCCATACTCTGTACGTTTTGAGAACCTTCCTTAATCATAAGTAAACGCTCTAAACCAAATCCGATCCCTACCCATGGATCAATAATCCCCCACTGATCGTCAAGTGGGTGGGGACCCATAGCACTTGAACCAAGCTCAATACCTTTAACGACGTCCAATGTATCTCCATAAACAACGGAGTTGGTTAATTCCATCTCATAATCGGCAATACCGGCAGTTTCCATAACCAGAGAGGCAAGTTCTTCCAACCTTTGATGTCTCTGATCTTCTGGTAAACCCAGTTCAGTTAGGTTCAACATCGTAAACTCGTTTAGATGTAAAGAACCCTTAGACTCTTTCCTGTAGCAAGTACCAATTTCAAAAATGCGTATTGGTTTTTCCCATAACCGCAATAAATCTTTCCAGAGTGTATATAAATTAGGCGCCAACATAGGACGCAAACACCGTTTTGAATCAAGCCAGAATACTTGGGAAAAGAGGGGATGATCGTCAGAGACTGACATTTTTGCTAAAGACGTTTTTGAGATTATCGTAGGCGTGACCACCTGAACAAATCCTTGCTGAGTTAAAGCTTCAACGAGTTGCTGTTCAAGAACACTTAAAGAAGGTCGTCTCTTAATATCCCGTAACTCCATTAAACGCCGCTTTCCCTCTACTACCAGACTATGTTCTTGTTCTTGGAAAGCTCGGTCGCGCGCTTGTTGAGACTCGAAACACATCTCTCGTTGGGCCTCACTAGCATTAAGTTCTTGTAATCGCTGTTTTTGGATTGGCGTCCATATGATGCCCACAAAAATTTACCCCCTGACTTTTTGGCGAGGAGTACGGGAGTTTCACCCGTCTACGCGGATTTAGAGTCCACGCGATCAATCCGATCTACCCCCCATGTGTGAAAATTCAAAGCAACTACAACTTAAATATTATGCAAATTCGATGCCAAAGTTAAGCAAAAACATATCTCGTTTCGTCTGTCTCTTGCCACTTCTGACAATTGCCATTCTAGAATACTCCATTAAAAGCATTTTCTCAAGAAATTTTGGCGTGTAAGCTATCCTAGTTTGTTCAAATTTATAGAAGATAACACCTTTCTTGTACTTAACTTATTCTACTATTCTTCAGAACTTCAAGTCACGTTAGACTCTTGGCTGTCATTTATGACTCATCGTTCCTATCAAAAGTCAGGTTTATTGAAAATCGATTATCTCTTCATTTCTTTCGTGTAATATGATACACCTCTAGAACTGAAATGACCCAAACAGCGATTCCTCCCGAATATCTGCCAATCAACGAGATTTCAGAAGTTGTTAAGCGAAAGGTAATAAAAGCAAAGATACACATCCAAAATAACATCACTAAACCACGCATAGGTCTTGATAAAAAGAGATAGCCTGAACCAGGAATAATCATAGCAGCTAATACTGGAATTTGTTGTGGCCAATTTACCCCTCTCTTTTTCATCCTCTTAGTACCCTCGAGGTCTAGGCCAGCGACTAGCTCCTGCTTGGAGAAATGCCTCAGTATCTACAAATTTATAGCGATGTAAAGTGAACCACAGAGAGGCTAAAAAGTAAAATAATAAACCAGCTAAGACATTAACCCAATAACCGAAATACATTCCACCTAACGTCGTTAGGGTTAATGCCACTAAGATAAGTGCCGGAACTGGGTGCCAAGGTGCAACATACCCACGTTCGATTGTGCCCATTGGATACATTTTTCGGAATTTGAACATCATGTAGCCCATAAATAAATAAACCAGTAAGGCCGAAAGAATTGAAAAGGTAATGACTTGATCGAGTAAGCCAGTATAGCCAAACGCAAGGGAAATAGGAAGCAAAAATAGAATTGCCCGATACGGTGTCTTATAGTTTGGATGGACTGCTGAAAAAGCACTAGGAATTAAAGTATCTCTGGACATTGAAAACCAAGCCCTACTGGCATCATTAATACACCCATTTGCGCTCGCCATACAGGCTAAAATTGTGCCAATAAACATCACGACGATAACCCCTGACATTTTTGTCGCTAGAGCTGCTTCATAAAGAGGGTAAACAGACTCCCCAAGAGTTCTCGCTTCAACTAAGCCAGAGCAAACGAACCACGTTACAGTTGCTCCAACGAGCAAGGTTACCATTCCGATCAAGGTGCCCATGGGAAGTGAGCGAGCGGTTGAACGGCATTCCTCAGCTGCTAAAGCGGTTCCTTCAATTCCTAAGAAAAACCAAATTCCAAATTGAAGAGCAGCTACAACTCCAATCCAACCATAGGGTAATCCATTGGTTAATTCGGAGAGCCTAAGAATACTTTGCGACGGGATCTGGAAATGAGTAGAGAAGAGAAGCACAAAGATGGTTACAAAGGCAATCGCTGTAATAAAGAAATTAAGTGTTAAGGTCGCATAGACTCCTCGATAATTGAGATAAGTTAATAACAATAACGTTAAAATCACATAGGGCAAGCTCTGAATCGCCGGATTAATCGACTGCAAAATAGCTCCAACTACCAAGGCATCTGCAGCTTCTAGCATGACGTATTCAAATACTAGCATTAGTCCAATGTTAAAAGCAGCCAGTGGACCCAGAAGATACTTAGCCATCGCATATTGACCACCTGCTTCAGGAATGACTGACCCGATCTCTGTGTTAATCATAACTAGGGATATATATAAGATCCCAATGACCCAACAGGCGATGATGGCTCCCATCGAACCCCCTTTGGCAACCGTGAAGTTCCAGCCCATGAATTCTCCGACTAGAACAATCCCAACACCTAGTGCCCAAATATGCATTGGACCAAGGACTTTTGAAAGATGCTGTTCTTGTTGTATGCCCACTGAATCATTCAAGACTTACCCCCTCCTTTGCGGCTCATTTCCACACGGATAAAGTCTTGCGCCATAATTATAAACAAGATTGCGCAAAAACCCCAAGCAACCCAATTCATTAATTCCCATATACTCACTGTTGTGTACCCTCCGTCCCGGAATTTGCTTCAGCTTACTTTCTTATCACCTTTTTTGTGAACTTCACTGTAAAGATTGTTTATCATGGCTTTAAGTTCCTTATTGGAACTAGAAAACACATAGACTAAATAAATAGCTAGAGCCAAGACTAACATTAGGAAAATGGGCAAATTAAAGGAATAATCCATACCCCCGGTCGATCCAGAACCTACTAACACCTTACCCCTCATCAACATCGTTGTAAGAAGTATAACAAAACATAGTAACATGATGAACATGACGTCAAATACTTCCATTAAAGGACTGTTGACAGGTTTTTTCTGTTTATCAGCGTTCAATATCAACGTTCCCTCCTTAAAAATCCAGCTTTGAAATAATTCCCTTCTCGAGGCAGAAAAGTATGTCAAGCTTTCATCGTGGTATTTTGTAATTCTTCGCTATATAAGGCAATGCAATTTTTCTTGAGATGAGCTAATACGGCAACTAAAGCACTTGTCACAAAAATTCCAGCCAATAGCCCTGCAACTAAAGCAACATTCCGAATTAAATTATTCATCGCCAAACTCAAAACGTTCTTCAATACAAAACCTAGCACTGCCCATACAAATAGGATAAAGACAAAAACTAACCCCCTATCCTGCCTGTACAATTTATTAATTCTCGAAACTTCAAACTCCACTTTCTGATCACCTCACAAATTTTACATTTTAATGCTCGAATAAAATCATAACAAAGGGCTAAAATGCAATTATTATGCCACAATTCAATTTTGTAGTCTAAACCAGGGCGAATTTAAAACGAATTTGAAAAAGGCCTTAAACCATCCCCCTATGATCAAAAAACAGACTAGTTCTTTGTCCATAGTTCAATAAAAAATGGATTGTTCTAGTTCTAAGAATTTTATAAAATGATTTATTTCGACTTAAATATACTTATGTAAGTCAAAATTAACTTAAATAATAAAAACCACCCGTATAAAACGAGTGGTTAAGCAATTTAGTACCCAATTTGATCGATCAAAGGCAAGAGACCTTTATAAACTTCCGTGGACATCTTTGACTCCCAATGCCCAGAAACTATCGCGAAAAATATGATCAAAAACCATAGTCCAAGTATCCCCAGCGCTAAGTTACGTGCTGTGAGAGTCTTTCTACCTATGATAGCTTGAAACGTCAAAGTTCCTTTGACGGGACATTCCTGCACGCAGGTCAAGCACCCGGTGCACTCTGGTGACCACACTCGACCTGCCTGATCTACAAGAATCCGATTTGGACAGCTTGCTGTACATTTTCCACATTGTATGCAGGACTGCTTGTCTCGAGTGATTTTAAACGGACTGATTGTGCTAAACAGGCCTAAAAGTCCACCATATGGACAAAGATAACGGCACCAAAAATTTTTAAAGAGCATCGAAAGTAAGACAAGAAGGGCGATAACCGTTATTCCAACCATACTCAAATTTTGAAAGAACCTCAGCATCTTGACATCGGATAGCATATTATACGGCGTATTTATGAAAGCAACTGCGTCTTCTCCACGCATTCCAAATAAGATCAGCGAGATAAAAAGA
>DAIEHY010000033.1 GCA_027353165.1 Desulfosporosinus sp.
ATAGCTAAGATAGTGAAACTATAACTCACCCAACGTTCGGCCTTTTTCCAGGACCCTGCCGCAAAAGCGAAACTGCCTGATACATGGTCACTGGGAAAGGATGCATCGATTGAGTGGGGAATGAGTTGGGTAAATGATCCTTTGGGTAGAGAAACAAAAGGGCGTGGTCGGAACCAAACATTAGAGATGATTACATTGATCAATAAGGCCAGAATCCCTGATAATCCTGCAACGATTAGGGCATGTCGCCGATCAACTTCGGGCTTAGGCAAGGAAAACCAAGCAACAACAAACAAAAGAACGTACAGTTCTAGCCCGTATTGAGCGGTAAAGGACATGAATTTATCCAAGATTGGACTATGCCCCGCCCACTGGTTGATCAAATGATAGCCGTAGCGATCGACTGAATTCATAATTGTTCCTCCTCGTATAAACCCTGCTCCAGCGGTCTATGATTCTAATGATCAATTCAACTCACCTACCTCGGTAAGGTAACTGTAACACTTGTCCCAATTCCTACGGTACTTTCAAAGTTAATTTTCCCTTCATGAACCTCTACAATTCGTTTGACAATGGACAACCCAAGTCCACTTCCACCCGTCTCCCTCGCTCTCGCCTTGTCCACTCTGTAAAACCTCTCAAATATTTGCTCTTTTTCTTCCATAGGAATACCGATGCCTGTATCTATAACAGTAAACACAATTTCTTGATCATCCCCCACATAAAGAAGGTCAATCTTGCCTCCAGTAGGAGTAAATTTAATGCTGTTATCCAACAAGGCCCTGAGCATTTGCTTTATCATTCTTCGATCAGCAAAAAGCTCCAATCCTTGGGTACCTTGAAATGATAAGTTGTGGCCTGATACCAGCATTGAACTTTCCAGGGAAACCTCTTCCATCAGATCGTCAATACTAAACATCGCCTTCTTAAGCAATTGACGTCCATTATCTCCTCTGGCAAGAAAGAGAAGTCTTTCAATCATCACCGTCATACTTGATGTTTCTTTTTTAATAGCATTGATGGACTCCTGCAATACCTTTTCATCCTGCTTTCCCCAACGATCCATCATGCCTATATACCCTTGGATAATCGATACCGGTGTTCTCAGCTCGTGAGAAGCATCTGCTACAAAACGCCCCTGCTTTTCAAAGGTTGCATTAATCCTTTCCAACATCTCGTTGAAGGTAATAGCAAGCCTAGACAGTTCATCATCTGCTGGAGGCACCTCAATTCTTGCTGAAAGCCCAGATAATCCAATTTCCTTGGCTGCCTTGGTCATTTTGGCGATGGGTTTAAGCATGCTTTTACTCAAGATGTAGCCAGCAAAAAGTGAAAAAAGAATTCCAATGATATCTGCAATAGCTAAGAAAATAAGCAATATCCACAGGAAATTGTATTCCTTTTCCATATTTTGCGCAACCTGAATATAAGCCTTGACTTCCCCTCCATCAATAACGGTCGTATTTTTAACGACAAGGTTTAGTGCTCCTCCCTCAAGCTTCCGGACTACATTAGGATGATCCATCACCGGAACGCCCAGCATATTGAAATTATCCGTGGCATTGACTATTTTACCGGATGGCTCTGCTACCTTGATATTCAAAGTATTGTCGCTTCGAGCTTCATAGAGTATCTCTGGATCATCAAAGGTCATCTTTTCGCTATTTGAACCAATAATTCTTTTTTCTATCGTACTACTTACACTTTCCACTTTTTGTTTAGCCTGGTCTATGAGGAAAAACTTAACTCCATAGAGCACCGAAGCATTTAAGACCAGTAATACCGCAGCAAATACTGCAGCATAAAGAAATGCCAACTTCCAAGAAAGTTTTGTCAGTTTAATTCTTCTAAGCCTCATCCTTGCCACCCCGAATACAATAACCTACTCCTCGGATGGTCTGGATCAGCTTTTTATCATAACCGTCATCAACCTTACTTCGAAGATACCGAATATATACATCCACAACATTGGTATCTCCCACATAATCAAAGCCCCATACCTTATCAATAATTTGGTTACGAGTAAGAGCGAGACCCTCATTTCTTAAAAGATATTCCAAAAGATCATATTCTCTTTTGGTCAGCTCTATGGCTTGATTGGCTCTCTTCGCCTCATGTCTGGCTATATCGAGCTCGAGGTCGGAAATTTTCAGCAGAGATTCATCGTCCTTACTCAAACCATTTTTTCTTAAGGCCGCACGGATTCTGGCCAGTAACTCTTCAATCACAAAAGGCTTTGTAATATAGTCGTCAGCGCCGGTATCAAGACCCATTACCTTGTCTGTTACCTCATCAAGAGCAGTAAGCATGATGATCGGTGTGCTAATAGTTTGTCTGATTCTTCTCAAGACTTCAATGCCATTAATCCCGGGCAACATAATATCCAGCAAGATCAAGGAATATTCATCCTCTGCAATTGCTTTCTCCAAACCAATCCTGCCATCATAGGCAATATCAACCCTATAGCCCTCGTGTGAAAGCTCAAGCTCTAAAAACCGAGCAATCGGTTTTTCATCTTCTATAATCAATATCTTCGTTTTATTCATGCCGCCTCCGTAGTATTAACTGATATTTATCCGAAAGATAATGTATTTTAACAAACTTATATTACCCGATTTTCAGTATTACATGGAGAAATGAGTAGTACATTAAACTAAGATTAAAATTTGATTAGAAAAGCTAGTTTTTCGAATAAAAAGTCAGTAGGAGCCTAATTTATGAACTGCGTCCTTTGGTTACAACACGCCAAGCCTAGAAAGCTTATCTACTTAGATGCGGCAAACTAATGACAAAAGTTGTCCCTTCTCCTGGGGTACTAGAGACTTTAATCTGACCTTGGTGACTTTGGATAATCCAGTCTGCTATAGCAAGGCCTAATCCTGTCCCCTCTTTTTGTTGGGAACGGGCTTTATCGACACGGTAGAAACGTTCGAATATCTTAGTCAAATATTCAGACTCAATGCCTTCTCCGTTGTCTGTCACCGTGATCTCTACGAAAGTATCCCTGTCTTGTAAACCGAGAGTAACTTGTCCCCCAGAGGGCGTGTATTTAAGCGCATTATCTAAGAGAATAAGCATAAGTTGTTTAATCCTGAATTCATCCCCGTAATAGGTAATTTCTGTATCCAGAGAGGATTCAAGGAGGATTCCGCCAGTCACTGCTAGAGGTCTAATGGATTCGATCACCCCACGGAGTGCAGTATCAAGGGAGAATTGTTTGATCTCTAAGGTTTGTTGTTGAGAGTCTGCTCGAGCTAAGAAAAGGAGATCATCCACTAATTGAGACATACGCTTCGTTTCGAGTAAACTATAATCCAGCCATTTGGATTGGCTGGCCACGGTTTCCTCAGGGTTCCCTTTCACAAGTTCCAAGTTGACCTGAACAACCGTCAGGGGCGTCCGAAGTTCGTGAGAAGCATCAGCCACAAAGTCCTGCTGTCGTTGCCAGGACTTTTTAATGGGGGCCATCGCACGGTCTGCCATAAAGCGACTGGCGTAATAAGCGAGTACTAAACAGATAAGGCCTCCAATGGTAAGAGAGATCAAGAGCTTACCCAGTATTTCTCTATCCTGCTCAATGTCAACGAAAGATATGACAAAGCCGGGACTCTGCTTGAGAGGCACCCTGAGATATGAGTAGGTTTCATCCTGAAAGTCCACTTCTCCTTGCGTCTTCAGACGAGTGAAGGTTTCTTTAACTAACTCATCTAATTGGTCTATGACAAGTGGCGAATCCGGGGAACTCTCAACGATCTTACCCAAGGCATCGGTCTTTATATAAAAATACTTAGTAAGATGTTTTTCGTGGCCCCTTGTATAGTTGACAGAACCGGAGCCCGCTTCGCTTGCCATAATTTGCATTAACTGTTGGGATTGGTTGAAGAGTTGTTCTTGCATAATAACAAAGGTTCCTATGACAAAAACCAGTAAGAGGAAGGCCATGATTAATACATTAATCATGGTCAGCCTAAGCCTCAATTTATGGAACATCGGGCCCCTCCTTTAAGGAATAGCCTATTCCGCGAACGGTTTCGATCCTCACGTTGGGTGAATTCAGCTTTTTACGCAAATAGTGTACATAAATTTCAACATTATTGGTTTCTACCTCAGTGTCCGGTCCCCATACCCTGTCAAGAATTTGTTCCTTAGTTATAACCTGCCCAAGATTTCGCATAAAAAGCTCCAAGAGCAACGATTCTTTTAAGGTAAGTTTAACCGTTTCGTCACTTCCGTTGGTTAACTCGCAGTGAAGGGGCTTGAAACTCAGCCCAGCGACAATTAATTGTTCGTCCTGAATTTGGCCACTTGGTCTTCTCCCCAAAGCCCTCAAACGTGCGAGAAGTTCCTCGGTGGAAAACGGTTTCACGAGGTAATCGTCCGCCCCCGCATCCAAACCCTCCACCCGATCTTGAAGGGAGTCTTTGGCAGTTAATAGTAAAACTGGAGTATGGATGCCTTGATTGCGGAGTTCTTTGAGGAGGGCAACCCCCTCTTTACGGGGCAACATTCGGTCAAGGATAATCAAATCATAGACCCCTGTCTCCGCCATAGCTTGTCCGGTTTCACCATCATACGCGGTATCCACCCCATAACTATTCTTTTTTAAAATATACGTCAGGGCTTCGGAGAGTCTGGGCTCATCTTCCACTAAGAGTATGCGCATCTATTTCACCACCTGTACATAGTTTAAAGGATATTTCTTTAGATTTCATTAGATTTTGTTTCTTTAAGGAAAATTAAAGGTTTAGTCTTTATACTGAGATCAAATAGTTACAAGGGGGGATATCACAATGAGTCTGTTAAAAAAAATGAAAACTGTTAAAAAGAGGTGGTACTTATTACTCATTATTGTCGTGGTCATTGGGGGAAGCGCAGCAGCGCGTTTTAATCATGCGCGCTATGAAACATTAGCCTCAACAAAGTTGGGGCCTCAAGTTATCCGCCAAGTGAATCTTGATTTAGTGTTTCTCGAGACGGTGGATACGACGAAGGTCACTCCTGCTCAAGCCAAGGAAATATTGCCGTTGATGGAGAAGTTGTCCCTTGCTACCGACCTAACTGTTCAGTCTGATCTTGCCAAACAAGTTTATGGAATGCTTACTCCAATGCAATACTCAATCCTAACGGATAGTCAAAATCAAACTATCAAGTCATCAAACCCAGCAGATCAAGAAAATCATAGAGGTCAAAATAATGAGAGTAGAAAAGAAACCCGTGAAGCCAAGGGCCACGATTTTGACGAGCGTGGTAGTTCCTATGGCAAGGGTTCTCTAGATCCCAAAGAACAAGCGCTTAGTAGTGTCGTTATTAAAATGTTGAATGACCGCAGCACCGAACAAATTCAGCCTAAAGCTTAACTTTTTCATTATCGAACAAAACAATGACACATTGAGCATCAAACACTTTCCTTTAAGGCATATGAAAGAAACTAACAAGTCTGAGATCCTTTGATATTTTCTTGAATGTGCCTTAAGTTTAGAGTTGCAATAATCTCACTTCATAGTAAAATGTGAATATCACAACTCACAGATATTGGGTTTAATAATAAAATTTTGAATGTAGGGTACAAAAACATGAAAGAAATAGACATGTGTGATTGTCTTGTTATTGGCTGTGGCATGGCAGGTACGGTTATAGCGCGTGAACTGGCGGAACGGGCAGGTAAAAGAGTACTGATCCTTGAGATGCGCGACCATATAGGCGGGAATGCTTATGATCTTCTGAATGAGAGCGGAATTTTCGTCCATCAATTTGGCCCCCATATCTTTCATACGGACAGCCAAAGGGTCTTTGATTATCTCTCCCGCTTTACACAATGGCGAAATTACTCCCACGAGGTCGTGGGCGATATCCATGGGCAGCTAATGCCCATTCCTTTTAATCTTAATTCGCTCCATTTGGCCTTTGAACCTTGCAAAGCAGCGCGTATAGAGCAAAAGCTGATCGCCCTCTATGGCCTCGGAAGCAAGGTACCCATATTGGAGCTCCGCCAACAGCCCGATCCAGAACTCGAGGAAATTGCGGATTACATTTATAACAACATCTTTTTATATTATACGCAAAAGCAATGGGGACTGGCTCCCGACGAAATCGATGCTTTGGTTACAGCACGCGTCCCTGTCTATATCTCCTATGATAACCGCTACTTTCAGGACATTTATCAGGGTATCCCTACTAACGGCTATACTTCACTGTTCGAGCACCTGTTAGATCACCCAAATATTGAGCTCCGACTTAATTCCGATGCTCGCAGGCTGCTCCGGTTGGAAGCCGGGGAAGTGCTTTTTGACGGTTCCCCGTTCAAGGGCACCGTAATATACTCTGGACCGGCAGACGAACTGTTTGACTGCCGGTACGGGCGCCTACCGTACCGGACTTTGGATTTTGTCTTTGAAACCCACAATATCACCTGGTACCAGCCCAAGGGGACTGTGAATTATCCTGTCGACCGCGAATATACCCGCATCACTGAATTTAAACATCTGACTGGACAGGCTCTGGACGGACGAACTACCATCGTCAAAGAATATCCACGAGCCTATACGGGCGCCGACAGCGAGACCCCCTATTACCCAATCCAAAATCCTGAAAATCTTACCCTTTATGAGCGATACCGGAAGCTTACCGACGAATTCCCCCAACTTCACTTACTGGGAAGGCTTGCGGAGTACAAATACTACAATATGGACGCCATAGTAAAGAAGGCCTTGGAGCTTGCCGACAACTTAGTTGCAAAGGAGCGCACAGTTTGAGAATAATTACATTTACTGTACCGTGCTACAATTCAGGGGCTTATATGGAACGCTGCATCGATTCACTTATTACCTGTGGAAAGGATGCCGAAGTGATCATTGTCAATGACGGTTCCACCGACGACACCGGGAAAATTGCCGATAAATATGCTGCGCTATACCCTGATATAGTACGGGTGATCCATCAAGAAAACGGAGGACATGGCGAAGCGGTCAATACCGGCCTAAAAAACGCTTCCGGTCTTTATTTTAAAGTGGTCGATTCAGACGACTGGCTCGATGGCCCCGGTATAATTAAGGTGCTGCAAACCCTTAAAACATTAGTGGATGGCAACTCTGCTCCCGATATGATGATTAGCAACTATATCTATGAAAAGTTGCTGGAAGGGACCAGGCACGTCATTAATTACAGCAATGTGTTTCCCCGCAATCAGATGTTCGGTTGGGATGACATGAGAAGGTTTCCTCCCTGGAAATATCTTCTGATGCACTCGTTGATTTACAGAACACAACTGCTGCACGAATGTGGCCTTAAATTGCCAAAGCATACCTTTTATGTAGACAATATTTTTGCTTACCAGCCACTACCCTTTGTGAAAACTATATACTATCTGGATGTGGATCTTTACCATTATTTTATCGGACGGGAAGACCAATCTGTCAACGAAAGTGTTATGGTTAGAAGAATTGACCAGCAACTCCTGGTAACTCGCATCATGATCGGTTGTCACCGGCTCCCTGGGAGTATATCCAGCAAAAAGCTGTCCAGCTACATGCTGAGCTATTTAGCGATGATGATGATAATATGCACCGTATTCTTAAGAATTTCCAACACAAAGGAAGGCAATCAGAAGGAAAAAGAGCTTTGGAGCTTTCTTTTAAGTTGCGATAACGGCCTGTACCGGCATGCTAGCATCAGGTTTTTGAGAATGGTTGCCAACCTGCCTGGAAATTCTGGCAACAAACTAACCGTCCGATTATATAACATAGCGCGCAAAGTCTATAAATTTAATTAAGAGACCAAGGGAGCAAATGAATGCCCACTAAAACAAAACTAAAGCTGTTGATAGGGATAATCATCACCGCCATCATTGTTTATTACTCGATGGGAGCGCTCAAAGGCCTGCATGTAAGCGAACTTTTCCATGCCCACATCAATTGGGGCCTTGCGTTGGTTTCAGTCGCTATCTTTGCGTATGCTAACTATATTCGCGGGCTTGCCTATACACGGGGTATTGACCGGGACATGGATCGAATGACAGCTCTTCAAATCGTAGGTATAGGGCATGCTGCTAACATGGTTTTGCCGTTCCATGTCGGAGAGGGGCTGCGGGCGGCTTTTTTCCCGAGGGAATACAGTGCCATAAAGATAACGAACCTGTTGATTATTCCGGCCTTCGCAGATTTCGCTGCAATTATGATCCTTTCAATCTCTGCAGTTCCCTTTGCCGGATTTAAGGACCAAAATTTGTTAAAGGCACTCTGGATTCTTACCTTTCTCTGTATTGCGGCGTTTATATTGTTCGTGATTCTCATCTTCTTTCTTCCGCGGCTTCGCAGTTATCTCAGTGAATATTTAAATCTTGACACTGTGAAAATGATGTATTGGGTGCTCCTTTCCTGGATTATCCTGCTCGTGTCGACATGGATTGGGCTTGTAGCCTTCGGCTTCCCATGGGTGGCGTCCATTCGCCTGTCGCTTGCCGTATTTGCCGCCACCAATATCATCAATTTTATACCCGCCACGCCAGGCGCCATTGGCCTTTTTGAATACGGGACAATTCTGGGCCTAGGGGGGCTGGGAATTGATCCAACCACGGCGCTGTCAGCGAGCTTGCTATTGCACCTGATACAGTACGCTGCCCTTTTGCCCCTAGGCCTTTTCCTTTACATGAAATCCCTTCACGGGCAATATGGAGAAGCACTCAGCAACTTATGGCACACGAATCGGCAGAAGGACACAAAATCGATGAAACCAAAACGAACGAAATAACGATAATCTGGAGATAATATGGAGATGAAAACTATCAAACTTTTATCAATTGTCGTACCATCCTACAACTCGCAAGACTATCTTCGCCACTGCCTAGACACTGTAGTGCAGGGTGGGCAGGAGGTAGAGGTTATTGTCGTGGATGATGGTTCCACAGACAGCACAGCGGAGATTGCTCGCGAATACTGCAGTCGCTTTCCCGGAATTGTCCGCCTTGAGCAAAAAGAAAACGGTGGCCATGGCTCTGCTGTCAACCGCGGACTAGAGGTGGCCACGGGTACTTATTTCAAGGTAGTCGACAGCGACGACTGGCTGGATACGTCGGACTATATGTCGGTGCTTGCATTGCTGCGCAGCATTGGCTCCGTAGACCTGCTGATCACGAACTACGTCTACGAATATTCCTATAACGGTAAGCATAAAGTCATGCGCTACAATAATGTATTTCCACAGGGCAAGGTTATTACATGGGACAGTATGCGGCGTTTTCGCTTCGACCAGCTGATGCTCATGCACTCCCTGTTTTACCGGACGGCTTTGCTGCGGGAGTACGGCCTCAAGCTGCCAGAACACACATTTTATGTGGACAACCTTGTCGCTTATCTACCTCTGGCCTCTGTTAAAAGCTTAGTTTATCTGGACTGTTCTCCGTATCACTATCTCATTGGTCGGCCTGGACAATCCGTCAACACGCAGGTTATGATCAAACAGATCGACCAGCAGCTTAAGGTGACGCGCATGATGATTGAAGGGTACGATCTCTTCAAGGACATCGAATGCGAGAAGCTTAGACGCTACATGCTTTTCTATCTTTCAATGATGGTAGCTATCACCGTTACTCATATCTATATAGCAGAGGATAAAGGGCTTAGCAGCAAGGCAGACGAGCTTTGGGGCTTTATAAAGCAAAGGGATGAAAAGCTGTATGCTATACTGCACCATAGCTTTCTCAATTCATGCATTAGGTTCGGGCAGAAAATCAGCCCACGCCTTATATCTCAATGCCTTAAGCTTATCAAACACATCTATAAGTTCAGTTAAAATAACTTATACTCGCTTTTACCCCTAGATGAAAGCCGAAGCTGCTATGAAATAAACAGCCTCTTTTTAAAAAAAGCATCCTCGAAAGAGAGGATACAAGATGAAACAAATGAATGGCGTATTAAAACAAAGAAAGCACCTCCCCAGAAAGGGAAAGTGCTAGCATTAGTACGCTAATTAAGCTGTAACGATACACGTAACAATACAATAAGTTTTTTACTTTATCAAAAAGGCTGAAACCCTTGCTATATTTGGTGGGCGATACTGGTCTCGAACCAGTGGCCTCATCCGTGTGAAGGATGCGCTCTACCGCTGAGCTAATCGCCCTAATTCGATAAAGATATTCGTGATTCGATATCCGTAAAACAGGATTTCACTGCTTGCCGTTAACGTATTCCACCTATTCCACTGGCCCCTGGCTTCAGACCACTGACCTCTGAAATGGTGGGCCCACTAGGATTCGAACCTAGGACCAACCCGTTATGAGCGGGGGGCTCTACCGCTGAGCTATGGGCCCTTAAAAAAACAAAAACAAATGGCTCCCCGAGTAGGACTCGAACCTACAACCTACCGGTTAACAGCCGGTTGCTCCACCATTGAGCTATCGAGGAATGCTCTTGCACGGGTTATTATACGTAATTCATCCACTATAGTCAAGTCTTTGTGAATATATTTTTTCAAATTCACCAATTCTTATCTGACTCTCGTCTATAGGGGAGTCCTGATCACTTATTCTAGGTAATCTTTCAGTTTCTTACTGCGGCTTGGATGACGTAATTTTCTGAGTGCCTTAGCCTCAATCTGACGAATTCGCTCTCGTGTCACACCGAATTCTTGTCCAACCTCTTCCAAGGTCCTTGTCCGTCCATCATCAAGCCCAAAACGCAATCTAAGAACTTTCTCTTCACGCGGAGTTAATGTCTCAAGAACTTCTTCCAATTGCTCTTTTAAAAGAATGAACGATGCGGCCTCCGCAGGTGCTGGAGCATCCTCATCAGGAATAAAATCACCCAGATGAGAATCTTCTTCTTCCCCAATCGGCGTCTCTAATGAAACAGGTTCTTGGGCAATTTTCATAATTTCCCTTACACGCTCAACTGGGATATCCATCACTTTGGCAATTTCCTCAGGAGCTGGTTCTCTCCCCAATTCCTGTAATAGTTGCCTCGAAACTCGGATCAGCTTATTGATGGTTTCGACCATATGCACTGGGATCCGAATTGTCCGAGCCTGGTCAGCTATAGCACGGGTAATCGCTTGGCGGATCCACCATGTGGCATACGTACTAAACTTAAACCCTTTAATATAATCAAACTTTTCGACAGCCTTAATCAGTCCCAGATTACCTTCTTGGATCAAATCTAGAAAAAGCATCCCCCGACCCACATACCGTTTGGCAATACTCACCACCAGTCGCAAATTGGCTTCAGCTAATCGGCGCTTAGCTTCCTCGTCGCCTTGTTCCATTCGTTTTGCCAGTTCGATTTCTTCATCCGCGGAAAGCAGAGGAACTCGGCCAATTTCTTTAAGGTACATGCGAACAGGATCATCAATGCCTACCCCTTCAGGCACGGAAAGATCCACTTCAGCTTCTTCTTCAACATCATCCTCCGCATCCTCTGGAATATCATCGTCGTCGTCATCTTTGCCCTTTTTCAAAATTTCCAGTTCAACTTCACCAGGTTCTGGCACCACATCTATTCCCATTCGACCAAACTGTTGATAGATATCATCGATCTGATCCGCGGAAAGTTCAATCCCTTGGAGGGCATCCATAATCTCCCGATATGTTATGGAACCCTTCTTTTTGCCTTTCTGAATGAGGGCTTGGACGCTGTCCATTTTTTGCTCTTCGTTCACCTGTCCCCCACCTTCCCTCAGATCATTCTTTTGGGTGCCTTTAACCTTACTATTTGCCACGTTTCAACCGCTCTCCTATCTCTTTCAACAGAGCCATAGCCCCTGCCATGTCACCGGATTTTTCTAAAGTTGCCATGCGAGCTTGAAGATCTTCCACTCTTTCCTCTACCTGCGTCGAAAGAATGCCCTTGATACAATCCTCTAGAAGTCGCTCGCTTTGCGATATATCTAACTCTTCCAAGAGCAAGCTTGCCAAACAACTTTGAACCGTTTCGTTGCTATAAGCGGGCAAACCGCCATCCTGATTGAGAAAATTAAAAATTTGCTGATGTGCTGAAAGTTTCCAAAAAGATTCCCCAAGTTTTTCGATGACCCTTGGTAAAAGCACCTTATCTTCTAGTAATAAACGCAATAGCATACGTTCGGCTCGATAAACTCCCAAATAGACGGTTGGTTGGGGCTGGGCAATATCAGCTTGCCCTATAATGGCATCCTTAATATTATCTCTATTTTTCCCAGAACTAACCTGTTTTTGATGAGAATATTCCTGTTCTCGCTCTTTTTTGGCTTTTTTCTGTTCTTGACTTGCAATCTCGCGTTGTACCGCTTCTAAAGTAAGGCCTAATTCCAAACTTAAAAAACGTTCATACCCTTCCCGTTCAACAGGACTGACCACTTTCAGAATATCCGGAGCTAATTTAATGACTAATTCGGCCTTTTCAGGAATGGTCTGGGGAGGCCTATTCCGGACCAATATCCGATATTTGAATTCAACATACGTCAAAGCCTGGCTTAACGATTTTCTAAACTCCTCCAAACCATAGCTTTTTAAAAATTCATCCGGATCTTTTGCTCCATTTAGGGTTAAGATATCCACTCGAAGCCCAGCATCACGGAGAATTTCTCCCCCTCTTAAAGCTGCTTGAACCCCTGCCTCATCCGAATCATAGAGTAGTACGACTCGTTGAGCATGCCGTCTTAAAAGTATTGCCTGATCCCGAGTCAGAGCAGTACCTAGGGAAGCCACTGCATTCGGAAACCCAGCATTCTGGAGCGCAATAACATCCATATAACCCTCAACTAATAGGGCGTAACCTTCTTCACGAATTCCTTGGTGCGCTCGATGGATCCCATAAAGATGATGTCCTTTATTATAGAACCTGCTCTCCGAAGAGTTCAAGTACTTAGGCAGAGAATCATCCAAGACTCGACCCCCGAACGCAATTGTATGGTAGCGTCGATCGAGTATACTAAAGAGAACACGATTACGGAAACGATCATAGAACCGACTACCTTTACCTGATGCCTCTTTTTCTAAGGCCAGCCCCGCACCTACCAATTCCTGTGGCTGAACCCCTTGTTCCAGCATGTAAGTCAATAAGCCGTCCCAGCCTTCTGGTGCATAACCAAGACGAAAATTTCTTATCGTATCAAGATCGACCCCACGTTGAGCAAAATAAACACGTCCAGGTTCTCCTTCAGGCGAGTTCAATAAAATATTTTGGAAATACCCTGTAGCTAATTCATGAATTTCTTCCCACCGTCGGCGAAGTCGATTTTCTTCCCGTTCATACGGAGATAGTTCTTTTTCAGGGAGGGATACGCCATATCGGTTTGCTAAATTCTGAACACTTTCTAGAAAAGACCAGTTTTCTTTCTTCATAACAAATGAAAAAACGTTCCCTCCAGCATTACACCCAAAACAATAAAACATTTGTTTCTCGGCTGCTACTGAAAAACTGGGTGTCTTTTCCGAATGAAACGGACAAAGTCCCCAATAGTTTTTCCCTTTGCGCTGTAAACTAACATATTCAGAAATTACCTCAACAATATCTGTGCGTAATCGCACTTCCTCAATTATCTCTTCCGGTATAAACTCTTCATGAAGTCGATTGTTCATTCTTCGCCTTTCGATTCTCAGCCACATATAATATAGTTTGTCAACCCATGTCCTATACAATTCTTCGCCGAGAATTCACAAAATCCTCTTTTTAAATTCTTTATTCAAGTTGTCAGTTAATTGTGGGCAAGGGACAACCTTACCGTGTATACTTAATTCTCTTTTTTTTTTAAAAATACCTGCTTTCTTCGACAATAATTTGCACTAGTTTTTAGTTTTACTTGCATAGCCAAGTTGTTATCCCTTGCTCAAACCTTTCCCACATTTGAAAAGCATGATAGTATATAGATAATCAAAAACCCCCTACATGGTCTGTAGAGTGCAAATAATGAACCTTATGAGGAAGGTGGATACATTATGTATAAACAGCCCCTTAAATCGTCGCTTATATTAATTGTTTGTCTTTTATTAGCTATCGCCTTTTTTATAGGCTGTCATTCAACTCAAACACAATCCGATAAACCATCAGATATTTCCACCACCCCAACAGCTCCGATAACCCCAACGCCCCCAGTGACGACCCCCTCGCAACCCACCCCGAAATCCGTAAACTTAACTCTTTATTATCCTAATTCACAGGCCACCGGTTTAATTGCCGCAAATCGTACTGTTGAAGTAACGGATCAGGAAATAATCAACGCAATGTTTAAAGAGCTCGCTGTCCCTCCTGCAGGGTTGGAAAAACTAATTCCTCCGGGGACAAAACTCCTTAGTGCTTCAGTGAATACCGATGGCATAGCGACAATTAACCTATCCCAAGAATTCCAAAAAAACTTTGGTGGCGGCTCCGCTGAAGAACAATTAACGTTGTATAGTATCGTTAACACACTGACGACCCTGCCTAACGTTCACAGTGTTCAATTTTTACTTGAAGGTCAAATGCATCCCGGAATATTAGGTCACATAGATACTAGCGAACCCCTTAAGAGAAATGAGCGTCTTATTCTTAAGACACCCTAAAGCTTGCCCTATTTATAAACGCTCAATAACCATTGGAAATCACAAGCAGACTGGCTAAGGCTTCCGCAAGCCTTAGTTTACTTCTGTTCTTAATAACTTATACGTTTCTTAGTTATTTTAAATTATTGATGCCAAAATCTAAAGGCTTCACATTCAAAACGGTGTGAAGCCTTTATTGGATCAACTTATGGATGGACTAAAATAGCTCACTGCTTCTACTTACGGGGAATAAATAAGCTTTGAAACAAATCAATCGCATAATTATCAGTCAGCCCAGAGATATAATCGACAACCGCTTGGGTTTTATTTCCGACCGCCGAAATCAAAAAGTGCTCGGGTAACTTGCCTATATCTTTATAATAGTACTCAAAAAGTGCTTGGACGATGTATTGCCCTTTTCGCCGTTCTTCACGTAAAGTCACACTATTGTAGACTCTCGAAAACATAAACTCTCGAAACTCCTGCATCGCGCTATGCACCTCTACGGACTGAGCAATGTGATCAAGTCCCCGAGAAGCCTCAATCATATCAACCACCATCGTTGTAATCATATCACTCGGTTTCACGCCAAGCTTCCGTTGGACGGTTTCAGGCAAATCACTCACAGTCAGTAGACCTGCCCTTAAGGCATCATCGTAATCATGACACAGATAGGCTATCCGGTCCCCAGTTTTTACAATCTGCCCTTCGAGAGTTATGGGCAGACCTTCACCAGTGTGAAATAAAATCCCATCAAGAACAGGCTCCGTCAGGTTTAACCCCTGACCCTCATGGGCTAAAACCTTTAAGATTCTAATCGACTGTTCATTATGCTCGAAGTGACTAATAATCCGCCGCAGAGCCTCCTCCCCTACATGTCCGAAGGGAGTATGACCCACATCATGCCCTAAAGCAATCGCTTCAATAAGGTCTTCATTAAGTTGCAGACCCCGAGCGATGGTTCGACATATTTGAGAAACTTCCAAGCTATGCGTCATACGTGTGCGATAATGGTCTCCCGAAGGGGCAATGTAAACCTGAGTTTTATGCTTCAGTCGACGAAACGGATTGCTGTGCAATATCCGATCCCGATCTCTTTGGAATTTAGTGCGTATTGGGCACTCCTCTTCAAATCGTTCGCGCTTAGCCTCACAGCTCTTGGCCGCATAAGGTGATAAGCGCTCCTCTTCTTCTCTCTCCGTACGTTGACGGATACACAGAACCTCACTCATTCTTCAACCCCCTTATTGATACAGGTTGGGGACGTCTTGCGACTCACTTTCCATACTCATTCTTTCTTCAGCAAAATTTGTTCTTGGCGCGGAACAGACCCTCTCTTTTCTGCATCTTGTAACATATTCTAACACAAGCCCTAGACAACTTCGTGTATAATTTTCGTGCGGACAATTCTCAACTTTTTAATAGACATAGTTAGTTCAAGCTTTTGCCATATTTTTGACACACTCTCTCAGTATTATAAGTCCAGAAGGTTATCCTCAACTAAGGCACATTCAAAAAACTAA
>DAIEHY010000034.1 GCA_027353165.1 Desulfosporosinus sp.
ATTAATTCAAGATAAACTCGTATCTTGGGGTGAAGGTTCGAGTACAGCATATCCAAATGCCTACAATCATCAGAATCTTCAGAGTATTAACCTCGATTATAGTTTATCATTAATATTTGATGGATAAAGTGTTTTGACCATAATGGTTTTAATCAAAACCTCTACATATTTAGAATGAAGAATCAAAATACAAAAGGAAAATAATTCAAAACTAATTTATTAAAGGATAATACAGATTTTTGTCGAATGTTATTAAGTTCATTAATCTGGTCTAGCAAAGGAATGGTGTTTTTTTGGCTCGTTTTGAAGATGATTTCACAAATATCGACACGAAGTTAAGTAATCCTACTTATGTTCCGAATAAATTATTTGACGTGTTGTACACTCTTATCTCATCTAGCTTAGGATGGCTAAAAGATAGTATTTTTCTGTTCACTACTTTGGCAATGTTGTTAAAATCTATTCTATTTATTGGTCTTATCAATAATGAAAATGCGACAAGCTATAGCTATATAAAAGCTTTTTATAGTTTTAGCTCTTCGCCGCCCTTAGCAGTTTACGTTTGTTTTAGTATAATTATATTGAGTTTTGCCTTTCTTTTTAAAGGTAGGACCCGTTTTTGGTTTCTGGTTAGTTGTAATGCCTTGTATTCTATCCTGCTTGTTACAGATTTAATGTATTACCGTGGTTACACTAGCTTTATATCCCCTTATTTGCTCAGCCAAACATCGAATCTGGATAACCTTTATAGTAGCGTTATATCAATGCTACGTCAGATCGACTTTTTGTTTATCTCTGATCTTTTAGTTTTATTGGGTATTGGACTTAAGTTTAAGAAGTTCTATGTTAAGGCGCAAAGAAATATTTATACGCTATTGATCCTTTTGATACTTTCGGTCTCGTATATTTATTATCAACATGTTCAATTGGATCTAAAGGGGAATGGCGATGGAATGCTTTTTAGAGTTGCTTGGTCTCCGAATCAGACCATGTCAAACCTTTCCCCGTTAGGCTACCATAGTTACGATATTTATAACTATCTTAAAGATAGTAAGGCCCCTAAATTAACGCCTGAGGAAAATCAGGAAATTCAAAATTGGTTTGTTCAAAACCAAGAGAAAAAAACACCAGTAAATGAGTATCATGGGCTTTATAAGGGTCAAAATCTTTTAGTGATACAAGTTGAGTCACTTGAGGCATTCGTAATAAACCAAAAAATTAATGGACAAGAAATCACTCCTAATCTTAACAAGCTTCTGGCTAATAGTTTGTATTTTTCCAATTTTTACGAACAAGTCTATAATGGAACAAGCTCGGATGCCGATCTAATGACCAATACCTCTGTTTATCCGGTTCGTACTGGCGCTACCTTTTTTCGATTCCCAAACAACACTTATAATTCACTGCCTAAGATTTTAAAAGAGGATGGGTATAGTACTTTAGCTATTCATCCTGATAAAGGGTCCTACTGGAATTGGATGCCTGCCCTAACGTCCATAGGTTTTGAAAAAACGATGGACGAAACCCGATTTAACACAGATGAAAAAATCGGCTTGGGGATCAGCGATGGCAGCTATTTTAAACAAATAGTGCCCGTAATTGAACAACAAAAACAACCGTTCTATAATTTTATGGTGACTTTAACAAGTCACAGCCCCTTTGATTTACCTGAACAATACCGATCACTTATTTTAAGTGATGATTTAAATAAGACGAAATTAGGCGGTTATTTCCAAAGTATTCGCTATACCGATGAGCAAATTGGAGCTTTTTTGGAGTCGCTTAATAAAAAAGGTGTTTTAGATAATACAGTGGTGGTTATCTACGGAGATCATACTGGAGTACACAAATATTATAATGATGAAGTTAAAGAAGTTCAGCCTCAGGAGAGCTGGTGGCTCGATGATAGTAAACGAATCCCCCTGATTATTTATCATAAAGGCATGAACGGACGAGAGATCGCGACTACCGGAGGACAAATTGATACGATGCCAACAATTGCCTACCTGATGGGAGTTAATGAAGATCGTTATAAAAACACAGTGTTTGGACGCAACTTATTAAATACCACAAAGGATTTCGCCGTTTTGTCCAACCGACAGTACATGGGAGAAGCTGATAATAGTATGCAACAAGAAAACCAAATTAAAGGTCTGGATATTGCGGATCTCGCCCTTCGTAAAAATTACTTTAAAGAAGCTGGGTATAAATAAGAGGAGTTTAATAATTTTCGACGAAGTACTCAGTCGTCGACGTTGATTGTTCATAAGTTTTAGAAATGGTGGTGTTTTGCTTGGTTGAAAAACAACGTGTAATCCAAGAATATGTTCCGGGTAAACAAGTAACAATGGCTCATATTATCCCGAACCCACAAGGAGATATTCATGAGCGTTTAGGAATCGTAACCAAAGGTGCTATCGGAATTATGACAATTACCCCCAGTGAGGCTGCAATTATCGCTGCAGATGCTGCTAGTAAAGCAGGGGATATAGAACTTGGGTTTTTAGATCGCTTTACGGGTTCCCTGGTGATTACTGGGGATGTTTCTAGTGTCGAAGCAGCATTACGGGCAGCAGTAAATACTCTTGTTAACATACTAG
Organism: Desulfosporosinus sp.; assembly: GCA_027353165.1. Lineage (GTDB taxonomy): Bacteria > Bacillota > Desulfitobacteriia > Desulfitobacteriales > Desulfitobacteriaceae > Desulfosporosinus. The sequence continues at coordinate 2,601 of DAIEHY010000034.1, forward strand.
GGTTTTCAGCGGCTGAGGTGACGAGAAGTTAATGGGGAAAATACTTCTTATTGGGGGAATTGGTGCCGGTAAAACCACTTTGAAACAAATGCTTATGAATGAGCAAGTCAGCTATCAAAAAACACAAATGTTGGATTTTTCTCACGTCTTTATCGATTGTCCGGGCGAATATCTGGAAATCCCTCGCTTTTATCATGTTTTGATTGATACGAGTCATCAAGTTTCAGAAATATGGGCACTACAAGACGCTACAAAAAAAAGGACATTTTATCCGCCCAAGTTTTCGAAAGTTTTTCGCAAACCAGTGATAGGGATTATTACAAAAGTCGATCTGCCAACAGCTGACATAAAACAAGCAGGTTATTATTTAAACTATGCAGGAATTGAAGAACCTTTTTATACAACCTCCTGCATAGATAGTGGAGGATTTGCTCCTTTGCGTATGCGATTGGAGGCGTTGAATGAATTGCAAAACCATTAAGGAGTTATGTAGTGCATACACAAACCTCACCGAAGATGATATCAAAGTATTACAAACAATGGCTCAGCAGATTCCACATACTGCTGAAATGACAGGGACCGATATTTTTATAGATGCACCCCTGAAAGATGGGGTGGATGCTGTGGTGTTAGCGTGGGCCTGTCCAGAAAATCGGTCCTTGTACAGACATAACGTGGTGGGTGAATTAGCGTTAGCTAACAGTGAGCCTGCGGTCTATCGAACGCTCAAAACGGGCGAAACCTGTCGTAATGTGCGAGGAGTAAGCCAAGAGGGAATACCTATTGCTCAAACGGTGGTCGCGATTCGCAATGGTGCAAACGATGTAATAGGTACTTTAATTATGGAACGAGATATTTCCGAAGAACTTCGACAGGAAGAGCAAGTTGAGTTTTTGACCCAAACGGCCGAACGCTTGAGTAATACGTTAATGAATTTGTCAATGACAGGTTCACAGTTCGAAAGCTGGGTTGGGAACGGACTGTTTGTTTTAAACAAATCCAGTAAAATTACATACGTCAATAATAAAGCTGCAGAGATCTACCTAGAGTATTATGGATTTGAGGCTCTTGGACAGGATTTCTTATTTAAGATGGTTAATTGCTCATCTTTAACTGAATTATTGGATACTCTTGAAAACCCGGCTGAGTTTTGTATTCTCAATAAAAGCTATCTCTTCCAGGCGTTTCCACTCGTGACCTATGGAGATCTAAGTGGTTGTGTTATATCGTTTAGAGATATAACTGACCTGCGCAAAAAAGAACAGGAACTAAGTGCCCAGAGTACGGTTATACGAGAAATTCACCACCGAGTTAAAAATAATCTCCAAAATGTTGCAGCGTTACTTCGTCTGCAGATGAGGAGGTCGGATTTAGACGTTGTCAAATCTGAGTTTTCAGCAAGTATCAACCGAATTATCTCTATAGCCATGGTTCATGATGTTTTTGCCTGCCAGAACTGTGACTCGGTTGATTTAAGGGAACTTTCTCAGCGCATCCTTAGTAGTTTGTTAGAAAGCTCCATGTCACCTGAGCAGAGCATTGAGGCCCATGTCGAAGGACAAACTCTTCATTTGCCAAGTATACAAGCCGTCCCGTTAGCTTTAGTGATTAATGAACTTTTGACGAACAGTTTTAAACATGGAATTCGTTTCTTAGAAAAGGGCTTAATCATCCTAGCTATCTCCGAAAAAAGAGGAACGATTTACCTTACAATAAAAGACAATGGGCCGGATCCAGATGTACCTTTTGATAAAGTAAAACAGAGGCGCTTGGGGTTACAGATTGTTGATTCATTAGTGGGAGATCAATTAGGTGGAGAGTTTAGAATGGAACGTGTAGAAAGAGCGACTATTGTAACGGTTAGTTTTCCAAAACATAGTTCGGAGGGGCAGTTATGAGCGAACTATCCATTTTAATTGCAGATGATGAGGCACTAATTCGCTTAGATATTAAAGAAATGTTACAAGGGGCTGGACATATTGTTTGTGGCGAAGCAAATAATGGGTTGAAAGCAGTAGAATTGGCTAAGTCTTTGGCTCCAGATTTAGCGATTCTGGATGTGATGATGCCAGGACTAGATGGGTTGGAAGTGGCTAAAGCCTTACATACTATGAACATTCCCGTTTTATTACTTACTGCTTACAGTCAGACAAAATTTATAAATAGAGCAGAGAAAGTAAGCGTGTATGGCTACCTTGTCAAACCTATAACTGATCGAGATCTTCTTCCTGCAATTCAAATTGCCTATGCTCGCTGGAGAGAGTTGCAAGATGTCCGTGCGAAATTAGAAAACACCCAACAGGAATTACAAAGTCAAAAATTAATCGCCCGAGCCCGTGCTCTCCTCGCAGAACGTAATGGAATCAGTGATTATGAAGCACATCAATTGCTTATTCATCAGGCCATGGATTTTCGCATTACGGTCATAAAACTTGCAACTAAAATTGTGCACGAGGATCCTAAAACTTTTAAAAAAAATAAATCTTGATCCTTTCCAGAATTACCAGATGCATGAAAGGTCTTTGAGTCTTAAACAGTTTTTGCTTAACATGAGAGTAGTGTCTTGTAGAGAGGAATTTTTTTTTTATTAATAAAGGAATTAACAGGCTAATGGCGAATAGTAAAATTTATCAACATTAGATAACTTTTATTTTCTAGCTTAAGGATAAATTTGGGCAATGTGGCCCTCCCCAATATCAAAACTGATTTGATATTGGGGAGGGCTTTTTAGTTTATATGAAATAATTATCAGAAAAATATTAATATTCCATAAATATAAAAGGAATATTTTTGTTAAGTGACGAATTATTAATTCACAAAGGAATAGTGGGCAATAGGGCCCTTCAAGTCATCCATATTTCTGGATGAGCTTGAAGGGCTTTAAGAATATTAATTTCATTTCGTTCATTTTATTTACTATTAAGGGAGGTGGTTTTGGTTTCCGGTTATTGATCTGATTTCAGAAAGGGGGGTGAGGTTCCGAAAGTTTTAATTAAAAACTGCCAGCATGAATTTCAGGGATTTCAGGCTATATTGATTTTAAGGGAGTGAGGATTGTGTCAAAATTATCAAGAGACGAAATTGTTAAACAAGACCTTAAACGATTGCATGAACTTGGTTACAAACAGGAATTAGCTCGATCAATGAGCGGATTCACAAATTTTGCAATTTCATTTACGATTATTTCTGTACTTGCTGGGACCCTGACCCTGTTTGGCTTTGGACTTAATGTTGCAGGTCCATCAGCATTGGCTTATGGTTGGCCAATCGTAAGTATCTTCGCGATTGCTGTAGCAGCTTCAATGGCAGAGATTGCCTCAGCATATCCTACAGCAGGTGGTCTTTATTACTGGGCCTCCAAATTAGGAGGATCTGGCTGGGGTTGGTTTACAGCATGGTTTAACGTAATTGGCCAAATTGCCGTAACAGCAGGTATTGACTATGGGTTAGCCATGTTTGTGGATGCTTTGTTAAATCAATATTTTCCTATTATTCCAGCCGATGGACAGGCAGGTTCCATAGCAACTTTAGTTATTTATGCCGTGATTCTGATGCTTCAAGCTTATATCAATTCTAGGGGCATCAATTTGGTATCCTCTTTAAACAATATTAGTGCTTGGTGGCATATCGGCGGAGTTATATTAATCGTTGGCGCTTTACTGTTCTTTTCTCCTCATCATGAAAATCCTCTAAACTTCATGTATCATTCCCAGTTTACAGGTACCGGGTTTCCATATTGGTACGGTTTCTTATTAGGATTATTGGTTGCTTCTTATACATTTACAGGTTATGACGCTTCTGCTTACGTTTCGGAAGAGACTGAAGGGGCTGAAATGACAGCACCCCGTGGAATTCTGATGTCTGTGGTCGTATCGGCTATTGCAGGTTATCTACTTATTATTGGCTTTTTAGTTGCTATGCCAGATCTACAGGATACTCTGGGTTCTACAAATGCGGTACTCTACATTCTGACAACACGTTTAGGGGGTACAATTGGAACACTAATGTTCTTAATTGCCATTGTTGCTCAATTTTTCTGTGGGACTGCTTCCATAACCTCTAATTCGCGAATGATTTTTGCGTTCGCACGTGATGATGGAATGCCTAAGTCTAAGATCTGGTATAAGTTAAATGATCGTCATGTTCCTTTAAACGCGTTATATTTATCTATTACTTTAGCCTTTATTCTTGCGCTGCCAGCATTATTTAGTACCGTGGTATATTCAGCCGTAACCTCCATTGCGGTTATTGGACTATATATTGCTTACGTTATTCCTGTATTCTTAAGAAATATTCATAAGGATCGATTTAAGGATGGCCCGTGGAGTCTCGGATCATGGAGCCCACTAATTGGATGGATAGCTATACTCTGGACAATTTTTGGTGGCATTCTGTTTATGCTACCTGTATCCTATCCGATAACAGTGAGTAATTTCAACTTTACGGGAGTAGTCTTATTAATCGTCTGGGCTTTTCTTATCCCCTGGTATTTGATTAGTGTACGTCATTGGTTTAAAGGACCAAAATCAGCATTTGACGATAATAAAGACCTTGACTATATTGCCCCAGATACACATCATCATCATTCAGTATAAAGACTCTGTAAAAAATCGCAAATATTTCGAGGAAACTATTGAATATAGAAGGAATAATGGAATTAGTAGCGAATTATCAAATTATGATCTGCTTTCAGAAGAATGATGCGTAGACCTATCTTATTAGACTTTTTACAAAGTAATAGCGGGCAATAAGGCCCTTCATCTCGTCCGGGTAACTGGGATAGGATGAAGGGCCTCTGAATTTTTATTGAGTTTACATCATTGCAAAGGCCCACCGTGGTGGAGTATACAGGGAGAGGTGCCTGAAAAATAATCATGGCAAAAGAGATGACATTAGTCAGCGTAGGGATCGACGTCGGAACAACAACGACTCAGTTGGTCATTTCGATGCTTACTCTAGTCAATGTAATGCCTGGAAGTCAAGTGCCAAAAGTAGAAATTAGCCACAAAAGTATCTTTTATATGGGTAAGGTTCACTTTACTCCATTTGAAGATCGTCAACATGTAGACGGTGCAGCACTTCGTGAAATTGTTGCGAAGGAATATGAGAAAGCTGGAGTAAGTCCTAAACAAGTCGACACCGGTGCCATTATCATTACGGGGGAAACTGCTAAAAAAGAAAATGCTTCGGAAATTATCCATTCATTGGCTGCTTATGCCGGAGATTTTGTCGTAGCAACGGCTGGACCAGATCTCGAAAGTTTAATCGCTGGAAAAGGGTCGGGAGCAGAGGCACTCTCCAAGCGCTTACATGCCTGTATTGCCAACATCGACATCGGTGGAGGGACTACAAATATTGCCTATTTTGATCGGGGCAAGTGCATAGGGACGGCGTGTATTAATGTTGGTGGTCGTCTTATGGAGGTAGATCCACTGACCCACCGTTTAAGCTACATTTCCTCTCCCGCTCAGAAGATTATAAATCAATGCTATCCAAATCGTTATCAGGCCCAAAATGGGGATGAATTGGCTGTTATACAAACCTGTTTACAGAGTATGGTGGAATGTGTGGAACGAGTTATTTTCCAAGAACCTATACTCCCTCAAGATAGCCCCCTGATAATGACGAATTTGCTACCGGATGTTAAGCTTGACGGAGTGGTCTTTTCCGGAGGGGTTGCTAAGTATATCTACCTTCCTGGAATTAAGGAATGGTGGATCCATGGGGATGTTGGGCCACTCTTGGCCGAGGCATTTCAGAAAAGTCGGATTTATTCATCCCTTCTCGTCCATGAAGGTTCTGAGACGATCCATGCCACGGTACTTGGGGCTGGAGCCCACACGGTCAATGTATCAGGATCGACCATTACGGTTAGCAAACATACACTTCCGTTACGAAATGTACCAGCAGTCTACCCGGAATGGGAGGCGTCTGGAAAGTTTTCGTGGCTCAAACCCGCAGAGAATTACTCTTTTTACCGTACAGTAGCGCTGGTAGTTCCATCCTTAGACAATACAGACTTTTTAACGATTCTCACCTTAGCGGAAACTCTTGCCTGCGAACTTCCCTTAATTAAAGGAGAGCCAAAGGTGATTATCGCTCAACAAGATATTGCGAAAGTGTTGGGACAAACTCTGCAAAGGCTTCTTCCTTCTATTCCACTAGTTTGTTTGGATGGTATCGAGCTGGCTTTTGGAGATTTTCTGGATATTGCTAAACCATTACCATTTCAAGATGCCGTACCTGTGATTGTTAAAACATTAGTTTTTGCTAATTGATAGACACTACAGAAGGGATGTGAAATTGTGAAGTTAAAAACACGACTTTTTGGTCAAACGTTTAATTTTAAAGATGTTAAAGATATTTTGGCGAAAGCGAACGAGCTTAAATCAGGTGATATTCTCGCTGGTATTGCCGCCGAAGATGCTGCAGAGCGGATCGCAGCAAAACGAGTTTTATCAGAATTAACTTTGGAAGACTTGCGGAAAAATCCAGTCGTACCGCTTGAGGAAGATGAAGTATCACGCCTCATTGATGCGGATGTCAATGAGCCTATCTATCACACGATTAAGAATTGGAGTGTTGCAGAGTTCCGAGAGTATGTTCTTAGAACTGAAACTACCGGATCTGATCTCCGAAGGATTAATCGCGGTCTCACCTCAGAGATGGTCGCCGCAGTTACTAAACTTATGAGTAATCTCGACTTAATATTAGGGGCTGCTAAAATTCAAAATTTGGCGCATTGTAATACGACAATAGGGAAAAAGGGTTGCTTAGCTTCTCGGCTGCAACCGAATCATCCAACAGATGGGGTTGATGGGATTTTAGCTAGTTTGCGTGAAGGGTTGTCCTATGGGGTTGGGGACGCAGTGATTGGTCTAAATCCTGTTGACGATTCTGTTCCAGCTACTATACGTAGCTTGGAAACTCTTTATCAGTTTGTTGAGGAGTGGAAGGTCCCTACTCAAATTTGTGTTTTAGCACATATCTCCACTCAAATGAAGGCATTGAGAAAAGGGGCGCCTGTTCATTTATTATTCCAATCCATAGCTGGCTCACAGAGTGGGAATGAAGCCTTTGGAGTCAGTCAAGAAATTTTAGATGAAGCTTATGCTCTTGGCTTAAAAGAGGGTTATGCAACAGGTCCGAATATTATGTATTTTGAAACAGGACAAGGCTCGGAACTTTCATCTGAGGCTCACCATGGTTCTGATCAAGTAACTTTAGAGGCACGATGTTATGGGCTAGCCCGTCATTATAACCCATTTTTAGTGAATACTGTTGTTGGCTTTATCGGTCCGGAATATCTCTATGATACTCGTCAAGTGACCAGGGCAGGTCTTGAAGACCATTTTATGGGCAAACTTACGGGTTTACCGATGGGGGTTGATGCTTGTTACACCAACCACATGAAAGCGGATCAAAACGATATTGAAAATCTGGCGACTCTGCTTGCAGCGGCAGGTTGCACTTACTTTATGGGGATCCCTATGGGGGATGATGTGATGTTAAATTACCAGTGTACTAGTTACCATGATATTGCGACGTTACGAGAACTTTTTAACCTAAGACCATTACCTGAATTTGAGACTTGGGCTGAATCAATGGGAATTCTAGTTAAAGGGAAGCTTACGGGCCGTGCTGGAGATGCGACGATATTCACAAGGTAAGGGGGGATTAGAGAAATGAGCTTGGAAGATAGTGTCCGCCTCATCGTAGAAGAGTTCCTTAAAGGGATGGATAAGGAAAAAACTCAACCTTCGTTTAGTACTTTACCATTACCAAATTCATCGCGTATTGATGAATGTCAGATAACAGATTTAACCGAAATCGATTTGCAACGCTATTTGCAAGTACCCAATCCGGTTAATAAAGCACTCTATGAAGAAATGAAGCTTTCAACCCCCGCTCGCATCGGAGTTTGGCGGAGTGGTCCCCGTCCTTTGACAGATACGTTACTTCGCTTCCGAGCAGATCATGCAGTAGCGCAAGACTCTGTACTCGGCGAAGTACCTGAAGATTTTCCAGTAAAGTATAATATGGTTTCCATCCAAACTCTTTGCCAGTCGAAAGATGAATATCTTACACGGCCAGATTTAGGAAGAAAACTTGACGCTGAGAATTTAGAAATACTTTCAAAAAGGTGCCCAAAGGGTGCTATGGTCCAAATCATAGTTTCCGATGGACTTTCTAGTAAAGCAGTTGAAGCTAACATTCCTAATCTTCTTCCAGCTTTAACTCAGGGCCTTGAAGGAATGGGCGTGAAGCTGGGAACTACAATCTTTGTTCGACATGGCCGGGTTGCTGTGATGGATACAATTGGTGAGGAGCTGAAACCTGAAGCTGCTGTGATCCTAATCGGAGAACGACCCGGTCTGGGAACGGCAGAGAGTATGAGTGCCTATATGGCATATAATCCAAGATTAGGCATGGTAGAGAGTGAACGCACTGTGATCAGCAATATTCACAAAGGCGGGACTCCGGCGGCAGAAGCTGGTGCCCACTTGGCCAGCTTAATAAAGAAAATACTAAATGCTCAGGCATCGGGCGTTAATCTTGAGTAGAAGGTCGCAACCTACTCTTTTGTTGTAAGGTTATTATGGACTTCGCTGATGATGCTAGACGCTTTAAGTCAAAGAGTGTATGGTTAACTTCAAGCTGTCCTTATATAATGAGATTGAGATTGAAAACGATATCTAGAATTAATAGATCAAGAGAGTGAAAGGAGAAACCATAAATGGCTATAAGAGGAGAGCTAGTTGCCCTAGGAATGGTAGAAACCCGTGGAATCGTAGGAGCCATCGAAGCAGCGGATGCGATGGTTAAAGCCGCGAATGTCACCCTAATCGGGAAAGTAAAAGTTGGAGGAGCCTTAGTCACCGTCATGGTTCGAGGAGACGTGGGAGCGGTTAAAGCCTCCGTCGATGCTGGGGCTGCAGCAGCAGAGCGAGTTGGAGAACTCATCAGCTGTCACGTAATTCCTCGCCCGCATCAGGAACTTGAAGCTATCCTACCTAAATTACCGGTCATCGAAGAAAAGCCAAAAACTAAAAACGTAGAGAACACCAAGTAACGTTGTTTAGCGCAAACTGAACTTTAAACGTTGATAGGGAGGGTAATCATGATAGAGCCCATAAAGCCAAAAGTATTAGCTGTCCGATTAATACCCAACGTGGCCCCCGATCTAGCCGAAAAATTAGGTCTCACAGGCTATCAACGCTCAATCGGGATGATCACCGCTGACATTGATGATTCGACCTATGTCGCCTTAGACGAAGCGACCAAAAAAGCAGAAGTCGAAGTCGTGTATGCCAAAAGCTTCTATTGTGGAGCAGCACGAGCGTCGGGGCCTTTATCCGGAGAAATTATAGGCATACTAGCAGGGCCGAACCCAGCCGAAGTAAGAGCCGGAGTGGATGCCTGTATTGACCACCTGGAAAACGAATGCTGGTTCTACACCAGTGACGGCGGAAAAACCGCCTGGTTCCCGCACACCGTGTCGCGAACCGGAAGCTACCTTTCCAAATTGGCGGGAATTCCCGAAGGGGAAGCGCTGTCCTACCTGATCGCGCCTCCGATCGAAGCCATGTATGGACTTGACGCTGCCTTAAAAGCCGCAGAAGTGACCATGAAAGCCTTTTACGGACCACCAACCGAAACCAACTTTGGTGGGGGACTCCTAACCGGCTCCCAAAGTGCCTGTAAATCGGCCTGTGAAGCATTCCAAAGAGCCGTGATCGACGTCTGTGAAAACGGCCTAAAATTCTAACAAAAGGGAGGTGCCGCTCGTAATGGAACTCGATCGAGACCTATGTTCCTTACAAGAAGCCCGAAATTTAGTTCGAGCTGCACGCCAAGCCCAAGAAGCCCTAAAAGACTTCACGCAAGACCAAGTGGATCATATCATTGACCTAATGCGCGAAGCCGGTGAGGCCAATGCAGCCAGGTTAGCCATGATGGCGGTTTCAGAAACGGGCATGGGAAACTACGAAGACAAATGCTTTAAAAACTATTTTGCCTCACGAACGGTCTATGATTTCATAAAGCCCATGAAAACGGTGGGAATCATCCGAAAAGACGCCGAGCAAAAGCTGTGGGAAATCGCCGAACCGGTGGGAGTCATCGCGGGAATCATACCCACCACGAATCCGACCTCAACCGTAATCTATAAAGCCATGATCGCACTCAAGGCTCGCAATGCGATCGTGTTTTCTCCGCACCCCAGCGCAGTCCGCTGCACGAATGAAGCGGCTAAAATCATGCACCAAGCGGCTGTGGCCGCCGGAGCCCCCGAAGGGGTGATCGGCTGCATCCTCAATGTCTCCATGGGAGCGACCCAAGAACTCATGAAACACCCCGGCGTTGCCATGATCCTAGCCACCGGAGGAAGCGCGTTAGTCAAAGCCGCTTATAGCAGTGGAAAACCAGCCCTCGGGGTCGGTCCCGGAAACGTGCCAGCCTTCGTCGAACGCAGTGCGGACCTAGCTAAAGCTGCCGAATACATCATCATGGGCAAAACCTTTGACAACGGAACCATCTGTGCCTCCGAACAAGCCATCGTCGCGGAAGACTGTATCGCCGACGAACTGATCCGTCACCTGAAACGCTTTGGGGCGCACTTTCTCGACCCTGAAGACGTCGCCAGCGTCTCAAAAGTCGTGATGCTCCCCAACGGAGGCGTCAACCCTAAAGTCGTGGGGAAAGACCCGAAATTCATCGCCCAACTCGCCGGAATTAGTATCCCAGATCGAACCCGATGCTTAGTTGCCCCCTTAAGCGGAGTCGGGCCACAATGGCCGTTATCCTATGAAAAGCTCACCACGGTGCTCGGCTTTTACCGAGTTGCCGACTGGCATGAAGGGTGCGAGCGCTGCTTTCAACTCTTAGAAGCGGGCGGAGTGGGGCATAGTCTGGCGATGCACAGTAATAATGAAGAAATTATCCGAGAGTTTGCGCTTAAGAAACCGGTCAACCGACTCCTGATCAACACCCCAGCAGCCATGGGCGGTGTCGGAGCGACCACAGGCCTAGCCCCCTCCTTCACCCTCGGGTGTGGAACTTGGGCAGGGTCGAGCGTCTCAGAAAACGTCACCCCCCAGCACCTGTTGAACATCAAACGAGTTGCTTGGCATCAACAAATTCCAGACCGCAAACCCGTCGAACCCATGAACCTCAAGGGGAGCAGTGAGAGAACTCAAACCCAAACCCAAAACCAGAATCAAGCCCAAACGCCGGAAGTCGATGCCCAGTTAGTCCAAGAAATTATTAAACAAGTCATGCAGCACCTCAATGGCATGAAGTGTTAGCGTCAAAAAAGTTAACAACGAGCCTCGATATTCAGCATCGTTCATCATCCATTCATTAATCAAATAATAATATCGAGCCTCGAGCACCGAACCTCGAGCCTCGAATACAGGAGGGACCAAAATGGCACAAGATCGCAGTGTAATAGCACTTGGAATGATAGAAACCAAAGGATTGATCCCAGCCATCGAAGCAGCGGATCAAATGTTAAAAGCCGCCAATGTCACCTTGTGTGGAAAAGAGCACGTCTCAGGAGGACTCGTCTCAGTCATGGTCCGAGGAGATGTTGGAGCGGTCAAAGCCGCAGTTGATGCAGGAGCCGCAGCAGCTCAACGAGTCGGAGCGCTTATCAGTGTCCACGTAATACCGCGTCCGCACCAAGACGTTGAGTTCATTTTGCCCGTCGGTGACAACAAAAGTTATGGAGAAAAGTAAAAACCGCTTTGTTGAAATGGGCGGCTGAAAAAGGGCAACAAGAAGTCAGACTACTGGCTTCTGACCACTGACTTCTGTAATGGGGTGAGGACTTGATCGTCACAGAATATGAACTAAGAGCCAATTGGCATAAAACAAAAGCGAGCCTGATCGTACTACCGCCCGGAAGCGTGATCACGCCCTCAGCGCGGGACTTTATCCGTTCTAAAGGAATCGAGGTACAAATTGAAGGCAACGGACTTCAGGACCTCACGAAGAGTACCTTTTCCAATGTAGCCCAAAGACTGGGCAGAAGTAACCTTAAACCGGAACACATGACCCATTTGCGTACCGGCGATTTAGTGACTAAAACCCATCCGGTGATTGCCTATCGAGGACAACTGGACCTCTTTCAATGTGAACTGGTTGAGGCTCAGGTTTTCTTCGAAGAAAAAGGGGAGAAAGACCTTATCCAAAAACTCGAAGAAATTGCGGCTCTTTGCAGACAACTGATGGTCAGTGAAGTCAAGCAAGAACCCTTTCAATGGAGTACTCTGATCGGACTGACCCCAGAAGAACTTCGCGAACGATCTCATCATCCGCAAAAATACTTTGGGATAGAGCATACTCCGCTGAGCTATACGCATGGAGCTGTTGTAGCCAAACTTCATCATCTTAGAGCAAAGTCACGAGAGGTCGAACTCTACGCGAATCGGGCCTTCACGGATGAAACCGGGGCCTGTAGCCGAACCGACCTGATCCAAGCCTTAAACCGTCTTTCCAGTGCCTTTTATATTCTTGCTTGTGAAGTACGGGGACGGATAAAGGACCAAACCGAGAACGCAGAGAAAGCGGTGAAGGCCGTGAAATTCGGGCAACCTGAGAAGCAAGTCACTATAGGAACCTCGAATCGACACATCCATCTCTCTGAGGAAGATTTGAACGCCCTGTTCGGAGAAGGCTATGCGCTAACCCCTCAAAAAGCTCTCTCCCAACCCGGTCAGTTCGCCGCCCAAGAAACTGTCACCCTCGTAGGGCCAAAAGGACAATTTGACAATGTACGAGTCTTGGGCCCCGTGAGAAAACGGACACAAGTCGAACTGAGCGTTACGGATTGTTTCAAATTGGGAATTAAGCCCGTTATCCGAGACTCGGGCCAACATGAAGGAACTGCAGGGCTTCAGATTGTAGGCCCAGTGGGTCATGTCGAGCTTAAAACCGGTGTAATGGTCGCTAGCAGGCACATCCACTTGCATACTAACGATGCGCAAGCGTGGTCTTTAAAGGATGGAGACCGAGTTCGAGTGAAAGTAGAAAGCCAACGCCCGATGGTCTATGAAGATGTGCTCATCCGAGTCAGTGACCAATACCAAAAAGAAATGCACTTGGACTTAGATGAAGCCAATGCGGCGTTTATTGACCCACAGAGCTATGGAGTGCTCATGGAGGAATAACTCATGAACGAAGACCTTATTAACCAAATCGTGCGCCGAATCCTCTCCGATCCAGCCTTGCAGACCCTCCTGGAGGGAAGCCGAGCCGGAAATGGAGAA